>JADMIM010000053.1 GCA_015478585.1 Thermaceae bacterium | reverse complement strand
GAGCAGGTCTTTGCCCTGCCCGGCATGGGCCGCCTGATCGTAGGAGCCATCAGCGAACGCAACTATCCCCTGGTGCAGGGTTCAATTTTGCTGGTCACAACGGTATTTGTCCTGATTAATCTGTTGGTAGACCTGCTCTACGCCAAGCTCGACCCCAGGGTGGAGTATGCCTGAGATAAAAGGGAAAAGCCCCAGGCTCAACGGAGCCACGCCCCAGACAGCACTTCTCGATAAGGTAATTATGCCGTACTGGTGTAGTTTTCTAACCTGTTGTCTTGATTTGTCCACTTTCCCTCACCCTGGCCCTTTCCCAGAGGGAGAGGGTGCTGTCTTCTAGGGAGATTAGCATTTAGCGCTTAGCCCTCTACTCTCAGCTCTTTCTATGACCCTCCGCCGCAGCCTCGAGCCCCTCCTACGCAACCCTTTGGGGTTGCTGGGGCTGATTTTGTCGCTCCTGGTGGTGGGTGCAGCCTTGCTGGGGCCTGCCCTTTCGCCTTTTGCGCCTGATCGCCAGGACATCCTGGCCCGGCTCTCAGGGCCGTCTGCGGCCCACTGGTTGGGCACAGACCAGTTCGGGCGAGATATTTTCTCGAGAATCCTCTACGGCTTTCGCAGCTCGCTCGAGGTGGCTTTTGCCTCGGTGGGCCTGGCCCTTTTGATTGGGGCTCCGCTGGGCATCCTGGCGGCCTATAGGGGCGGCTGGCTAGACCGGATAATCCTGCGGCTGATGGACGTGCTGTTGGCCTTTCCCATCATCTTGCTGGCCATCGGTATCGTGGCTATGCTGGGGCCGAGCCAGTGGAATGCGGCCCTGGCCATCGGCATCGTGTACGTGCCCATCTTCGTGCGGCTGACCCGGGGGCCAGCTCTGGTGCTGCGGGCTTCGGATTATATCCAGGCCGCCCAGGCGCTGGGGGCGGGAGCCTCGAGGGTTGTCTTCCGCCACATCCTGCCCAACCTGGCCTCGGTGATTCTGGTACAGACCACCCTGGCCCTCTCCACCGCAGTTCTGGTGGAGTCCTCGCTGGCTTTTCTGGGCCTGGGCACCCAGCCCCCCAATCCCTCTTTGGGGCAGATGCTGGCCGAGGGACGAGCCTACATGACCCTCTCCCCCTGGACTTCGCTGTTTTCAGGGCTGGCTATCCTGCTGGCTTCGCTGGGCTTCAATCTGCTGGGCGACAGCCTGCGCGATACCCTCGACCCTCGGCTGCGTGGGCACTGATGCCTACAAGAGCCCCTCGTAATATTGCCGCCACTGGCGGCGTATTTGCGATTCGGAAACTCCGCTATCGTATGCGGGCGAGAGCAGAGCTTTGGCCTGCTCGACCTGAATCAGCACCACCGCCCGGATGCGTCCAGGAGCATCCGACAAGCCCCAATTAGCGTAAAAATCCAGCCCGCGCTCAAACTCTGGGCCTTCCTCGAGCACCCTGGCTTTCCCCTTGAAGCGGTATCCTTTGCGCGAAAGCCAATCCACTACGTTGACTTCAACAGCCGGATTGACCCGCAGGTTGGCAGTGGTTCCGGGGGAGCGCAGGTCGGCAAAAACCAAGTGCTCGTCATCCCAAACCGCCAGCGTACCCCTGGGGGAAAGGTTAGGCGTGCCATCCTCGCACACCGTTGCCACAAAGCCCAGCCGCTGGGCTCGCACCAGTTGCTGCATGAATTTATTCAAGATTGCCATGGCTGTACCTCGCTGACTATCCCGAATTGGTTCTAAGCTCGGCTACGAAGTCGTAGCGGTCGCCCCGGTAGTGGCTGCGGGTAAACTCCAGCACCACCTCACCTTCCACGAAGGTCAGGCGCTCGATATATAGCAGCGAATCGCCCGCGCGCACCCCCAGCAGTTCGGCCTCGCGCCGCCCCGCCGCCACCGCCCGCAGCCGCTGCAAAGCCCGCAGTGGACGCAGCGCCTGGGCCTCGAGGTAGCTATATAGTGAATCCTGGACTCTCTCGGGGTCGGGGAGCAGGTGGGCCGGAAGGGCCGCCCGCTCCACCGCCATCGGCTCCCCCTGCGCGCTGCGCACGCGCTCGAGGCGGGCTACTTTTTCTCCTGGCGAGAGCTTGAGGGCCAGCACCTCCTCCGGCGAGGCGATAAACAGACCTTTCTTGAGCCAGCGGTCGCTGGGTTCTAACCCCCTGGCTCGCATATCCTGGCTAAAGCTGGTCAGGGCCGAAAGGGGCTGCTCGAGCCGGGGGGCTACGTAGGTTCCCGAGCCCTGGCGGCGCTGCACCAAGCCCTGGGCCTCGAGGCGCTCCAGGGCTTTGCGTAAGGTCAGGCGGGACACCCCAAAGCGCTCGGCCAGCGAACGTTCGGGGGGCATGGCCTCACCCGCTTTCCAGGTTCCCGAAGTCAGCGCCTCGCGCAGGCTGGTCTCAAGTTGCAGGTATAGCGGAGTGGCTGCACTCTGGTCTAAGGCAAGTTTCATAGCTCTGTTAGCTATTATACCACTCGCATACCAATCTATTGCCAATCACTTCCCCAGCGCTTATACTCGTGCTCGAACCCGAGTCGTTGGTGGCGGTTCACGAACTTCTAGGAGGCATCCATGCGGAAAATCCTTTGGCTTCTGGTCGTTACCCTGCTGGGTGGACTGGCCCTGGCCCAGCCCAAAACCATCTCCGGCTACGACAGCCTAGGCGTAGTCAACGGCAAGCCCGGTGGCAGCCTGACCCTGGCCCTGTCCAGTGCTCCTCAAACCTTTTTCTACTACGGGGCCATAGATAGCGCCAGCGAAGCCCTGGCCAACCAGCTTTTCGACGGCCTGATCGAGTACAACCTGAAAAACTACCAGATCGAGCCAGCACTGGCGGTCTCCTGGAGCATTACCAACGGGGGTAAGGTCTACACCTTCAAGCTACGTAAGGGGGTCAAGTGGTCGGATGGACAAGACCTCAGCGCCGACGACGTGGTATTTACCTATACCCAGGCCGTAGCCAACCCCGAGGCCAAAGGCGGCGACTCGGAGAACCTGGCCGGGGTAAAAGTAGAAAAGCTCGATGCCAGCACGGTGCGCTTTACCCTGCCCAAAGTCGCTCCGGCCTTTATCCAGTACATGCGCCTGCCCATCATGCCCAAGCACAAACTGCTGGCTTTTAGCCAAGAAGGGGGCAAGCCCGCTGCCGAAATCAACAATGCCTGGCCGACCAGCGTAGACCCCAAAGAAGTCGTCGGAACCGGGCCTTTCCGCTTGGTGAGCTATACTCCTGGGCAAAAAGTAACCTTGGAGCGCAACCCCACCTACTGGAAAAAGGATGCCACCGGAACGACCCTACCCTACCTGGACAGGCTCGAGTATCTGATTATCCCCGACTCCCAGGCCCAAGTAGCCCAGTTCCTGGCAGGTAATATCGGCCAGCTCAACATCACCGGCACCGACTTTCCCACCCTCAAGCAGCGCGAGGTGAGCGGAGCCCCCATCAAGGTGGTGCAGTTTCGGGCGCTTTTTGGCTCACCACCTCACCTGGCCTTCAACTACGATGCCAAAAACCCCGAGCTAGCCAAGCTCTTCCGCGATACCGACTTTCGCCTGGCTATGCAGTTTGCGGTCAACCGCAAGCGCATCATTGACGACGTATACAACAGCCTGGCCGAGCTTCCCGGCAACGGCATGGCCCCCATCAGCGAGTGGTATTACAACACCACCAAGCTGCTGAGCAACTACGACCTCAAAGCTGCCAACGCCGCCCTCGACAAGCTGGGACTGAAAAAAGGTGCGGATGGTATTCGGCTGCTGCCCTCGGGTAAACCGCTCGAGTTCACCCTCACCTATGGCTCCAACAGCTCCACTTTTAGCGCCATCGCCACCATCCTGCAAAGCGATTTCAAGGCCATCGGGGTGAAGGCCGACCTGCAAGGCATCCTCGCAGCCAACCTGCTCTCCACCGGGCGCAGCAAAGACTGGGAAACCATCCTGCTAGCTCTGGGCGACCAGCCCGACCCCGAACTGCGCACGCCCATCTGGAAACCCGGTGGCGCACTGTATTACTGGCATCAGAGCACTTTCCCCGCCAGCGAGGGTGGGCCGCCCCAGTTCAAAAACTTCTTCCCCTGGGAAAAAGAGATTTACGACCTCTGGGACAAAGCTGCCAGCACCACCAACTTCACCGAGCGAAAGGCCCTATACGACCGCTGGCAAGCTATTTTTGCCCGCCAGGCCATGGTGATCATGATCGCCAAGGCCAACTCGGTAGGGGCCGTGAGCACCAAATATGGTAACTATATCTACGACCTGGGCGTGATTCCGGGCTATTATCCAGTGCCTTTGATGTTCCAGCGCTAACCCGCCGCATAGAGCAGAGGGCAAAGTGCCTAGAGCCTTTTTCCTCTGCTCTATGCTTAGCTCTCTGCCCTCATGTGGACTTTCCTGCTCAAGCGCATTCTGGTCGCCATCCCCACCCTGCTGCTGATTTCGCTGCTGGTATTCGCGGTAATTCAGCTTCAGCCGGGGGGGTTCTTGCAGAATATGCTCGACGACCCCAGGGTTTCGCCCGAGACGGTGGCGCGAATCCGCGCCCAGTACGGCCTCGATCAGCCCGTCTGGGAGCAGTATTTGGGCTGGCTGAAAAACATCGTTCTGCACGGAGATTTCGGCTTTTCCTTTCTGAACAACCGCTCGGTCTCGAGCCTGATTTGGGAGCGGCTGGGCTGGACGGTGTTTCTGGCCGTCCTGAGCATCGTGGCAACTTGGGCCATTGCCATTCCCCTGGGCATCTACACCGCCATCAACCGGCACGGCCTGGCCGCCAACCTTGCCAACCTGATCGGCTATCTTGGCATCGCCACCCCAGATTTTCTGGTGGCCCTGCTCTTGATAGCCCTGGTGCTGAGCACCGGCGGAAGCAACGTGGGTGGGCTTTTCAGCCCCCAGTACATAGATGCCCCCTGGAGTTGGGCCAGACTCGGCGACATGCTGGGGCACTTGTGGATTCCGCTAATTGTGATTGGTCTCGAGGGCATCGCCAGCCTGATGCGGCAGATGCGGGCCAACCTGCTTGACGTATTGGGCCAGGACTACGTGCGCACCGCTCGCTCCAAGGGCCTAGCCGAGCGGGTGGTCTTGTGGAAACACGCCGTCAGGAACGCCATCAACCCCATGATCAGCCTGGCCGGGCTGTCCCTGCCCAACCTGATTAGCTCGACCATCATCGCCTCCATCGTGCTCAACTTGCCCACCATCGGGCCATTCCTGTACCAGTCGCTGCTGGACAAAGACCAGTACGTGGTGATGGCCCTGCTGATGCTCTCGGCTTTCATGCTGATGGTAGGCAACCTGCTGGCCGACTTAGCCCTGGCCTGGGCCGACCCCCGGATTCGCTATGAATAAGCGCTCGCCCCGCGCACTTAGCCCCTCCCCCGTCCAGGGGGAGGCTGGGAGGGAATGCAACAGCCTCGCGTTGTTTGCCACGCCCTTGAGGCTCTATTCAGGGCAAGATACCCTCTCACCACCGCTTCCCCCCCACCGGGGAGGAGAAAAAAGCGAGCCTCCTCAATGAGCACCCTCGCCTCCTCAACAAAACGTGGTACAGACCGGAGCAGCCCGCTGTACCTGGCCTGGCGGCGATTCACCCGCAGCAAGCCCGGCGTTATCAGCGCGGTAGTGTTGCTGATTCTCTACCTGATCGCCCTGTTCGCAGGCTTCCTCTCGCCCAACAACCTCGTCACCCAGCATTCCGAAGCGGTGTATCAGCCGCCGCAGCGTGTTCACTTTATGAGGGAAGGTAAGTGGGTAGGGCCTTTTGTCTATCAGCTCGAGAAGAAACGCGACCCCGTGACCTTTATCGTCAAGTATCAAGAGAACCCGACCCGCCCCACGGCGATTGGCTTTTTCTTGCGCCAGGGTGAGCGGTATAGCTTTTTGGGTTTCAAGACCAACCTGCATCTTTTCGGGGTGGCACAGACGGAGGGCTACTTTTTCCCACTCGGCACCGACCAGTTCGGGCGCTGCTTGTTCTCGCGCATCCTGGTAGGTTCACAAGTCTCGCTCACGGTGGGCATCATCGGGGTATTGATATCGTTCAGCATTGGTATTTTGCTGGGCGGTATCTCGGGCTATTTTGGCGGCTGGATAGACAACCTCATCCAGCGCATCACCGAAGTGCTGCTCTCGATTCCCCGCATCCCCATCCTGATGGCCCTGTCCACGGTAATTCCTGCGCGGTGGCCCAGCACCTGGATTTATCTGGGCATCATCGCGGTGTTGGCCTTTATCGGCTGGGCCGGGCTGGCACGGGTAGTGCGCGGTCAGGTTTTGGCCCTGCGCGACATGGACTACGTGACCGCCGCACGTTCGCTGGGAGCCCCCGACCTGCGAATTATCCTCTGGCATATTGTTCCCAACCTGACCTCGTACTTGATCGTAAGCGCTACCCTGGCCCTACCGGGCTACATTATCGGTGAGTCGGCCCTGTCGTTTTTGGGCCTGGGCATCAAGGAACCGATGGCGAGTTGGGGACTGTTGCTCAAAGATGCTCAGAACTTTCAGGCCCTCAACCTCTATCCCTGGCTGCTCACGCCTGGCATCCTGATTTTCGTTTCGGTGCTGGCCTACAACTTTCTGGGCGATGCCCTGCGCGATGCTGCTGACGTGCGCAGCGACTAGCTTTGCACCACCTCGAAATAAGCTTTCTGCAAGCGCTCCACAATGACCTCTAAACCCTTCTCGATGGCACTATCGAGGTTGGCGGCGGGAATAATGGGTATGCCTGCTCCCTTGGCTAGCTCGAGCAGATGCTGCTGAATCAGGCGAATCTGCTCAAAGCTGCGCAGATAGCTGCCCTTGGCCCGGCTGCCCCCGGTCTCGCGGTCACGCAGAAAAAATCGGTTGCGGTGAATTTCTTCATCTTCCAAAACCAGCATCATGGGAATCTGAATCACCTCACTCTGATACTGGTGCGACATATACCCCGGAACCACGTGTACCCCCTCCACCACCAACGAGGTTCGCTCTTGCGCGGCCCGCTCCTGTACAGCCTTGAGCCCCACAGCCACCCTCGAGACCTGGTCGCGGAAGCCCTGCATCACCAGTTCGTCGCTGGGCTCGGTGACGTGGGGCGTAGCCAGGGCATGCCAGGAGTCGAAACTGCTGGTGTAAAGGGTGGGCAACAGGCCCTGGGGGATGGTGGCCCGCAGGATTTCCCGTACCGCATCGGTAGAAATCATACGGGTGATACCCAGCCGGTAAGCTAGCGCCGAGGCCAGCACGCTCTTCCCTACCCCAGCCATGCCGCCAACTAGCAGGTGAATCGGCTTGATGGTGCGGCGAATGGTTCGCAGCAAGTGATAGCGCCGGGCTACTTCTTCACCGGCTTCTTCGACGAGTTCCTCCGCCACCGATTTTCGCAGGTAGTCGCGGGTGACTACCGCCGAACCCGACTCCCGTAGCCGCCGCTCCACGTCGCGGGCCATGCGGTAAGCCGCATCCGGGGAGAGTCCCACGGCCATCACCGATTGGGCCAGAACCCCCTTAGAAAACGGCACCCTGGGCTCTCCCTCACCTTCTTCGACAAAGATTTCACCGACCAGGGCTTGCCGCCCGATATAGCGGGTACGGGCCGCCGGGCCGAAGAGTTCCTCGACTTCCTGAGTAATGCGCCGCTCGAGGTTGGGGGCTTCGATGGACTTTACTCCGTCACGGCGCAGGCGATTTTCGACGGCTCTAGCCAGAGCCTGGGCTTCGCGCATGGAAAAGCCCGCATCCTCGAGACTCCGGGCCAACACTCCCTTGGAAAAAGGACGGCGGCGTGCCCCTTCCTTGACCACAATGTCCTCGAAGGCCTGGGTCTGTCCCTTGAGCCGCAGCGCGAGTTCTGAGCCAAAATGCTGCTCGACCTCGGAGACTAGCAGTTTTTTCAGCGCCGCCGCCGAAATATCAGGGTGTTTACGGCTTTTGAGCTGCTCTTCGATGGTGTGCGCTACCGAGACCGCAGGCTCCATCTTGAGGCCTGCCATCATCATGGACTCCACCAACAAGCCCTTGGAGAAGGGCCAGCGATATCCGCCGGGGGTTTTGATGTAGACCTCTTGCATAGGCCAATCCTACAAGAAACCCCGTTCTACGCGGTGCTGTTTGACACACCTTAGAGCCTGTGCTAGCCTAGCTTTTGCTGCCCAGTTTGTAAGGGTGCGCGGGGCGCTGTAGCCAAGTGGTAAGGCAGAGGTCTGCAAAACCTCCATCCACCGGTTCGAATCCGGTCAGCGCCTCCAAAACTCGAGCCTAAGGGTTTTGTTAGAGTTAGACTGGAACACTAGGGGCGCGTAGCTCAGTTGGCTAGAGCACTACCTTGACACGGTAGGGGTCGTTGGTTCGAGTCCAATCGCGCCCACCACGTATGAGAGAGGGAAAACCCGAGGATTGAATCCTCGGGTTTACTCCTTTGTATGTAACCTGAACCCACCCCGGTATAGTCTTTAGGCTAAGCGACTCGGGTCTGATTGTGCCTGTAGGTCGCCTCAAAATCCAGTGGAGCGAGCTACCGATGGCAGAATGTCGCCGGGTGAGGTTTTAGAAGCCCTCGATGTAAGAAAAGATGCCGGTTTTGGCTTGCTGGAGGCCAGGGAGATCGCGCGGGTTTAGGCAGCACGATAGGCTCCCGTGAAGTTCGCCAGCAGCAAACCCAACCACGGGGGCTAGCTTTGCTTGCTGCCTGAAGGCCAGGCTCCAATTGAACCGGGGAACCCTGAGGTTCCCCTCGAACTTTCAGGGGTATCTGCGAAATTACCGCGCCCATGGCATGGGCGCGGTAATTTTGGCATCAGGGGTAATGGGTGCGGAGCAAGGTTCAAACTGCTCTAGGGGGTTTCCAGACCTTCCACACGGTCAGCGTAAATGCGTGCCAGGCTCACGAAGCCGGTGGTGGGGTCTGCCTGCTGGCCTAGCTCGAGCCGCCCACTCACCCTCACCCTCTTGGGGAAAGAGGGCCTCAGCAAACCCTGCGGTAGGTAGACCAACACCTCATCGCTCCTGGGGGCAAGAGGCTCTTCTACCTCAGGCATGAACACCACCGAGACATCCCTGGGCCAATCGGCGGGGTTGGCGCAGGGAGCACAGACCTGCTTGGGTTGCTGGCTTAGCACAAACAGCTTGCCTTCCCCTGGAGGGGTAAGCACATATCCTTGTATGGATATGGTTTTGCCCCTGAGGGATTGGGCCTGGGGCGAAAACTCCAAACCGTATACCCCACCCAAACGGTACAGGTCGGCAAATTTCAATACTGGTGTGTCTTGGGCAGCCAGGGCCAGCCCGAGCAAAATGACCCAGCCATACCACCGTTGCACAAAGCCCCTACCTCGAGTGCTCATCTGGCCTCGAGATAGGGATTAAGACCCAGCGCTTGAGCCATCAGGAAGAAGATATCGGTCTGATCCAGGGTGTTGCGGAAGTTCTCTCCGCCGGGGCCAAAGGCGTAGAGCGGAATCGGGTCAGCACTATGCACGCCCTGGCTGGTGTCTTTGGGCAGGTTGCCCACCCGCAGGTAAGCGCCGGGTTCGCTGCATATTTGAGGGTTGGCCTTATAACCACCCTGTCCGTCGGAAACGGTGGGGGGCTGGAACACCTCGCGCGAACCAAAAGTCTCACAGTAATCCGGGGTGGCCCCAAAGCCTACCGCCAGGGTGCGAGCGGTGCTGGGCAGGGGGATACCATTGGGGTCGAGTTGGTCGCCATAAGTAGGGAAGCCCGCCTTCTCGTATACCCCTACTGCGTCGCGGTTACCAGGGCCTTTGCTGTTGTCGTACCCAGCAAAGACGCTCAGGGGATGGGCATGGTCGGCGGTGACAATAATCAGGGTGTCTCCTCTGGTCTTGGCCCACTCCTTGGCCCAGCTCACGGCCTTATCCATCTCGAGCACGTCAAACATCCCCCGCACCCAGTCCAAGGGGTGCAGATATTTGTCAATCATCCCCGACTCGACCATCAAAAAAAAGCCTTTGTCGTTCCTGCTCAGGCTCTCCACGGCTTTCTGGGTCATTTCCCAGAGGTAGGGCATGTCGCTAAAGTTGCCCAACACCTCGGGCCGCCGCCAGACGGCGCGGTCTAAGTAGCTGGGAAAATTGTCGGTGTTAAACAGGCCAAAAAGCTTAGCTGGGGTGTTTTGCTGCAGCAACTCAGTCCGGCTAGACACAAAGGTGTAGCCCAGTTGTTGGGACTGGACAATCCAGTCGGTGTTGTCTTTGCGACGCGAACCCTGAGCGCTCTGGGGGATAAAATCCTCCGAGCCCCCGAAGAGCATTACATCCAAGGGGGTCGGGCTCTTGAAGTATTGGTCGGCAATGGCCGCATAGTCGCCGCGGCGACGGGTATGAGCACTCCAGGCAGCGGGGGTGGCATCGGTGCCGAAGGTATTGGTAACTACACCAATGCTGGCCCCACGCACCCGCTTCATCATCTCGGCAATAGACTCGATACGGGGGTTATCGAGGGTGTCTTTAGTGTTGTCGGGATAGACCCCGAGAGCATTGACTTCGACTTTTTGTCCACTGGCAATCGAGGAGGCTGAGTTGGCTGAATCCACGATATAGGAGTCGAGGCTGCTGGTAGTGACGGTGGCGGAGCCGCTGGGATCGGTTTGCATCTCGAGCAGTCCCTTAGGTACACCATTTTCGCTATATCCCTTGGCGATAATCCGGGCTCCGTTGAGGACATTCCAGCCCATTCCATCGCCGATAAACACGATTACATTCTTGGGGGGATTAGGAAGACGCAGGTTCTGTCGGGCCACCCAGTTCACGGTGCGCTTGGTTTGGCCAGCACCTTCAGTCACGCTCACGGTCAGGGTGTGGCTGCCCGCCCGGATGAAAGTGCCCCTTAGCGTCCACTCAATCTGCCCGACCCCTTGCGAGGTTTGGGTGAGTCCTTGCAGCGGCTGTCCGTCCAGCAAAACCGCAGAAGCCTCGAGGTTGCCCTGAAGACCGCTGGCTTCGATTCGGAGGTCAAAGCGCTGCCCAGCCAACACATTGGCTCCATCATAAGGATAAACTTTGATATTCGCGCTCCAAGCTGAACCCAAAATGAAAAGCATGGGCATGACTATTCCTAATCTCTTTTTCATGGTCATTCCTCCAGGTCAAACCCTACCGACCATGAATCAGGAGACTGTCAGAAAAAACCCGCACCCCGAGATGCACGAGCGGGCTACCAAACCCTACCGAACTGACTGGGTTTGCCCCCTAGCGTGGGGGCATGAAAAGCCTCGAGTGTTTCAGTCCTCTATCGCTCGAGGACGCAATTTCTACCCGAGATTGAGCTGGTTGGCCAGTTGGCCCTGGCCCAGTTTCAGTCCTCTATCGCTCGAGGACGCAATTTCTACTTGCCGGGCTCCTGGTGGCCTCGCTGAGGGGGAAATAGTTTCAGTCCTCTATCGCTCGAGGACGCAATTTCTACTGGCCATGCTCTCCACTGGCACTGCGTCAGCCAGCGGGTTTCAGTCCTCTATCGCTCGAGGACGCAATTTCTACTGGATAGCGCCGCCGGAACACGGCACTGGCATTGCTGTTTCAGTCCTCTATCGCTCGAGGACGCAATTTCTACTCGAGAAGAGAAGAAAAAGGATTCTTGAAAGTTTCCCGCGTTTCAGTCCTCTATCGCTCGAGGACGCAATTTCTACAGGCTGTGCAGGAGCCGGTTTCTGTGCCGGAGGCTGTTTCAGTCCTCTATCGCTCGAGGACGCAATTTCTACTTGAGGGGGGGCCTCCAGCGGTGCAAAATCTGGTTTCAGTCCTCTATCGCTCGAGGACGCAATTTCTACACCTCCTATACCCTACCCCCGTATCCTAATCGATATGTTTCAGTCCTCTATCGCTCGAGGACGCAATTTCTACAACAAAGGATATTGGAATGTAGGAAACGTGAATATTGTTTCAGTCCTCTATCGCTCGAGGACGCAATTTCTACAGCGCGGACACGACGGATAGCTTTTGCCCGTGAAATGGTTTCAGTCCTCTATCGCTCGAGGACGCAATTTCTACCGTCCACTCAACCTTGCCCCCCGCGCGCTGGAAGCGTTTCAGTCCTCTATCGCTCGAGGACGCAATTTCTACGTTTCCAGTACGAGCTTGGTAAATGGCATGAGCACGAGTTTCAGTCCTCTATCGCTCGAGGACGCAATTTCTACTGCTAGTTTGGAGAATTTATACCCCCGGCCCAGGCCGGTTTCAGTCCTCTATCGCTCGAGGACGCAATTTCTACTTTGGCAAAACCGAGGGAATAGCGGTCATAGGTCAGTTTCAGTCCTCTATCGCTCGAGGACGCAATTTCTACTGCTCATGACGACCAGGTAGATAGTCTGGCTGCGTTATGTTTCAGTCCTCTATCGCTCGAGGACGCAATTTCTACCAGTGCCATTTGTCGGTTGGTGTCAGTTAGCCAAAGTTTCAGTCCTCTATCGCTCGAGGACGCAATTTCTACCGCAGATACGCAGGCAAATCGCGCACCTGAGCAAGCTGTTTCAGTCCTCTATCGCTCGAGGACGCAATTTCTACTAGGCCAGCTGGCCCAGGCCGATGCCCTCGAGGATGCGGTTTCAGTCCTCTATCGCTCGAGGACGCAATTTCTACCCATTTAGATTTAGGCGATTCACCACGGCATATTCGTTTCAGTCCTCTATCGCTCGAGGACGCAATTTCTACCCCCTTCGAGCGCGGTCGAGATGCCTGTGACGAACAGTTTCAGTCCTCTATCGCTCGAGGACGCAATTTCTACCGACCCACACCGGTTGCTATGGCTAGCTCAAGCCTGTTTCAGTCCTCTATCGCTCGAGGACGCAATTTCTACTACGCCCGATACGGGGTAAGCTTGTGCCCATAATGTTTCAGTCCTCTATCGCTCGAGGACGCAATTTCTACTGGGAGGCTTACCAACTCCACCGGACATTGATACTGGAGTTTCAGTCCTCTATCGCTCGAGGACGCAATTTCTACCCGCAGCAGGTATGCGTTTGGCGCGATGGTGCCATGTTTCAGTCCTCTATCGCTCGAGGACGCAATTTCTACCGCTCTCGGCCTCGGCAGGGGAGACCGCCCAGACCGGTTTCAGTCCTCTATCGCTCGAGGACGCAATTTCTACTTGTGAATGACCTCGAGTATGTACTGCGCCGCGCGTTGAGTTTCAGTCCTCTATCGCTCGAGGACGCAATTTCTACTGGCATACCCTGGTGCGGTCAGCCACTTTCTGGACTGGTTTCAGTCCTCTATCGCTCGAGGACGCAATTTCTACACCAGCTATGCCGATATGCATATCTGCCCCAACACTGTTTCAGTCCTCTATCGCTCGAGGACGCAATTTCTACTACCGGCGCTTTCCCGGAAGTAGCCTATGAGATTGTGTTTCAGTCCTCTATCGCTCGAGGACGCAATTTCTACAACCAACCTTTCGCAGGTGGTTGGTGGCCAGGCGTTGTTTCAGTCCTCTATCGCTCGAGGACGCAATTTCTACCATTATTCATATTTTCTCCTTTTGCCCCAAGGTGGTTTCAGTCCTCTATCGCTCGAGGACGCAATTTCTACTTGGAATTGCTCTGGGAAGGCTGAGTAATTACGGTGTTTCAGTCCTCTATCGCTCGAGGACGCAATTTCTACCTACCCTATGCTCCTATGCCACCACCCCCTCGGATACCGTTTCAGTCCTCTATCGCTCGAGGACGCAATTTCTACAAAGCGAAATTAGCCGTCCGTGAGGCGCATCTTGCGTTTCAGTCCTCTATCGCTCGAGGACGCAATTTCTACAGGGGGGTACCGCCATGAACCCGGCTCCCTACGTGATGTTTCAGTCCTCTATCGCTCGAGGACGCAATTTCTACCCGTTGACCATACCAACATACATGGTGCTGGTGGCCTTGTTTCAGTCCTCTATCGCTCGAGGACGCAATTTCTACATATCGCTCCAGTGCTCTGGATCGCGCTCACAGAGTTTCAGTCCTCTATCGCTCGAGGACGCAATTTCTACCCCTGGCCCAGCGCATATTGCTGATCCAGATACTTCCGTTTCAGTCCTCTATCGCTCGAGGACGCAATTTCTACTGATACACGCGCATAGTAGTTGCGTGCCTTCACCACGTTTCAGTCCTCTATCGCTCGAGGACGCAATTTCTACGTTGAAATTGAGGCCGCCGTTTTCCACTATGAAGTTTCAGTCCTCTATCGCTCGAGGACGCAATTTCTACCTAGATAATGGCAATTATTTCGTGGTGCTTTCAACCGTTTCAGTCCTCTATCGCTCGAGGACGCAATTTCTACAAATCAACGATCTCACCGGCGAATACGCCAACCTGTTTCAGTCCTCTATCGCTCGAGGACGCAATTTCTACCATTGCTCGCAATGCGCCTACCCCCTGGCTACCCGAGTTTCAGTCCTCTATCGCTCGAGGACGCAATTTCTACGCGGCACCTCTTTTACGCCAAACGTAAGCCCCCCTCAGTTTCAGTCCTCTATCGCTCGAGGACGCAATTTCTACGCCGTATACCCCGGTAGATATCTCATTAGCATTGCCGTTTCAGTCCTCTATCGCTCGAGGACGCAATTTCTACTAGGGGAATCAAAGCCACGAGCAAAGCGCCCCAGGTTTGTTTCAGTCCTCTATCGCTCGAGGACGCAATTTCTACCAGACCTCATCCCCCAACACATTCCCCCGAGCCCAGTTTCAGTCCTCTATCGCTCGAGGACGCAATTTCTACCTGGCCCGGATCGTCTCGGTTTTAGCCGAGGCCTTCGGTTTCAGTCCTCTATCGCTCGAGGACGCAATTTCTACCCAGCCACCACGGCAGCCAGGACGGCGGATACCACCTTGGTTTCAGTCCTCTATCGCTCGAGGACGCAATTTCTACCTCAATGCCTCGCTGGCAGCCAACGGTGGCCCGGCCTGTTTCAGTCCTCTATCGCTCGAGGGCGCAATTTCTACAATGAGCGGTGCGGTGCTGGCCTCCGGGTTCTCGAGTGTTTCAGTCCTCTATCGCTCGAGGACGCAATTTCTACCTCGAGCCCCAATCAGATCATCGCCCGCATACCCCCTGTTTCAGTCCTCTATCGCTCGAGGACGCAATTTCTACATCGCCTGATGCCCTACGCTGGCTACCGGCCTCGAGTTTCAGTCCTCTATCGCTCGAGGACGCAATTTCTACAACAAACCGCAGCCTAAGATCAAACCTCTTGTTGAAGTTTCAGTCCTCTATCGCTCGAGGACGCAATTTCTACCAGGCCAGATTCAGGCCCAGCAGGACGCAAAATCTGGTTTCAGTCCTCTATCGCTCGAGGACGCAATTTCTACATCAGCGTCCTTTTTTGAAGCGACCTTTAGAGTCGCGTTTCAGTCCTCTATCGCTCGAGGACGCAATTTCTACTCTGTCTAGCCAAGCGGGTATACCTAGCCACGAGCTGTTTCAGTCCTCTATCGCTCGAGGACGCAATTTCTACCGGGCAGGGGAGCCAGGCCAAAAGTGCGATAGTAACGTTTCAGTCCTCTATCGCTCGAGGACGCAATTTCTACCTCACTCTCGGACATGATCCATAGCGGCACTCGGCTGTTTCAGTCCTCTATCGCTCGAGGACGCAATTTCTACCAGGGCCCCCACGAGGTTCCCCTGCCATTTCATGGCTGTTTCAGTCCTCTATCGCTCGAGGACGCAATTTCTACGTCGCGGCCTTCAGCCTCACCGAGGTTATCGAGTGGTGTTTCAGTCCTCTATCGCTCGAGGACGCAATTTCTACCCCACCACCAGCAGGCCGCCTCTCAAGCCCAGCGCATGTTTCAGTCCTCTATCGCTCGAGGACGCAATTTCTACCAGGCTTCCCAGCTTGGCCGGATTTCTATTGTCGGTTTCAGTCCTCTATCGCTCGAGGACGCAATTTCTACCTCTGGCCAGGTTGGCCTTCGTGAGTGGGGCCTCCGTTTCAGTCCTCTATCGCTCGAGGACGCAATTTCTACCGGGATTTTGACCGCCAACACCACCTATACCCTATGTTTCAGTCCTCTATCGCTCGAGGACGCAATTTCTACTTCAAGAAGATTTTCGGCTTGCAGGCCGAGCTCAGCCGTTTCAGTCCTCTATCGCTCGAGGACGCAATTTCTACCTCGAGCCCCAACCAGATCATCGCCCGTATACCCCCTGTTTCAGTCCTCTATCGCTCGAGGACGCAATTTCTACTGGTCAGTTCGCCCCCAATTCCAGAGCCGCTATCGAGTTTCAGTCCTCTATCGCTCGAGGACGCAATTTCTACGCACCAGCTATGCCGATATGCATATCTGCCCCAACACTGTTTCAGTCCTCTATCGCTCGAGGACGCAATTTCTACGGTATAAGGAATCCAATACCAACGATCTGCCCCCCTATTGTTTCAGTCCTCTATCGCTCGAGGACGCAATTTCTACATGTGCGGAGGTCAGGCATGGCTGGCCTCCATGACCGGTTTCAGTCCTCTATCGCTCGAGGACGCAATTTCTACTGGTGCGCCGTGGCTAGGCGGCCTGCATTAGCGCTGTTTCAGTCCTCTATCGCTCGAGGACGCAATTTCTACTGATTGCATCCATCGGCCAGGCAGAAACCGGCTGTTTCAGTCCTCTATCGCTCGAGGACGCAATTTCTACGCCGAGGCAGCCTCTCGACTGCCAGAAAGCGTGTCTGTTTCAGTCCTCTATCGCTCGAGGACGCAATTTCTACACGAATTGCGTGCTGCAGGCAACAAAGCCCTGGTGCTGTTTCAGTCCTCTATCGCTCGAGGACGCAATTTCTACCTGGATAAATATGCATCCATCGCCTCCTCGACGAGCGGTTTCAGTCCTCTATCGCTCGAGGACGCAATTTCTACTAGTGGCCCCCGGTGTCGGAGTTGGCGGTGGGGTAGTTTCAGTCCTCTATCGCTCGAGGACGCAATTTCTACCCCAGCTCAAACTGGAAGCCTAAACAACGCATATCGGTTTCAGTCCTCTATCGCTCGAGGACGCAATTTCTACCTTGTGTTATTTTGGCCAAGCCCACCCGAAGCGTTGTTTCAGTCCTCTATCGCTCGAGGACGCAATTTCTACAGTGGTTCCCAGGTATGGCGTTGCTCCCCTGACATCTGTTTCAGTCCTCTATCGCTCGAGGACGCAATTTCTACGCTGGCGGCACTTTATACTACTTCCTCGGATTCGGGTTTCAGTCCTCTATCGCTCGAGGACGCAATTTCTACCCCTTAGTGTGGTGGCAGGTATTCCCCATTCCCGCCTGTTTCAGTCCTCTATCGCTCGAGGACGCAATTTCTACACCAGTGGATTCCCGGTTCCGAACAGGCCTTCCTGTTTCAGTCCTCTATCGCTCGAGGACGCAATTTCTACGCGGAAACAATCGTGGTAACATTAAACTATGTTATGGTTTCAGTCCTCTATCGCTCGAGGACGCAATTTCTACAAATACTCGCTACCAACAGCATTTATGCCTGGTTCGTTTCAGTCCTCTATCGCTCGAGGACGCAATTTCTACATGCCTCAATGCGCACGGCCTGCCCGCAGTGTGAGTTTCAGTCCTCTATCGCTCGAGGACGCAATTTCTACTTGAGCGTTGGCGTGATGGCCAAATCAAGCGCCGAAGTTTCAGTCCTCTATCGCTCGAGGACGCAATTTCTACACCCCGTTCGGGGTAGCTCGCATCCGGCACGTAATGTTTCAGTCCTCTATCGCTCGAGGACGCAATTTCTACTCGTAGGCGGCGACGGCGGCCCTGGCCCACCCGTCCGTTTCAGTCCTCTATCGCTCGAGGACGCAATTTCTACTGGCGACTACGGGGCGTATCCCGCAGGCCCCGGCGTGTTTCAGTCCTCTATCGCTCGAGGACGCAATTTCTACACTTCTCGGACGCGGCGGCGGAGGAGATGTTCGTGTGTTTCAGTCCTCTATCGCTCGAGGACGCAATTTCTACTTCGCGCCCAAATCGTGAAGGAAGAAGGCGAAAAGCGTTTCAGTCCTCTATCGCTCGAGGACGCAATTTCTACTGCGTCCAGTACAGCATTTTTGCACTGGTTCGGTTGTTTTGTCAAAATCCCTTTGCGTGTATCGGACGCAGTTTGATTCTACATCTAAATGGGTTTCGCAAATCAAAATCTGCCCCGAAATAGACTCGGTTTGCGGAGAGAAAAGCTGCTTGGGCAAGCAATCAGATCTTTGAGGCTAGGGCTCGCACAGGGCCCAACCAGAAAATATGTGCCGGTTTTTCCGTCCGGCACGATTTCGCCAATCGGATGGGTTTTGGCCGAGCGAAATAGTTTGCGGTCAGAACACGTCCCCGCAGAAGTTACGGAGTTCACACTCGAGACACTTCGCCACTTGCGGGGTGGGGGCAGGGCAGCGCTCGGCTTTGATGAAGGCATTGATGTCTTGAATTGCGTTCAGGGTGCGCTTTCTGAGCTGATTACTGAACTCGATGACATGGGTCTCACGGGTTCGGGTACTGTGCCAGTAACCTCTGGGGCTGTGGGTTTCGCGGGTAGCCTCGAGCAATAATCCATAAGCGCACAGTTGCATCTGGTGGCCCAGGTCGGGCTCGCGGGTGCTGTCCTTGAACTCCACCGGGTAGATCTCGGCCCCCACCGTAACAACCAGGTCAGCGATGCCGTTGAGTTCCAGCCGGGTGCTGAGCATCCGCACGTTGAACTCCCGCTTCCCCTCGTGGAGCCCGTAGCGCTGGAGGCTACGCTGCCGCTCGAGAGCGGTCTCTGCGTCGTGAGCCTCGCGCCCATACTGCATCCGCCGGGTCTCGCGGCGGCGCACTGGGGTGCAGCGCTCGTAGAAGAGGATGCGCGGACAGTAGTGGTACTGGCGCAACTCGGCGGGGGTGATCACGGGTTCACCTTTGACCACGCGCCGTCAAACTGGGGCTGCTCGAGCTGGATCACCGTCACCGCGCCGCTGTTATCGCCCATGATCCTGCCCAGGCGCATCTCCAGTTCCTCCCGCGCCGCACGGGTCAGCCTGCCGCTGTAGGCGCTGAACTGGATGCGGTCGAGGCCGTAGTCCTTACAGGCGTTGCTCATCCGGGTACGGGTGCGGTCGTCGGTGATGTCGTAGAGCACCAACACGGGCTTGCCGGGTTTGCGCGGGTCCTGGATCAGCATGGCTACCAGCTCGCAACGTAGACGGGGTACTCCCCCTCGTCGCGCAAAAACAAGGCCAGACTGCGGGCCTGGGCTACCATGATGCTCTTGAGGCGGAAACGCTTGCCCCCGTGGGTATCGCGGGCCTCCAGGCGGTTCAGTACGACTTCGGCCAGGCGTTTGCGGCTGGGGGGCTCGAGCTTACCGTCCTTGAACTCAGGCCGCCAGCCCCGGCCCAGCGTGGCGACGATGGCCCGGTCTACCACCGCAGCCCTAAAGCCCTCCACGAAGTCGAGCACCAGGCTGGGTTTGCCGGGGCGGTCGGTGTGCAGAAAACCCGCAAAAGGCTCGAGGCCTGCCGTGGAGAGCGCTCCTGCCGCCTGGGAGTAGAGGATGCCGTAGCCGTAGTTGAGACAGGCATTTACTGGGTCGGTTGCACCCCGCCCCAGACGGCCTGGAAAGCCCAGGTCTTGGGGCAGCAGATTCGCCACCGTGCCCCAGTAGACCACCCCACCGCGCCCTTCCACACTCAGGATGAAGTCCCGGGCCGCATCCACGTTGGGGGCTCGAAGGGTGTCAAGTTCGGCCTCGAGGTTGGCCAGTGCGGGCAAGGCTTCCTCAATAGCCGCAAACGCCGCCGGGTCGGCCTCGCGGCGGTATTTGCCAAAGTAGCGCAGCAAGTTGACCTGATTCCTCAGGCGGGCACGAACCGCGTGTTTGGCGACTTCTAAACCCTTCTCGTTGAGATAGGCCAACATCTGGGCACGCCTGGTAGTGACGGTGCCTACCAGATAGGGGCTGGTGATCTTGGCGTAGGGGTCGCCCATCCCGTCCAGCAGGTCTATTTGCACCCCAAACTTAGCACAGGCCCGGATGGCCTCCACCGAGATGCTGGCGGCGCTGGTGAGGATTGCGAGGGTCTCGAGGTCGCGCAGGGCTACCTCTTTCAAGGGCTGGCCCTCGAGCCGAAACTGCAAGCGCTCGGATTTGAGGCTGATGTAGGTGCCGCGCTCTTCGATGATCAGGTTCATGAATCACTCCCTAATCGTCTAGCCGTCCCCACGAGTCCTCCTGCACTTGAGGAGTTTTCCACTGCATCCCTATTTCTTGGCTGTAGGGCAGATTAGCGATGTAGAGCTTGAGGGTTTCGCACCACTGAACATGTTCACGCAAACCCGCTGTGATCCAACGTGGAGTATTCACCAACAAAGCACGGGCTTCGATGGGTGAGGTTTTTAGGCTGTCTTCGTACTCCTGCTGAAAACATTTTGGCAGCACCTGAGTCCCGTCAAACAGCTCGTCAAACTTTTGCTCGAGGGCTTCATCGCGGGCGAAGGCTTTGAGGGTATTCACCGCGACTTCCTTAAACTCCTTAGCACTTCGCCGTACTTCATCCTGAAACACTTTCAGCAGGTTCTGGTCATACACCCTGTCGAGCCAGCCCGATATGATTAGGTCGTCCAATTCAGCTCCCACATTGGACTCGAGTTGTTCCAGCCCTCGCCGCACCAAGTCATCGTTGTAGACCCGCTGACCGTCTCGGGGCTGGGTCAACACGGTGACTGGGACAATCCCATTTTTGCCTTTCTTGCCCCGCCGGTTAACCCGCCCAAAGCGCTGCACCAGCGCCTCGAGCGGAGCAGGTTCGCTGACGATACGGTCAAAATCCAAATCTAGCGAAACCTCGATCACCTGCGTCGCCACCACCGCGATGGGGTCTTGGGTGGCTCGGCTCGCATCAAGGCGGGCTTGGATATCTTGCTCTTTAGCCAGGCGGTCTCGACCCGTAAAGCGGCTATGCAAAAGCAAGGTTTGCTTGGCCCCCAGCTGCAGCTTGAGGGTCTGCCAAACCGCTTGGGCTTTTTTGACGGTGTTACAGGCCACCAGAATGCTGCGCCCCGATTTCACTTCGTTCACAATCAACTCGAGGGTTTCAGGGCTTTCCATTTCGGCATCCAGCAACTCCAGGCGGTGTCTTCTCGAGGCACTAAACAAAGTGGGGTCTGGGGGCAAGGCTTTTACCCCGAGGCATCGCTCGAGTTCTTCTCGGAGCCAAGTGGGCATGGTGGCGGTCATGGCGCAGACCCGCACGTCAAAGTTTTGGCGCAAGGCTTCGGTCATCGCCAAGAACATGCCCAAACGGGTCGGCTCGTAAGCGTGAATTTCATCGAGGACAAGGCTCGAGCCTGCCAACATGGTCAGCAGCCCCTCGTAGCCCGAAAGGCGATACATACCTTTGAGCATCTGGTAAGGGGTTAGCACCGCCACCGCAGGTTGATGCAAGCGGTTAAAGTCGTTCCGACGGCGCACGTTCCGGGTGAGTTCGGTAAGGTCGTCCGGGTCTGCTTTGTGCTGCTGGTACAGCACTTGTAAAGCGCGGCTGTGCAGAATGGCTACGCCATCCACAGGCTTGAGGTCGCGCTCGAGCCGTTCCTTCATAGCGTTTAGACTGGCCTGATAGGGTAGCGCATAAATCAGCCGCCTCGGGGCATGGGTCTGCTGTTTGGCGGCCCAACCCAGCGCGGCTTCGGTCTTGCCGCTGCCTGTAGGAGCGCTAAAGATCAGACTGCCCTCGAGTTCGGCGGCAATCTGGTGCGCCCTCGGCTCAATCGCTTTGTTTTCTCGATCCGCAATTTGCTGGATGAGTTGCTCGAGGCTGGGCAGTTGGAGAACCGTGGGGATAGGTGCGTGGGCGCTCGCCATGCGGTCGGATTGGGTGATGATCCCACGCAGCAAAATGTGTAAACGGCGCTCGGTTTGAAGTTTGGCAAAGGCGGGTTCGTGGGGGTAGGGTTCGTCTAGAGGGTGAATATTGGCATATAGCCTGATGCCTGACTCTAGTGAGGCAGCAGCCTGTTCGGGGAACAGCGCAAGATCAATCTGAAAGGTCTTCTTTTGCACCCCAAGCGATCCAAGGTCGTAGAGGTCAATCCAGTTGTTGGGAACCCGTTCGAGCCAGTCCTTGAGCCACTCGATTGCTCTAGGTTCAAACTCAGCTGCCAACTTCTCGCCGCTGGAGTCCTGATACATGGTTTTGATAATTTCGCTGTCACGGTGATGCGATATCACACCCAGCGTAATCAATCGGGTTTCCTCGGGTTCAGCCACCCAAGGCAAAAAGGCCAGTGATAGCACCTCGTGGCGGTGCAAATACTTTTGACTACCACCGTGCAGCCTGGCCTGAAACCCACTCGCAGCTTTGCCAAAATCATGAACCACAGCCGACCAAAAGGCGATGTGCCAGAAGTTGGGCAAACCCGCGATTTGCGGCAGTTGGGGCGAACGGCAGGACAAACCCACCAAGCGCTGCACCACGCTCTCGGTGTGATACTCGAGGGTTTCCGGCTTCCCGCCCTCACCCAGTTGTGCGCTCTTGGCGAGGGGCTCAAAGGGCGGCGCTGGGTTCAAGGGTTTCACTCTCCTCGCCCAATAAGCTGTTCCAGACTAGAATCCGCTGTCGTTCGCGGTGGATAGGGCTGGTGGGGTCTACCCACAGGGTTTCATCGGCTGTGCTGACCGTAACCACTTCGCTCAGTGACCCCTTCTCTCCCGCTTTGGGATGAAACAGGCGGTGCTCGAGCGCCACAAACCTCGCCCAGCGCACCTCACGGCGGTTGTCGGGATTGATCCAGCGGGGCATCAGGATACCCTGACCCACCCGCACCCTCGGGCGGTACGACCAAGGTAGCAAGGTGTACTCGTAATAGCCCGTGTCGCGCTGCTCGAGCTCAATCATCTCTACGCTGCGGTAGCTGGCCAGGTCTTGCGAGCGCCCCAGCAGAACCGGGTAGCGCGGCTCGAGAAAGGCGCTGTGCCAAGCCTCGAGGTCAGGCGTTTGGAGGTATAGGGTTAGGCGTGGGGAAAAGAATATCTCGCGTGAGGTCGGGGTCATGCCCGCGACGATGTTAGGCGGATGCGGGTAGTTCTTGGCGATGCGTTTGCGTTTGTCCACCGAGATCAGCCAGGTGTGCTCGTAGTCGTCCACGCTGCCCTGATGGGTGAAGGCGTAGGCAAAGCGGAAGGAGTTGGGGTCTGGGTATTCGCCCAATGCACTGGCGATGTGGCCGTAGATCGTAGCCGGTGGGGGCATGGGCAGCGATGGCTGCCGCCCTACCAGAAAGTGCGGGTAGCGAAACGAGGTGGTGATGCCCTCGAGTTCGATCTTGAGGACGCGCATGTGCCTACTCCAGCCAGTGGGCGTTGGCGGGGTCTTGTATGTCCTTGGCAAGTTGGGTCAGCACCGCTCGAGGGTGGCCGAGTTGGAACTTCGCGCCCGAGTTGGTAAGGGCGGTCTCGAGCCTCGCCCGCTCCTCATCGTGGAAGCCTTGAACCCATCCCACGTACAGCCCACTTAGCAGCGAATCGCCCCAAACTTGTAGAGCTTCCTCTAGGGCTTGAACGTGAACCATCGGACGGCCTTTTTCATCGGCTCCGACCACGTAATGCAGGGGGTTATTTCCGCCCTTGAACACGGCAGAAATTACAATGGCAGGGGTGACATCGGTGTAGTGCAGGGCTTGCTTGGCTCCGCCCTCGAGGTGGGCCAAGCCCATGAGCAATGCAGCAACGCGCTCGGTACGTTGGTTCAGGGGAAGACGGTATTCTTTGTTCCCTTCGTTGTGCTCTAGCTTCTCGCCTTTCGCAGCCTGAATACGCACTTCGTCTAGGTTGCGCGACCCGCTCTGGTCACGGTAGCTGAACGTACCCGCCCGGTTCAGGTCGAGCGAGAACAGCCCCTTGAGGGTAGCCCGATAGAACTGGTGGGCGTGGGGTACAGGGTCGCCTTCGTGGCGGCTCATGGTGCCGAAATCCTTGACGATACTTACGGGAGCAATCGAAACCAAGGTGCTCATACGAAAGGGCGAGGTACGGGTGATGCTGGTCTTGGTTTCAGTCTGGCTCGCACGGGAAGTATCCTCTGTCTTAGCTTCTATGGCACTGGTCTTTTTGGATTCGGCCCGCATGTAACCGAACAGGTCGTCGTCCCACCACTTGAGCGGATTGGCATCAGTATAGGCAGCCTTGTTCTCGCGGAAGATGGGGGCAGCATGGGCAGCCCAGTCGGATTGCTGCTCGAGCGTGTTACGAAGCCAGAACCTGAAGGACTGCGCCGAGACATAGGGTAAAGCACCGCCCTTAGTGCGGATCATCTTCACCCCTACCTCGTTGTCGTAGTCGGCATCGGCGACGCGGTTAGAGTTGTTGAGGGCCGAGGCAGGGGCATCGAGCATTAGGATTCCAGCGATGAAAGCCATATTTAGTTCTCCTCTTCTTCGTCTTTGATTTCTTCGAGCGCTTTTTCGTTGCCGTTAAACCATTGGCTATCAAACAGGGTTTCGATAACCCGCATACGGGTCAAATCCCAGGCCAGCCCGAAATCAGCTCGAGCCAGTTCGTCCCCTTCCTCGAAAATTCCCAGGAATTCGTCGAACCGCACGGCTGGCTCGAGCCCTTTCTTCAAGCGGCGCATCCCCATTTGAATCAAAAGCTGCCGAACCTCGAAGGGCTTTCTCGCAGTGTAAACACGCTGGAACAGCCGTCGGTCGTTGTCGTCCTTGACCGCGCCCGCCAGCCTATCGGCCAGGATTCGGATAGCTTGAATGCGGCTTTGCTCCATGCCTAGAACCTCCTTGAGAAACAACTCGAGCAGCCCCCATAAGGCAACGGGAGGTGCAGCGGGTGTTGGGGACGGCGTTTCAACCTTAGATTCCTTGGCTGGTTTCTTTGCCTCGACGGGCTTTGCACTTTTGAGTTGGGCACTAACCGGCCTGAGGAAAAAGCGTCGAATAAAACCCGCCGAACCTTGCGGTAGATCGAACACCGCTTCATAAACATCGTTGCGGCGTGCATATTTCGCGTCTTTGTCCTTGTCGACAACCTCACGCCAAGCGCCGGAGACCAAGCGGTTCCAACCTTCACGGTGTTTGATACCTTGGGCCTTTCGTACGAAGCTCAAGGCAGGTAACTCGAGGGTGTACACGGTTAGCTCTGGCCCCTGCCCGCTGTTACTGGCATGGTAGATGGTGACGCTACCCGTGTACTCCAGGTTGAGGTCTTGGTTGCGCTGGTGGAGTTGCTCGATGTCAATAATTTGCTCGATGAGCCTCGAGCGCGGCCCACTCCAGCCCGGACATTTTCCCCCAGAGGTTTCCGAAAGTTGAACCCGTTTGCGAATCTCACTTTGCCAGCCTCTAACGATGTATATCAAAAGTTTGGGGTCGTCGGCAGCCACTACTATCAACCGCCCACCCACCAACGGAGAGGCCAGGGAGAGTCCTTGCAAAGCTGTAATCCCAAGACCACTCACAGGCAACTGAGGCTGACCATCTGGGAAGAAGTTGGATAGCTCCCGCCCCATCAACATCGGGACAAAATCGCGGGCGACCAATTGCTGTGCAGATAGCCGAAAGTAGCTGCACTGGAGCGCCTCGAGGGTGTTTGGATGCTTGAAACTCTCGAGGATACTCTTGGCGACTTCTCGTTTTTTTGCCGCTTCAAAACTGGGGTTGATGAAGTTGCTGGTAAAAGCCACTGCAATCCACCCCGCCATCTCCTTGGTGAAGTAGGCTTTCTCCGCCCACTCGACGAAGCGCTCGAGGTCAGCTCCCGACACGTCTTCGGGGTTCCGCTTCTGGGCAAACACGGTTAGACCAGCTACACCCATGTCTATAAGTGGGTGGCCCGTCCAGTACAAGCCAGCAGACACATTAGGGTCGTAGGTCATCCACCCTCCTATAAATAAAAATGGCTTCCGCTGCCGAAGAGTACTTCCTCAGCAGCAGGAGACCGTATCTAATTCTCAGACCAGCGTCACCGTAAAACCCTCGGCGGTAGCGGCTGCGGCCTGGTCTTGATCGGAAGTCCAGAACTCGAGCTGACTGGGTGGAATTCGGGCCGCTGAGGTGATGGTGAGCGCGGTAGCCACATGCAGCGCGTCGTAGGCCCGTAGTTTGTAGGTGAGCAACAACCTCCTGGCCTCTAGGTAGGTCTGGGGCTGGGGGATTAACAGCTCGTAGTCGGTAAGGAGGTGCAAATCCAATGCTCTGACCAAAGCCTGCACAGAGTTGGCGGTAAATATGCTGTTCCGCTCTTTGATCCGAAGGGCCGAGACCACCTCGAGGGGTGTGATAACGCTGGTAAAGACCGCTACCGGGCTGGAAAAAAAGCCAATGACTTGGACAGCACCGTTTTCTTGTGGGTCGTAGCGCTTGACCAGGGCCGAGGTGTCGAAGTAATAAGGCATAGGAAGCTATTTTTGCCGAGCGCGGTCTTCCAGAACGGCTCGAGTTAGCCCCAGTTTTCGCTTGCCTATCAGCTTTAGGTAGTCCGCATAAGCCCGCCGAGCCTCTTCCCGCGACACGGATGAGTCTTTGGGCACGATCAACCCCTGACTGAGCAGGGCGCTCAAAACGGGGTCGGTGGCCTCGGGCAGCGCATCCAGCGCCTCGCGGATGATGTCCGCCTCGCTGCGGCCCGCCGCCTTCGCCAATCGCTTGAGCTTGGCCTCCTGCTCGGGGGCGATGTATATCTGCTTGCGAACCATCATACATCATAACTATACATCACCGCCCATGGCTTTGGATGTGACGATGCGATACCTTCCCGCCCCGAAGTGTGCCCACTTCCCCACCCCCACCAGTTCACCAAATCGCAGCAAGGTAGCAAAGGGCTGCAAATCACCCCGATAGGTCACGC
>JADMIM010000052.1 GCA_015478585.1 Thermaceae bacterium | reverse complement strand
CCTCCAGTACCTCTACCCCGAGGGCGACGAGCTGGTGCTGATGGACTTGGAGACCTACGAGCAATTTCATGTGCCCCGTGACATCTCCGAGGCCACCCAGTTTCTCAAGGAAGGCATGACCGTGCAGGGCGCGATGTACAACGGACGGCCTCTGGACATCAATCCCCCCGCCAGTGTTGAGCTAAAGATTACGGACACCCCGCCCGGCGTGCGCGGCGACACCGTGTCCGGCGGAACCAAGCCAGCCACCCTCGAGACCGGGGCGGTGGTGCAGGTGCCTTTGTTTGTCAACAGCGGTGAGACTATCCGGGTGGACACCCGTAGCGGAGAATATCTGGGCCGAGCTTAAAGTAACCCACCAGCTTAGAGCGGTTTTCAGGCCCTCCACTGGGTTGGGAAGATCGTACCCAGTTCCTTTTTGCCGCCATGAGTAGTGGCAAAAATAGCGCAAACCGCGATAACGCGCCCCTCGGTAGAGGGGCTTTAGTTTGGATAGCCAGGCCAAGTATAATGCGGTTGCACGACCAGTTGAAAGGAGAACTTATGAGTTGGATTATCGCCATCATAGTTGGAGCGATCATCGGCTGGCTAGCGAGCAGCGTCATGGGTGACAAAGAAGGTCTGATTGGCAAAATCGTTATCGGTATCGTGGGTTCTATCATCGCCAAATGGCTATTCGCCGACTTGCTGCATATCGGCGGGGCGGCTGCGGCTGGAACCTTTACGTTTGCCGGGTTGTTGTGGGGAATTATCGGAGCAGTAGTGTTGATATTTGCGCTACGGGCCTTGAAAATCATAAAGTAGCTAGCCGCAACAATAACCCTCGAGTAGCCAACTCGAGGGTTTTGTTTTATTGGGGAGCCCTCAGCTCACCGCAACTTTCTGGGCGGGTCTGCTGCATTTGTGAGAGCAGCCGGTATACTTCTAGTGGCACAACCCCCACAGTTGACCTCTCGGAGGCGTTCATGAATGCGAAAGAACTCAAAGCAATCCTCCAAGCTCTACAAGACCATGAAGTCGCCGAACTGACCCTCGAGACCCCCGATTACAAACTCACCGTCCGGCGAGGTGGCCCGGTGCAATTCATCACTGCTCAAGCTGCCCCCGTAGTGTCAGCACCGATAGCTGCCCCCCCGCATCTGGTTGCTCCACCTCCCCCCACATCCCACACCCCAGCCCCAACTCCCAAAGTTGAAGAGGCCCACAAAGAAGAAACCAACCACTACGCCGAGGTCAAGGCTCCCATCGTGGGCACCTTTTACGCTTCTCCCTCACCCGAGGCTGCGCCCTACGTCAAGGAAGGCGACTCGGTACAAAAGGGTCAGATTCTTTGCATAATCGAGGCCATGAAACTCATGAACGAAATCGAGAGCGAGGTCTCGGGGGTGGTCAAGAAAATTCTCGCAGGCAATGGCGAGCCGGTGGAGTACGGGCAGGCCCTGTTCCTGATTGACCCTGCTTAGCGGTCACAGCTTGTATGTTGCAGGTCGGAATAACCTAAGACCCGCTCGGAGAGCGCCTATGTTCAAAAAAATTCTGATTGCCAATCGAGGAGAAATCGCCCTGCGGGTGTTGCGAGCCGCCAGGGAACTGGGTGTAAAAGCGGTGGTGGCCCACTCCGAAGCCGATTCCCAATCCCTGGCGGTGCTCTTGGCTGATGAGGCTATCTGTATTGGCCCGCCGCCTTCCAAAGACTCCTACCTCAACATTCCCAACTTGCTCTCAGCAGCCATCATCACCGGAGCCGATGCCATCCACCCTGGCTATGGTTTCCTGGCCGAAAACCCCCAGTTTGCCGAGATGTGCCGTGATTATGGCATCGTGTTTATCGGGCCTACGCCGGAATCCATGCACTCTTTAGGCTCGAAAGTCGGTGGGCGCGAGATTGCGGCCCAGAGCAAGGTGCCTATCGTGCCGGGGACGGGTATTTTGGAGACCAGCCAAGAGGCTATCGCAGCCGCGGAGGGCATTGGCTATCCGGTGCTCTTGAAAGCCAGTGCGGGTGGGGGAGGGCGCGGGCAGAAGGTGGTGCGCAACTCGGAGGAGATGGCAACCGCTTTCGCTCAAGCTCAGCTCGAGGCCCTGAACTATTTTGGCGACCCGGCCCTAATCCTCGAGAAATTCATCGAGCTATTTCGCCATGTCGAGGTGCAGGTGATGGGCGATGGCAAGGGCCATGTGGTTCATGTCGGCGAGCGCGATTGCTCGATCCAGCGGCGCAACCAGAAGCTCATTGAAGAAGCCCCCAGCCGCCTACCCGAAGACCTGCGCCAGGAGATTTTGGCGGCAGGGGTCAGGCTGGCTAAACACGTCCAGTACGCCGGGGCAGGAACCTTAGAGTTCATCGTAGACCCCGAGGGCCACTTCTACTTCATGGAGATGAATACCCGTATCCAAGTCGAACACTGTGTCTCGGAGATGATTTCTGGCCTGGATTTGGTCAAGCTGCAAATTCTCATCGCTTCCGGGGAGCCCTTTACCCTCGAGCAAGAGGCTATCCAGCTAAGGGGTCACGCCATCGAATGTCGTCTCAACGCCGAGGACTACGAAAAGGACTTCCGCCCCAGCATCGGCAAAATTGAGACCCTGCACTTTCCTGGGGGGCCTGGGGTGCGCGTAGACTCGCACCTCTATACGGGTTATAACGTTCCGCCCAACTACGACTCGCTCGTCGCCAAGCTGATTGTTCACGCCCCCACCCGTGAGGAAGCCATTGCCCGGATGCACCGGGCTTTGGGAGAAACCGTCATCGAGGGGCCAGGACTCAAAACCACCGTGGCCTTTCATCTCGAGGTGATGGAAAACAGTTTCTACAAGCGGGGAGCGATTTTTACCAACTTTGTCTCCACTCGGATGAACGACTGAGGCTTTGCAAGGCCATTTACCCGTAAACTGGTGAACGATGAACTTCGGACTCTTGCGCTATCTCTCCGACCCTCTGGCTTTTTTGGTGGCCTTTGCGGCTAGTGCGTTTGGGCTGGTTTTACATAACCTTTTCCAAGCCTGGTTGGCTGACCGCTACAAGGACGGCGACCCCCGTCGCTACGGCTTTCTGAGCCTCGAGCCCAGGGTTCACTTCGATGCCTTAGGGCTATTGTTCCTGGCGATTTTGGGGTTTGGCTTTCCCCGTCCGGTTCCTTTTCGCCTGAGCGGCGGAAGAGCTGCCGGGGTGGCCTTGATGGGGCCGCTGGGTTTTTTCACGGCAGCTTTGGTCTACGAGCTTTTGGGGCGACTGTTGCTGGGAGTAGGCCCGGCCACTCAGAGCATCGCTTTTGGTTTGCAAATTGCCGCAGGCTTGATGCTGGCCCACGCGGCGGTGTACTTGTTCCCAGTCCCGCCCTTGGACGGGGCACGGGTGATCTATGCTATCGGAGGCCCTGAGGCCCGGCGCTTTATGAGTCAGTTGCAAAGCTATGGCCCCATCGGGTTTTTCGTGATTTTCCTGGTCTTGTCTTATACCGGGATTTTGGGGTCGGTGGTGAGCGGTCTCTCGGGGTTGCTGAATACCATTTTCCGGCTGATTGGCTTATAAATGGGACTCCTACGTATATTGCAGTCCGACCCCCTAACCTTTTTCCTCTTGGTCGGGGTGTTGCTGCTCTCGCTCTCGGCGCACGAGTGGGGCCATGCAATTTCTGCGTTGTGGATGGGGGATAGCACTGCCAAAGAGCGAGGCCGGGTGAGCCTCAACCCGCTGCGCCACCTAGACCCTTTTGGCACGCTAATGTTGCTGCTGGTGGGCTTCGGCTGGGCCAAGCCAGTTCCCATCAACCCCAACAACTTCCGCCGTTACCGACTGGGGCTTTTTGTCGTTTCAATCGCGGGAATCGTGGTAAATATCCTGATAGCCCTGATTCTGACCGTCTTCCTGCGCTGGTTGGTGGGGGTTTATCCCGCCGAGGTGCAGGGCATGCTGCAAAACAACCAGCATTCTGAGGCTGGAACCATCGCCCTAACGGCTCTGCTGGCGGCGACCATCAACCTCAGCCTGGCGGTGTTTAATCTGCTACCCATACCGCCTCTAGACGGCTCGAAAATCCTTCAGAGCCTGCTGCCCTCGAGGCTCCAGCCCTTTTTATGGCGGCTCGAGTCCAACCCCACCTACTCAATCGTCGCCATGCTCTTATTCCTGACCGTGTTGCGTTCGCCGGTGTCTAGCCTGATAGGTTGGGTGCAGACACATTTCTTCAGTTTTTTTATTCCGGGGCTTTGAATAGAGCGGTTTTCACGAACAATCGTCACCCCAATCCCTAAGATTTGTCGTGAGTGACGATTGAAAGACTGCGCTGAATGGCGCAGTCTTTGTGAAAACCGCGATAGCTCATAGGGGATAGCCGATAGTTGAAAACAACCCCACGTCTGGGACGGTAAAATTGAGGCTCGAGAATCCCCGTCCTGGACATAAGGTCTTTGGCTATCGGCTATCAGCGTCTTCCAACCACTCCCGCAAAACCCGCAAGTTGTGGGCATCCTCGTGGGTACTGCGGCGGGTTTCCAGGATGACGACCTTATCGTGCAGGCGCTCGTCGGTGATGAAAGTGCGCAGACCCACGCCGATTTCGCCTTCCAATAGCCCCGCGTGATGGTCAACCCCGCTCCCAAACTCGCCCACCGAGTCGTTGAGATGAATTACCGGGAGGTTCGCCAGGCCGATAATTGCATCGAGTTGACCTATAACCCCCTGGGGGTCTTGGTGAATCGGATACCCTGCCGCGAAGGCATGGCAGGTGTCGAAGCAAAGGCCCAAGGGTGTGCCCTCGATTAGCTCTAGCAGGGTCTCGAGCCGGTTTCCCAGCTTTTCCCCGCCCCCGGCAGTATTCTCCAAGAGCAGCCTTGGCCCATTTTTGCTTTTGCCCACCTTGGCCAGCTCTCGAGCCTTGAGCGCACCCTCGCGGGCACGCTGCCAGTCCCCCGAACCCGGATGTACCACCACGTACTCCGCCCCCAGCGCCTGGGCTTTGGCGAGGTCGTCGGCCAGGCTGAATACGCTCTTGTCCCAGAGGTCGCCACCCGCTCCCAAGTTGACCAGATATGAGGCATGAATCACGGTGGGCAAGCCCCCCAGGTTTTCCCGCCGGGCCCGGAAGCCCTCGAGTTCACCTGGCTTCAGGCCGCGCAACTTCCAACTTCGGGGGCTTTTGGCAAAGATTTGAATGGCCGACAGACCCAGCAGTTCAGCTTCGATAACGGCTCCTGCGAGGCCCTGCTGCCCGGATATGGAAACGTGAAAACCATAGTGCATGAGCTTCAAGATACTCCACTACCGGCTAGAGCGGTCTTTATAAGGTTTGACTGAACAGAAACTTTAGGAATTGCCTCCCAGATTGACAGTTAGTGTTATTTGAGGACTTCTAGCGTGACGGGCGCAATGCCGTCCATGCCGATGCGCTGTGCGGCGGCTTTGGAGAGGTCAATGATGAAGCCACCAGAATACGGCCCCCGGTCGTTGATGCGCACCACCACCCAGCGCCCATTGTTGAGGTTGGTAACCCGCACCTGCACGCCAAAAGGCAGGGTGCGGTGGGCTGCGGTGAGGGTGTAGGTGTTGAAAGTCTCACCGTTGGCGGTGGGTTTGCCCTGAAAACCTGGCCCATACCAAGCTGCCATCCCCCGCTGGAAGAACACGGCCTCCGTAGTTTGAGCCGGGGTTTCCTTACGAGGGGTGAGGGCTTGGACAGCTTTTAGCCGCAGTATCTGGCCCGGCTGGATGGTGTCGCCAGCTAAACCGTTGAGCTTTTGCAACTCCTCGAGGCTAATCGAAAAGCGCTCAGCAATCACCCGCAACGAGTCTCCGGGTTGCACGGTATAGGTGATTTGGGCGCGGCTGATCGCCGACAGCCCATAGCCCATGGTCAGCAGCAGAACCATCGCAATCCGAGCCACCCATTTCCTTTGAACTGTCCTAAACGCACTATCTATCACCCTTCACCTCCTGCGCTATAGCTCGAGCAGCTCTTTCGGGCTCTGCGACAACACCTCGTAGCCCGACTCCGTAACCAGCACCAAGTCTTCGATGCGGCAGCCGCCAAACTCGGGAATGTATACTCCCGGCTCGATGGTGATGACATTGCTGGTTGCCAATACATCCTCCGAGGTCTGGCTCAGCGATGGCCCCTCGTGGATGAATAGCCCCACTCCGTGCCCCAGCGAATGGGTGAAGTATTCGCCGTAGCCCCGCTCCCTCAGGGAGTTTCGGGCGATGCTGTCGAGGTCTTTGGCAGCCACACCAGGAGCAACGGCCTCGAGGGCCGCCATCTCTGCTTCCAGCACCGCCTGGTATAGCCCGCGTAGCTCTGCTGAAACCTTTCCTACGCCTACAGTGCGGGTCATATCTGAGCAGTAGCCGTTGGTTACGCAGCCAAAGTCTAGCGTCACCAATTCACCAGCCTCGATGACCTTATGGCTGGCCCCGCCGTGGGGCATGGCGCTGCGTAGGCCCGAGGCCACCGTGATACCGAAAGCCACCCCTTCTGAGCCGTGCTTGCGCAAGTAGAACTCGAGTTCCAGCGCCAGGTCAACCTCCCGCACTCCAGGCTTGATAAAGGGCAGAATATGCTCGAAACCGGCATCGCTGAGGGTTGCCGACTTGCGAATGACCTCGATCTCGTCAGGGTTCTTGACCCGGCGGATGTCGTCGAAAACGTTGTGGGTGGCAACGAACTCCACCTCGGGCATATCCTTTTTGAAGGATTCCAAGGTGGCCACGCTCAGCTCATCGGCTTCAAAGCCCACCCGCCCCCGAAAATACTCCGCCAGCAGCTTGTTCATCTCGCCCCGATTGAGCAGGATGCGCTTTGGAAAGCTTTGCTGGCTAGCTTCGGCGATGTAGCGCCCATCGGTGATAAAAATCGCGCCAGCCTTGCTAAGCACTATCTTGCCATCCTTACCCGCGACAAAGCCCGACAGATAGCGAACATTCTCAGCTTTAGAAACATACAGCGCGTCGAGCTTGAGTCCATCTAGAAGCTGACCAAAATCTACTGGCATGGCGTGTCCAGGCACGCCCCAAGCCACCGGATTCATTCCCTTTTTGCTGGAGTCCACCCGCCAAACTTTACCCGCTCGAGCCTCTTCGCGCAAATAAAAAACTCACGAACAAAATATCGTGAAACAAGATACAAAAAGTAGATTTCGCGCCTATCCATTCATATGAAAAAGCGAGTGTCTTTCTGGACGGAACGCAGTGAGGTGAGGAATCCGATGCGCTACGGTCAACTGAACGCAGACCACGACAGCGTATCAGATTCCTCGCCAAAGGCGGGCTCGGAATGACAGTGCTTATCGCGGTTTCCGCTATTTTTGCCGCTACTCATGGCGGCAAAAAGGAGCTGGGTACGGTCTTTCTAGCTCAATGGAGGATCCTATTCTTTCTGAAAACCGCTCTAGGCTTTTGCCAAACCGAACTTGACCGCACCTTCCTCATCTTGCAGCTCTGTGAGGAAGCCACTCACCTGGCCCTGATTGAGCGACAGGGCCAGGGTTTCCTCTTGCAAACGCGGGCCAAACTGCATCAGCGACTCGGCGTATTTGCCCTCGGCAGCATAGGTCAGGTGGATGCGATCCGAGACCTGAAGGCCCATCTCTTTTCTTGCTTGCTGTACCAACCGCACCAAGTCTCGAGCCAACCCCTCGAGAAACAGCGCATCGTCCACTATGACCTCTAAAGCCGCCAAATACCCATCCTGCTCCTGGGCCGAATAGCCTTCAGGCGACTGCGCTTCCAGCAGCAGCTCCTCGGGCATTATGGCGACGGTTTCGCCGTTTAGCTCGAGCTTCAGTTCCTTCTCGGCTTTAACCGTCGCCGCAACATGTCTGCTGTCGAGTTCGGACAACGCCGCGCGAATGGCGGGAACTTGCTTGCCGTACTTTTTGCCAAGGATGGGTAAGTTCGGTAAAACGCGGTAGGAAAGCAGTTTTTGACTGAAATCCAGTACCTCCACGGCTTTGACGTTGAGTTCCTCGGCGATTTCATCGGCGAAGTGCCGGAGCCCTGTACGCTCATCCTCGGTTGGGGCGGTGACGAGAACTTTGGGCAGCGGCATCCGGGTTTTGACCCCACTCACGCCTCGAGCAGCACGCGCTAAACCCACCACTTTGACCACCGCACCCATTTGAGCTAACAAAGTCTCGTCGTTAAGACTGCTGTCGGCTTTGGGCCACCCGGAAAGATGAACCGACTCGGCAGCATCAACATCCACCGAGCGCACCAAGTTTTGCCACAGTGCTTCGGTGACGAACGGTGTAAACGGCGCGGCAAGTTGGGCTACCGTCACCAGGGCTTGCCAGAGCGTTGCATACGCGGCTTCGCGGTCAGCAGCATCCTCGTTTTTCCAGAAGCGGCGGCGGTTGCGGCGGACATACCAGTTGGAGAGTTCCTCCACGAAATCCTCGAGCGCTGTTGCAGCACCTCGCGCGTCGTAATGCTCGAGCGCCTTACTAATTGCTTGGATTAGATGCTGCGTCCTCGAGACTAACCAGCGGTCTATCTCGGGCCGCTGGTTGACTTCGGGCGCATGCTTCAAATCGGGCTTGTCCAGATTGGCGTATAGCACGAAGAAGCTATATACGTTCCAGAGCGTGTTGAGAAAGCCCCGCATGGCCTCAGCCACCAGCCGCTCGCTGAAACGCTTGGTGTCGCCGGGGTCGCTGGCGGTGAACATATACCAGCGCACCGCGTCCGCGCCGTATTTATCAAACACCGCCAGCGGCTCGACCACGTTCCCGACGCTTTTGGACATCTTTTTGCCCTTCTCGTCCACCAGGTGTCCAAGGCAAATTACGTTTTTGAAGGCGGGCTGGTCATAGAGCAGTGTCGAGATGGCGTGAAGTGAGTAGAACCAGCCGCGTGTTTGGTCTATTGCCTCGCTGATAAAGTCGGCGGGGAAGTGGCGTGCGGCCTGCTCGGCATTCTTTTCATTGCCGGGCATAGGTTTGAGGGAAACCATCGTGTAACGGCTGTTGCTTGTCCCAAGTATCTGAGGATCTGAATCTTCTTCCAACATTAAATGCCACTGTGCATAGGGCATTGCACCGGAGTCAAACCACACGTCTAGGACTTCGGGAACACGCTTAAAAGTTTTGCTGCCCCGGACGAAGGTAATGTCATCTACGTAAGGCCGGTGCAGGTCTAGGTCTGATAAATCCCGGCCCGCCAATTGGGAAAGCTCGGCGACACTGCCCACGCACACCGATTCTGAGCCGTCCTCGGCGACCCAGAAGGGGAGAGGCGTGCCCCAGTAGCGCTCGCGGCTGATGGCCCAGTCCACGTTATCCTTGAGCCAGTTGCCGAAGCGTCCGTGCTTGATATGCTCGGGAACCCAGTTGATGCGCTCGTTGTTGTCGTAGAGCTGCTTGCGGTAGTTGGAAGTTTTGACGTACCAGCTTGGCTTGGCAAAATACAGGATGGGGTCGCCGGTACGGTCATGGAAGGGGTAGCGGTGGCGGATTTGTCCAGCGTGATACATTACCCCACGCTCTTTCATCTCGCGGATGAGTCCCTTATCTGCATCCTTGAAGAATTTTCCGCGTTCGCCAGTGACTTGCATAACGCCGTGGTCGTCAGTCCCAAAAATGAAAACCGCTCCGTATTTACGAGCAATCTCCAAGTCTTCTGCTCCATAAACAGGAGCTTCATGCGCGATTCCCGAGCCGTCTTCAGCACTTACAAAATCGGCGAGAGCGACAAAATGTATGAAAGGTTTACCTCTACTTTGGTTGATTAATATTTGAGAACCAGAGTAGTTCACAGGCTCGTTTTTCTCAAAAATCTCTTGCCAAACCTCGGGAAATGGCGGTGCGTACGTCCACCACTCCATGTCTTCACCTTTGAGGTGAGCGACGACTTCCAGCTCTTCTTTATGCAACTCGGCCACACGCTGAACTGCATCTGTCGCGAGTATCAGGTGCCCCACCGAAGGAGATTTGACGAGCGTATAATCCATCTTGGGATTCACCGCTGCCATCGTGTTCGAGGGCAGCGTCCAGGGCGTGGTAGTCCAGACCAGGATGGCGGGATTTTCCAGCGATTCTAGTCGAACGCCTTGGGCCTCGAGCTTCCCCCGTACCGTCTGGGGCGTGGTTTCCAGTTTCAATGGAAACCGCACGTAGACGCTCGGGTCGTCCACTTCTTTGTACCCGTCGGCGATTTCGTTTTGCGAGAGCGTGGTGGAAATGCGCGGCGAGAGCGGCACCACCTTGTAATCCCGCACCACCATGCCCTTGTCCCACATCCGCTTGAGCAGGTTCCACACTGACTCGATATAGCTGTTCTGGTAGGTGATGTAGGGGTCGTCCAGGTCTACCCAGTAGCCCATCCGCTCGGTGAAATGGTTCCAGTCGGTGATGTTCTCGAAAACCCACTCCCGGCACAGCTTGGTAAACTCGGCGATTTCGTCGCGGCTGAGGGTTTTGCGGCCTAGCACCCCGAGCTTTTTCTCCACTGCGATTTCGACGGGCAAGCCGTGGGTGTCCCAGCCGCCCTTGCGGGTGACATGAAAGCCCTGCATGGCTTTGTAGCGCGGGAACAGGTCTTTGAAGCTCCGCGCCAGGACGTGGTGCATGGCCGGTTTGCCGTTGGCGGTGGGCGGCCCTTCGTAGAACACGAACTCGCCCTCGAGAGCGGGCTTCTCCTCGGATTTCTCGAAGATGCGTTGCTCTTTCCAGAAGGAAAGAACGCTGGCCTCGAGGCCCGGAAAATCCGCCCCGCCCACTTCTTTGAACAGCTTTTTCTCGTCTACCATTTGGGCTCCTTCTGAGGCCCAGGGCGTTGCCTTAGGCAATGGCCGCTCTGCGACTAACCCAAACGAAAGTCCGCACCCGGAGTCCGTTTGGGCTTCTCAGGTGCGGACGAGACTGTGATATCCCGCGTTACCACCGCACTTCCGTTGGAGGATAAAGGTTGAAGGATGAAAGATGAAGGCAAAAGCCTTTATCCGTAATCCTTTATCCTTCATCGCGCCTCCGGCGCTCGTTCACGCTATCTCGGGCGAACCCGTCAGGGTCTACTTTCCTCCTTAGTTCCCTTTGCCCTCTGGGAGAGGGTTAGGGTGAGGGAAGGGTTCTTCCTGAAGAAAAGGGGGCGATTTTCGGCGCTCTCGAGTTGCCGCCCGGCTCACACTGTACCGGACTCGCTGAATGGGCTCAGGGCACGTACTCTTCCCCAGTTGGCAGCACTGGCTGCCGCTTTACACTGACCCCAACTTGTGCTACTCTTCACGGTTAGCGGTCAGCACCTTTAGGGTAGCAACCCGCATCTCCTGAGTCAACCAGGTCAGTTCCATGCGCCAGAGCGAATGCGCTTTCTGCCATGCCCCCGCAGTGGACGCGACCAACGTCTATTGCTTCTCATACGCGGCGGGGAATATACTTCTGAGGGTTCCACACAACAACATAGAAGTAATCGTCCTTCGGGATATCTCGTTGTTGGGCCATAAACAAGTCTGTTTAGACTGGAGCAAAGCCGATGCCAAGACCAAATAGCGATCCTAACGCCGATACCCAGACTGCCCTGACCCGTACTGGAAAGAAAATTCGCCGCAAAACCCCTAACGCGGATATGCCCCTTAGCTACCAGGAACTTTCCAATCGCATCCTGCCCGAGCTGCATTTGCTAGCAGCGGAGGCGGGCATAGCCGATTACAAAAAACTCTCCAAAGACGAGCTGGTCATGACCTTGCTCTCGCAGGAAGCCACCGACGAAGGTCTGCGTATCGCCAAGGGTTATTTAGAGATTTCCTCCGATGGCTACGGGTTTTTGCAGGAAAACCTATATGTGCTCGAGTCGCGCTCAGTTATCGTATCGGCGGGCCTGATCAAGCAATACCAACTGCGCACGGGCGACTATATCGTCGGTAAAGCCCGAGTCCCCCGCGAAAACGAACGCTACGGCACCTTGATGAAAGTCGAGGCCGTCAACAACCTCGACCCCGAGGCTGCGGTCAAGCGGCCCAAGTTCGACGATTTAGTGCCGCAGTTCCCCGACCGCCAATTGATTCTCGAGACTACCGGCGAAGAATCCTCCAACCGCGTTATAGACCTGTTAGCCCCTATCGGGCGGGGTCAGCGCGGCCTGATTGTGGCCCCACCCAAGGCCGGTAAGACCACCTTGCTCAAAAAAGTTGCACGGGCTGTCCTGCGCAATGAACCCGACGTGAAGGTGATTGTCCTGCTGGTAGATGAGCGCCCCGAAGAAGTCACCGATTTCCGCGAGTCGGTGGACGGGGCCGAGGTAATTGCCTCGACCTTCGACGAGCCCCCGCAAAACCATATCCGCGTAGCCGAGTTTGTCCACGAGCGCAGCCGCCGTATTGTCGAGGAGGGTGGGCACGTTTTAATCCTCCTGGACTCGATTACCCGCCTGGCTCGAGCAAATAACCTGGTCACGCCCCCAACGGGTCGTACACTATCGGGCGGGTTGGACTCGGCGGCGCTGCATTTCCCCAAGCGGTTCTTGGGCGCGGCCCGCAATATCCGGGGTGGGGGTTCCCTGACCATCCTGGCTACCGCCCTAGTCGAGACTGGAAGCCGCATGGATGATGTAATCTTCGAGGAGTTCAAGGGGACGGGCAACATGGAACTGCACCTCTCCAGAAGGCTCGAGGAACGCCGCATTTTCCCGGCCATTGACATCCTCAAGTCCGGTACCCGGCGTGAGGAGTTGCTCTTGGGCGAGGAAGTGATTCGGAAAATGTGGCTGTTGCGCAAGGTTCTGGCCGATATGGATCCTGCTGAAGCCATGGAAATGCTCCTTGGTAGGCTGTCGCGTACCAAAACCAATAAGGAGTTCCTTGCAACTTTGGCAGGTAAGTAGGTATACTTCCCCAAGGTCTGACACCCGAGCCCGAAGCCCCACTCGAGAATGTTCAGATTTTGTAGCTGAGGCTCTGCTGAGTCCCTCATGAGTCTCAAGTGATGTGGGTATAAATACGTAGTTCGTCGTCGGAGGTTGACTTTGCCTATCAACGAAGTTTTGAGCAGTGCGCTGGCAACGGGAGTTTTAGGTCTCCCCCTGGGCCTACCCCAAGCTAATCTGCCCAAAAGTGCTGAGATCGCCATAGCGTCTCCGGCTAAAAAGGGTTGGTTGATCTACACCGTGCAGCCTGGCGATACGCTGAGCGCAATCGCGGTGCGCTTTGGGGCGAATACCAAGGCCATTATGTGGGCCAGCGGTATCAGCAACGATGCGCTGCATCCCGGAGATACGCTGCGTATCCCCCTGGCCGATGCCTCGCAAAGCACGGTACGCCTTCCCCCTGGTGTGCAGGAATATACCGTACACGCCGGAGATACCGTGGAGTCGGTAGCCAGACGTTTTTACCTCACCCCCCTGGGCTTAATCTCGGCCAACCCCAGCATCGCCAGCCTGGATCGCCTCACGGAGGGTTCTACGTTATATATCCCTACCGTCGAAGCCGGGCTGTTGGTGCAACTTCAGAAGGGCCAGACCATCAAGGACTTGGCCGCCCGCTTTGGTTTGCCGGTGATGCAGATCGCCAGAGCCAATGCCCTGAAGTCGCCCACCGAAGTTGGCACGGGCGACTTTATCTTGCTCCCTGGAGTCCAGGCCAAGACTACCTATAACAAGCTCTTGGATTTGCAGGCAGCTGAGCGCAAAGCCCGCCAACAAGAAGCCTTGCGCCTGGCTGCTGAGCAGAAAAAGCAGGAGACCGCACGCCTGGCTGCCGAAGCCCTGCGCAAACAGCAGCAACGGCGGCTCGAGCAACAGGCGGCTCAGGCCGCACAGCAGCAGCAGTCCTCGAGCCAGAGCGAGGTGCGCCGAGCCAACTACGTGGTGGCGGCAGCAGGCTATCGCTATCCGGTGAATCGCTTTGTCATCACCACCTACTTTGGGGCTCGAGGGGCTTACCAGCGCTTCCATACCGGGCTAGACCTAGCTGCCCCGATGGGCACGCCGATCTATGCTGCCAGGGCGGGCCAGGTCGAAACCGCCGGGTGGAGCCCTTATGGATATGGCCTGAATGTCATTCTCAACCACGGTGGCAATGTCGAAACCCTATATGGTCATATGTCCCGCATCGTGGCCCAGCCAGGGGAGTACGTCCAGCGCGGACAGCTTATTGGATATGTGGGCTCGACCGGCTGGTCTACTGGCCCGCATGTCCACTTCGAGGTGCGGGTCAACGGGGTAGCCCGCAATCCACTAGCGTATCTGCCCTAAAGCAGTTTGTGCTTGTAGGGTCGGGTCTCGGATCCGGCCCTAGGTTTTGACTGGTTATTGCGCTTCTCACCTGTAACACTGCGGGCTTAGTGCCAGCCCGCTACCTCCTGATCGCCGAAGATCAGGCGACGCAGCTCGTGCGTGAAGAAGCCCTGGGAAGAAGGGTCGAACACACTGGCCGCGTTTAGCGCCCGGAGCTGTTCAGGATTAAGGCTGACCTCGAGTGAGGCCAGATTGTCTTGTAGTTGCTCGAGCCTGCTGGCTCCCAGCAGCAGCGAGGTTACACCCGGCTGTGCCACGGCCCAGGCCAAGGCGACTTGGGCAGGCGGGCAACCCCCCTGCGCCGCCACCGCCTTCAGGGTGTCCAGTGTCCGCCAGTTGCGCTCGGTGAACTTAGTATCCCCAAATGGGTTGGGGCCGCTCAGCCGCCCCTGACCGCTGGCCCCTGCCTCCTCGCGCGTGTACTTACCGGTTAGGAATCCGGCAGCCAAGGGGCTCCACGGCACGATGCCCAGGCTGCTCTCGCGGGCGGCAGGAATATGCTCCTGCTCGATGCTACGTGCAACGAGGGAATACTCGAGCTGGGGCTGGGCGTACCGTAGGCCTGGGCCAGCGCAGCGGCCCTAGCAGCATACCAGGCCGGATTGTTCGAGAAGCCGAAGTAACGAATCCTCCCTGCCCGAACCAAATCGCCTAGGCTTTGCAGCGCCTCTTCCACTGGTGTAACCATGTCCCAGACGTGCATCCAAGCGAATCTTGGGGGTGAAGCCGGACAGATGCGTGAGGTTCTGGTCGCGGGGGAGCATGGCAAGAAGAAAGCCGGACGAGCCCCGTCCCTGGATTTAGATGATCAGTTGGTACTCACCCTGAGCTTCTGGCGGGAATACCGTACCCACCAGCATCTAGCCCTGGACTGGGAGGTGGATGAAAGCACGGTGCGGCGCAGCATTGAACGGGTGGAGAATGCCCTAATCCAATCGGGTAAGTTTAGCCTACCCGGACGTAAACCTTTGCAATGGGAAGCGCGATGCCCAGGCGACCCGCCAACGGATTCTCGAGGCGGTCACCGCCGAATTCGCCCGCTATGGGATCATCGGAGCCCGTGTGGATCGCATTGCTGAGGCAGCGGGATGTAATAAAGCCATGATCTACGCTTATTACGCCAGCAAGGATCAACTATTCGATGCGGTTTTCGATGCCCTGATCGTCCGCAATATGCATGATGTGCCCGTTGATGTACACGACCTCCCCGAGTATGCGGCCCGCCTTTTCGACCAATACCGTAAATACCCTGAGGTTCTGAGAATTGGCATCTGGGATCGCCTCGAGCGCGATGCCGCAGGCATGAAGATTAAGGCTGTGCTGGAAGCCAACGAATATAAGGTGAACGCGATAAGTAAAGCTCAGCAGGCAGGACACATCCGCACCCACTTTCCGGCTGCCGTGCTGCTGGAGTTGATCCTGGCCCTGACCCAAACCCACTCTAACCTCGAGGAAGGCTCGAGCGGTGACTTAGGGCATGCCAAACGCCGACAGACCATTAAGGACGCGGTGAGCGCTCTTCTTCGCCACTAAGACATTTGTATCATCCTACGTCCGGGACAGGGATTTTCGAGCTTTTATTTTCTTATCCTGGATGTCTGTGTTTTTAGCCTTTGGTTTTTCGCTTGGAGCGTCTTGGGTATGACCTGCGACAGCCGCTTGGCTTACAACGCTTTCCGCTTTGGGCATTTATCCTTAAGCTAAGAAAGTTGGAGGAAGTATGGAGAAAGCTACGCTAAGGGTTAAAACGGGTTTTGCTGAGATGTTCAAGGGCGGAGTGATCATGGACGTGGTCAACGCCCAGCAGGCCGAGGTCGCGCAGGAGGCCGGGGCTGTTGCGGTGATGGCCTTAGAACGGGTTCCTGCCGATATTCGTGCTCAGGGCGGCGTGGCCCGTATGTCTGACCCCAAGCTCATCAAGGAGATTATCGCGGCGGTTTCTATTCCGGTGATGGCCAAGTGCCGCATCGGGCACATCGTGGAGGCGCAGATCCTCGAGGCCCTGGGGGTGGACTTCATTGACGAATCTGAAGTGCTGACCCCCGCCGACGAAGCTTTCCACGTGGACAAGTTTGCTTTCAAGGTGCCCTTCGTATGTGGTTCGACCAACATCGGCGAGGCTTTGCGCCGTATTGGAGAGGGGGCCGCGATGATTCGTACCAAGGGCGAGGCCGGAACCGGGAACGTGGTCGAGGCTGTGCGTCACGCCAGAAGCGTTCTGGGCAGCATCCGCCAGATTCAGGCCATGCCCCGCGAAGAACTCATGACTTTTGCCAAGCAAAACGGCGCACCCTATGACCTGGTGCTGTGGATTCAGGAAAATGGCAAGCTCCCGGTGGTGAACTTCGCTGCGGGCGGTGTTGCTACGCCTGCCGATGCCGCTTTGATGATGCACTTGGGCATGGACGGAGTATTCGTAGGTTCGGGCATTTTCAAGTCGGGCGACCCCCGCCGCCGGGCCAAGGCCATCGTGCGGGCCGTGACCCACTACAACGACCCGCAGATTCTGGCGGAGGTGTCGGAAGACCTCGGCGAACCGATGGTAGGCATCAACCTCGATTTCCTGGCAGAAGAAGACAAGCTCGCTAAGCGCGGATGGTAAAAGCAATTTCCCCCCCAAGGCTTCGCTAGAAGGGCGAAGCCTTTTTGTGCTTGGTATAAGTTACGGCTGCGTTACGCAAAATATAACTCAGAATGCTAGACTCGTAACGATATGGGAACTCAGACCATCGTTGCCCTGTTGTTAGCGGTTACGCTTGTGGTGGCGCTGCTTCCAGTTTGGATAATCCCCAGCCTTAGCCGCCGCAAAGCCGAGCGCCAGTTGGATCAGCTCAACGAGCTATACCGCTATGCTCGCCGCCATAACACCTTCGTGCGCAACCATAATGGGCTGCGCTATGTGGTGGTGCTGGGTAGCCGAGGTTTTCACTATCTGCTCGAGGGCCATAGCGTGAGCCGCGAACGCTTGTTACGCGCTCTGGGCGAAGATAAAGAGGGTTTGTTGCTCAAGGCTGAAGGCGAGGAAAGCCGTCACGGCCCCAGCCCAACCTTTACTACCGCAGCAGCCTGAGAGACGAAAGCGGAAAACCGCTCTATCGCAGTCTTCCGGGCTCTGCGGCTACCCGAGGGCGGAGTGCGCGTAGCGCATAGCCGCTCTGCGGCTACCCGAGCTAACCTGGATGGGAGCCAACCGTTCAATCCAGAACGTGGTTTCTCAAATGCCTATTGGCTCAAACATCATGAAGACCGCCCTAAATTTGTAGCAGCACATCGCGCTGTTTCTCAATCTGTGCGAGTAGCCTCGAGAGCAGCGATTTTTCAGCCAACACCACCAACCCCTTCTGACCCAGAGGAAGCAAAACCACCACAGCCTGCGACAGCGAGAGGATGGCAAGCTGGGCGGGTCGACTGGAAAGCTCTCCGGCGAGGTTGCGCAAGTCATCAAAGACGTGTTGGGTCTTGTGGTCGGCGATGGGCAGACTACCCCACAGCAAGCGCCCCTGTTCGACCAGGGCCACTGCCTCTACCCCCCGCATCTGGAAGGAGGTCAGGGCCATCTGAAACTCGGCGGGCAGGGTCGTGGTGGGGATGGGAGCGGCCTGCGATACTCGAGCGGCCTGAGCAGGAGGAGACACAGACTCCGCAGGGGCATCAAATACGTCCAGCAGAGTGTCGAGGTCTACCCCTCGGAGTTCTTCCAGCACCGAGCGGGCGGCCTGATACTCCTGGGCCAATTGACCCTCGAGGCGCTCGGCTTCTTCCAGGGTGCGCCGCACCTCCAAGAGCGAACTCGCCCCTAGCCGCAGCAGACGTTCCGAGGCCGACTGCAAAAAATCACACAGGGGCTTGAGGCGAAATACTGTCTCGCCGCCCGCGCTTTTGTGGGCCTCGAAGGATTCCAGCAAGGCATTGATACGGCCTCCGAGTTCGGCCCGGAGGGCTTCTTGTGACCGGCGCATCCGCGCTAGCAGCGAGTGAATCTCTTCCAGGTTGGGGAGTTCACCAGCGCTGAGCAGGCTTCTGGCCTGGTTCACCCTGGCTTCGAGGTCTTCTCCGCCCAATCCTCGCAGGCTGCGCCCAGCAATCTCGTAACGCGAAAGCTCCTCGGTCATCGCGGCCCGGCGGGCCGCCACGAACTCCTCGAGCAGGTTTTCGATGGGCGCAGGATCGCTAAACTGGCCCTGGGCCAGACCTTCTCTAGCCGCAGACAGAGCCTTGTGCACCTCGCCCAACGACTCCTTGAGAGTTTGCTCGAGGGTGGAAGTGCGGGCCTCGAGCGTATCCAGACGTGAGGCAACCAGGGCTCGGGCGTGAGCAGTGAGGCTATTGACATAGGTCTGTAGGCTAGCCAGCGATTCGCGGGTTCCGGGTTGCTCCAGGCGCAGCAACACCGCTTGCTTGCCTGCTTCCAGAGGCTCCAGGGGCGGTAGAGCTTGCACCGCCGCCCGCAGGCTCATGCGACCCAGCCCTTCTTCTTCCCGCTCTTTGGCAAGTTCTGTAAGGAGGCTGGAGAGCTGGTTTCTGGCCCGTCCCAAAGCATCTTCCAGGGCTGGAAGGTCGCTCAGGGTGGCCAGGAAAACCTCGACTTCGGCTTGATTGCGGTAAGGCGATAGCGCGGCCTCGGCCTCGAGACGTAGGGTTTCCAATGAAGCTTTGAGGCGGTTTTGTCGTTCGCGCAGTTCGCGGGCGGTTTTTTCCTCGGCCTCGAGGCTGGTCAGAACCCCCTCGAGTTCGGATATTTCTCCCGGCAGCCCTCCGCTCATCAGGGTCTGTCCAGCGATTTCCAACCGGGCCTGTAGCGAGGTGGTTTTTTCTGAAGGAGCCAGATGTCTTAGCCGCTCGGTCAGCCATTCGTAGCGCACCCTGGTCTCGGCGACCAGTTCGGCGTGGGCCTCTTTGAGCTGGGCTTCAAAAGCTCCCAGGCGCTCGCCTAAGGGGATGCCCGCCTCGAGGTCGGCCCGCACGGCAACCAAGGGGCCAACCACTTCCGAGCGGGTCAGGGCCGCCGCATAGCGCTCGCTGAGGGCTTCTAGCTTACGCCGATCCTCGGCCACGTCAATCTCGCGGATACGCGACTGCTGCTCGGTGGTAAGGGCCTCGAAGTCCAAGTCGAGCACCAACTCGGAGTCGTCCCAGGCCATCTCCACGGTGGGGTTTTTGGGTTGGTGGACGGTTTCATCCTCGAGCAGGATGGCACTTTCTATGGTGGGGTTTTGCACCACACTGCTCTCGACCAGTTTGCGCATCTCTGCCGCCAGCGCCCGCGCCCGTTCGACCTCGGCGGGAGCCAGGGTCTCGCCTTGGTGGGCCTCCTGGATTTGCCGCAACAGGTTTTCCAGGCGGCGCACCTTGGGGCCGCCCACGCTCTGGACGCGCTCGAGGGCCATTTGTAAATCGGCGATGTCGCGGGTCTGGCGCAACAGCGCCGATTGTAGCCGCTCCTCGAGGCCCGCCAGCACCTCTTGCCCCTCGCGTAGCAGCGAAGCTACCGTGCTGGCCTCGGGGTCTTGTTTGATAACGCTCATCAAACCCCGCAGCCTACCCACTTCGGGCCAATCCAGATACAGGCTAAAGCGCTTGAGACCCCCTTCCAGCTCCATGAGCAACGCTCCGTCCTGAACGGACAAAGGCTCGGGTTTAGCTTCGGTTTTGACTTCTTCGGCCCCGATGGCCTTGAGCATTTCTTCGATACGAGCCCTGGCCGCAGTGGGGCTCATACGCGACTGCAACTCGCGGTAGACCAGCCGCTTGAGGATTACCTCGGCCTGGGAAGGGTCGAGCTGGTCGGGGTTTACCCCCAACCGCCGCACCCCCTCCTCCAGCACCATGCGCGTACGCTCACCCAAAACGGGCTCAAGGGACTGGTTAAGGGTCTGATACAGCGACAAACTAACAACCTCCCCCTTGGGTACAGCTCCCTGTCAGGTTATACCGACTTCATTTGGCTAGACTTGCTGGGCAAGACTGGCTAAATGCGACTGAAAGGAGTCCCCTATAAATCTACCAAGATAGGAAATCCTGACAGATTCGGTATTAGTGTAGCGCTTAAATCCTATCCGCACGGTTCAAACCAGCATTAAGAAATCCTATCTTGGCTTTCATGATGATTCCACCTTGCAAAGCAGCCACCCCCTCGAGGTTAGCTCGGGTAGCGGCTCCGCAGAGCCTGCTGCTGTGCGGCTTCACTTGAGTACCAGTGCAGCCAAGACCTCTACCATTTGACCCTTGCTATACTTCGAGATAACAGCCTTAACTATTCTTGACCCATAATAAAAATCCCTGGTCTCGAGACCAGGGATTTCCTTCAGGGCTCGACCCTACTTTATGAACAACATATCGCGGTAGCTCGGCAGCGGCCAGTGGTCGGCAGCTACGATTTTCTCCAGGGTATCGGCGGCCTTGCGCACCTCGAGCATCGCTGGGAGCACTTTGTCACGCATATGGTGGGCCTTCTCGTGAACCGACTCCCCACCTTCGGCGGCATTCTGGGTTTTGAGCTTCTCGAGCGCGTCGGAAAGGGCATCGGTGGCTTTGCCGACCTGCTCGGCGGCACGGGTGGCGGCCTTGCTCTTCATGCCCACGCTACTGAGGTCGGCCAGATAGCCCAGGGCCCCCGGCAGAATCTGGGTCTGGGCAATCCACTCAGTGGTCTCGCCCTCGATGTTTACCGACTTGAAGTAGATGTCGTACATGATTTCCTGCCGGGCCTCGAGTTCGCGCTGGTTGAGCACCTCGTACTTGGCGAAGAGGTCGGCGTTTTTCTTGTCGGTGAAGCGCTCGATGGCATCCAGTGCGGTGCGCAGGTTCAAGAGGCCACGCTTGGCTGCTTCCTTATGCCAGGCTTCGGCGTAGCCATCACCGTTGAAGATGATCCGGCTATGCTTTTTGTAGGTGTCCTTGAGCACGTCTAGCAGAGCATCCTCGAGGCTCTTCTTTTTCTTCAAACCGGCCTCGAGCGCTGCCCCCAGCACGTCCACCGACTCGGCCACGATGGTGTTGAGCACGGTAATGGGCAGCGAGATGCTCTGGCTGGAACCCACCGCGCGGAACTCGAACTTGTTCCCGGTGAAGGCAAAAGGCGAGGTACGGTTGCGGTCGCCTGCGTGCATGGGCAGGTGCGGCAAAACCGGCGTGCCCAGCTTGAGCAGGCCCGGCTTGCTACCCGTGCCCTTGCCACTCATCAGTCGCTCGAATACCCCGGTTAGCTCGCTGCCCAGAAAAATCGAGAGGATGGCGGGCGGGGCTTCGTTGGCTCCTAGGCGGTGGTCGTTGGAGGCTCCGGCCACACTGATGCGCAAGAGATCTTGATGGACATCCACCGCGCGAATCACGGCGGCGCAAAAGAATAAAAACGAGAGGTTGGTGTGGGGGTCGTCGCCAGGCTCGAGCAGATTTATCCCGGTATCCGTGCCCATGCTCCAGTTGCAGTGCTTGCCTGAGCCGTTGATACCGGCGAAGGGTTTCTCGTGCAGCAGGGCCATCAAGCCATGCTTGCGGGCCGTGTTGCGCAGGATTTGCATGATCAACTGTTGGTGGTCAGCGGCTACGTTGGAGGGCTCGAAGATGGGCGCGATTTCGTACTGCCCTGGAGCTACCTCGTTGTGGCGGGTCTTGACTGGGATACCCAAAGCGTACATCTGGTGCTCGGCATCGGTCATGAAGGAGAGCACTCGGTCGGGGATGCTGCCGAAGTAGTGGTCTTCGAGCTCCTGTCCGCGCGGAGGCTTGGCCCCGAACAGGGTGCGCCCGGTCATCACCAGGTCGGGCCGCGCCAGGTAGAAGTCCTCGTCAATCAGGAAATACTCTTGTTCGGCTCCTAGCGTGGAGGAGACCTTGTTGGCGGAGATGCCGAAGTGCGGCAGCACCTTCTGGACAGCTTTGTTGAGGGCTTCAGTCGAGCGCAGCAGGGGAATCTTGAGGTCTAGGGCTTCTCCCGTCCAGGAGGCGAAGGCAGTGGGGATGCATAGCGTCGCGCCGTTGGAGTGGCGCATGATGAAAGCTGGGGAAGTCGGATCCCAGGCGGTGTAGCCCCTGGCCTCGAAAGTCGCGCGGATGCCGCCGGAAGGGAAGGAAGAAGCATCAGGCTCGGCCTGAATCAAATCCCTGCCGCCAAACTGGGCGATGGCCGAGCCGTCGGAGGTGGGAGAGAGGAAGCTATCGTGCTTCTCGGCGGTCAGGCCGGTGAGCGGATGGAACCAGTGGGTGTAGTGGGTGGCCCCTTTCTCCAAGGCCCAGGTTTTCATCGCCAGAGCTACGGTGTCGGCGATGGCAGGGTCTATCACCGCGCCTTTCTCGATGGTCGCCTGGAGCGACTTATAGGCGGGCTTGGACAGCCGGTGGCGCAGTTCCTCGAGGCTCAGGGTGTCGCTGGCAAAGATTTCATTCATAACAGTGTTTGCATTAGTTATATCCTTTACTTCCCTCATTTAGCTACCTCCCAAATAATCGGGGCTCTTCATTGCCAAAAACCAGGGCACATACTGAAGTGTGGTTTTGGCGGCAAAAAGTCCGACACTTGCCCCGTTAGCCTACCACATCTTGCAGAAATATCCACCGCCCGTACAAAGTGTGGCAATCATATTGGTCTTTTGCTGAGTTTTCTTGGTAGTTTTGACAAAAAAGTGGTACACCCCGTGTTCCAAGGAGTTTCTCTTAGAGTAGTTTTCATAAGTAACAGCCTTCCCCGCCAATATCCGGTACGGTTGAATCATGATGGGTACGGGATGTTGTGCTCCTTGAGTACCGGCATGGGACTCGAAGACATGCCGCTGGACTCGGCGGCATTCTCGTCTTCGTCGCCGGGCGACGTACTGTCGCTTCACTGGAGGGGAGCATAAATGCCGGAAATGCGGTAAGCGTCCCTCCGTGAGGCAGCGCCTAGGCTGCCGTTTGACCAGACCGGGTGGGTTCAGACCCCGAGGCTGACAATCTGGTAGGGAGTGAAGGCAAAGCTCAAAGCCTGGTTATCTACGGAAAGTTTTTCCTGGGTTTCCTCGAGCAGGTTAATTTGCCGGGCGGTTTTGCCCAGGAAATCGGCCTCGAGCCGCGCGGTTCCACGCCCACCCAGGGCCTCGTAGAGCCGTAACACCAATCCCGTGCCATCCTCGCTTTTTTTGAGCGCGGAGAGCCTTAGACCGGGCTGGTCGAGCTGCATCAAGCGTTGGGTGGTGGGCCAGGGGCCTCCTTTGGCCGGGAGAATCACTGCCTGCAAGGGAGCGTTCAGGTCTTGAGCCTCGAGTACCGTACCGCCGCGCCAGTCGCCGCTGTGCGGATAAAGTGCGTAGGTAAAGTGGTGTTCGCCCTCCTCGGCGAAGGGGTCGGGGTAGACCGGGGAGCGCAGCAGGGTCAGACCCAAGGTATGGCCCTGGGCGCTGTGCCCATATTTGCCGTCGTTGAGCAGGCTCACGCCATACCCCGCCTCGCTCAGGTCGGCCCAGCGATGCCCGCTCACCTCGAAACGGGCGGCATCCCAACCGGTGTTGCGGTGGGTGGGCCGGGCCACCGCGCCGTAGGCGGTCTCAAAATAGGCCTCGTGGCTGCGCAAGTTGAGGGGGAAATAGGCCCGCAGCAGAGTGCGCCGCCGCTCCCAGCGCATATGCGTAACTACCTCGAGCCGCCTGCTGCCTGCTTTGAGGCAATATTCTTGCTCGATGGTTGCCCCATCCAAGCCGCGCTCTACGGCTATGCGGGCCTCTAGCGCCCCTTTCTGGGCTACTCGAGGGGCTTTGGTGGCCAGTACCTCTTGCCCGTCCTGGGCGTAGGCCGCGTCTATCTCCCAGGCATCCCACTCGCGGGGAATGTCGGTGTAGGCCCAGAGCTGGTTGCCCCGCCCGGCCAACACCTCGCGCCCGGCTTCCTTGTCGTAGACCGACTCCAGCGTCCCGTCGGCGGCCACCTTGACCCGCAGATAGCGATTCTCGAGGCTGCTGGACGTAACTTTCAGCTCGCTAGAAACCTTGTGGGGCACACCCGGCAGCACTGCTAAGGCCAGATAGCCTAAACCGGGGACGCTCATCTGTGCGGCTTCCACCACGATTTCTTCGTTCTGGGCTTGATAGGCGACCTCGACACCCTCTGCTGTGACCAGCCTGAAGCTGTCCTGGCTCGGTCTGGGCATCCGCAGGCGTAAGGGACGGTTCTCCAGTGTGAGGTTCCACACCACCACCTTCGAGAGAGCCTTCGGAGTCTGGAGGCCGACCTGGGCACTCAAATGCTCGAGCGACCCGCCGCGCAGCTTTTCCACTGCTTCCAGGGTAGCTCCCAGGTCGCGCTGGGCTTCCTGATAGACCTGATGCACGCTGCTGCCGGGTAGCACGTCGTGGAAATGGTGTTTGAGGAGGGTAGTCCAGGCGCGGTACAGCTCAGCTTGGGGGTACTTCTTGCCCAGCAGTTTGTAGGCCAGTGCGGAGGCCGCCTCGGCCTCAACTAGGGTGTGCTCGAGGCGACGGTGCAGCCCTTTGATCGCACTCTGGGTGGTGTAGGTGCCCCGGTGCAGCTCGAGGTACTGTTCGCCCATCCACACCGGCAATTCCAACCCCCCATTTACTTTGTCCTGGACGCGATTATATAAATCCTCGACGCGCCCCATCTCGAGCTTGGGCAGCCCCGGAAAGTCTTGCAGGCGTTCAAAGCGCTCGAGCATTTCCAAGGTGGGGCCGCCGCCGCCGTCGCCCCAGCCCACCGAGAGCAGAGAGGTGTCGTGATAACGCTTGCCTTTAAAGTTGCGCCAGGTTTCGCCCACGTCGAGGGCTTCGATATGCCCGTTATAGCCCTGATGGGGGTTCAGGAAGCTATGTGCAATCACCCGTGTGCCATCCAGACCTTCCCAGTGGTAGAGGTCGTAGGGGAAAGGGTTGGTCTCGTTCCAGTTGAGCTTGGTGGTGAAAAAATAGGGAATACCGCCCTGCTGGAGCAGTTGGGGTAGGTTGGCAGTGTAACCGAATGTGTCGGGGAGCCAACAAACTCGTGCCCGCTTACCGAACTTGGCCTGGAAATAGCGTTGCCCGTAGAGCAATTGCCGCGCCCAGGATTCGCCCGAGAGCAGGTTGCCATCCGGCTCTACCCACATCCCGCCCACAATGTCCCAGCGCCCTTCCTTGACCCTAGCCTGGATGCGCTTGAACAGTTCAGGGTCGTCCTCTTCGACAAAGGCATAGGCTTGGGCACTGGATTGGTTGAAGTAGAAGTGCGGGTAGCGCTCCATCAGGGTGAGCATGGTGCCGAAGGTGCGTTGTATCTTGCGCCGGGTCTCGCCAAAAGGCCACAGCCAGGCCAGATCTATGTGGGCGTGGCCGCTAATCCAGAGCCTGCCCTGGCTAGGGTAGCGGCTGTGGATGGCTTGCAGGGCCGCTTTGAAAGCGCTTCGCCGGGCTGGAAGCGCTTTGCCCAGAGCCTCTGGCAGGGGTAGGGGTTGGGCCTCGAACTTCCACTCGTCCCAGATAGCTGCCTGGGTACGGGCCGCCTCGGGGGCCTGAACGATGCGGGCCAGGTAGTTTGGGGTAGGGGTGCGCGGCAGCTCGAGGCCCACCAGGGCAGCTTCGATGGCCTCTACGAGCAGCCCGGCGATTTCGGGCCGCCCATGCCCTACCAGATATTTGGCCGCGTCCAGGGCTGCAGCCAGGTCTTCGTGAAAGGCTCGTAGCCGCAGGTCGGGCACAATCAGACGGGCTTCTTCAATTTTAGGCTGGAAGTTGGGTGTTCCAAATAGCCCCTTGGGAACGGCCTCGAGGCCCACCTCGAGCTTCTCGCCGCTGCGAGCCTTATCCAGCAGAGGATATTCCTGGTGATAGGGGTTGAGACCCCCTACCAGCTTGCCATTTACCCTTAGTTTGGCCTCGCCGCCCAGCCAAAGCCGCACCCACACCGGCTGTCCCGCCCAGCTTTTGGGTACGCTGGCGCTGAACTCCAGTAGCGCTGGGAAAGCCCTCGAGGGCCAGGCATCTCCCTCCTTGACGGAGAGCCATTTGGTGCTTCCAGCCGCCTTAAAACGCCCCTCGCTCAAGGATAAACTTTGCCGGTTTCTCCAGGCCGAAAGCTCGACCAGGCGATGCTCGAGCCGCCGCACGGCTTGTTCGGTCTGCTTGTCTTGGTTCATGTTGATGACCCCCCCCTTGATTTTTAAATCGTTTTGAATTAATAATCAGACTACACAAAAGCTGGTGAACGTGGCAAGGGGTTTTATGCTCTCGGGAACCAACCTGGAATATACCCGCTTTTATAACCAGCGCGTCGTGCTGGAGGCCATCCGGCTGCACGAGCCGGTTTCCCGTGCCGAAATTGCCCGCCATACTGGTCTCACCAACCAGACCGTTTCCAACATCGTGGTCGAACTCCTCGAGCGCGGGGTGGTTCAGGCCGGAGATAAGCGTGTGGGCAGGCGCGGACAGCCCGCCCTCGAGCTGCGCCTCAACCCCGAGGGGGCTTTTTCGATTGGCCTGCACTTAGACCGTGACCATCTGGCCGGGGTTTTGATGGATCTCAAAGGAATCGTCCACCGGCAGATTCACTACGAAGCCCGAATGCCCTCCCCCGAGCAAGCCCTAAAGCTGATGCAAAAAGCGGTGCTCGAGCTGCGGGGTCAGGCCAAACCCCCCGACCTGTGGGGTATCGGGGTGGCCCTACCGGGGCCCATGGAAATGGAGAGCGGGCGGGTGGTGGCAGTTCCCAACTTCCCTGGCTGGCAGGACGTGGCGGTACGGGACTGGCTCGAGGAGCACCTGGGGGTGCTGGTC
>JADMIM010000051.1 GCA_015478585.1 Thermaceae bacterium | reverse complement strand
CTCCCGCACGGGAGAGGGGTTTTGGTTTGTAAGAAGGGGTCTTCACTATGATTAGCCTATCGCGGTTTCCACTATTTTTGCCGCGAGGAATAGCGGCAAAAAGGCGCTGGGTACGGTCTTTCTAACGGAGTGAGTTGGCATATTTTTTCCGAAAACCGCTCTATCCTCGAGGCTTTTGTGTTGGGGACGCTAAAATAATAGACTTCCTGCGAAAGTGCTGAAAGTGTTGTAATGAAGGGATGAAAGGTAAGCGGGGAAGCTGGGAGTGGGTCAACCGGCGACCTATAAGGCCATGGTGCGGTGCGTAGAAGCCTGGGAGGGGCGGAAGATAAAAGCGGGTCGCCCCAGTGCCCTGAGCGCACACAACCAAGTGTTGATGCTACTGGAGTATCTGCGGGATTATCCCACCTTCTTTCGGCTGGGCTTTGACTGGGGCGTGGATGAAAGCACGGCAGGGCGAGTGGTGCGGAAGGTCGAGCGAATCCTGATGGGTACGAGAGAGTTCAAGCTGCCCGGTAAGCCTAAGTTGGGCCAGGGCCTAGGGTTTGAGGTGATCGTGGTGGATGTGGGGAAAGTGCCCATCCAGCGGCCTAAAAAAAGCAGAGGCGGTACTACTCAGGCCAGAAAAAGCGGCACACCCTGAAGATTCAACTGGTCGTTGACCGTAAAAGTGGCCGCATCATCTGTGTGGAGGTGGGCAAAGATCAAACTCACCACTTCAGGCTCTACAAACACAGCAAACTCGTCATCCATAAGGGCCAGTGAACTCTTGGCGGATAAAGGCTACCAAGGCATTCACAAACTCCACGGAAACAGCCGAACCCCCAAACGTAAACCCCCCAGAAGAGAACTCTCCGCAGAAGATAAGGCCAAGAACAAGGAAATCGCCAGCTTACGGGTGATGATCGAGCACGTCATCCGCAGGCTCAAGGTCTTCCGCATCCTCGCCGATCCCTACCGCAACCGCCGAAAACGCTTAGGGCTCAGGGTCAACCTCATCGCCGCCCTCTATAACCGCGATGGAGCCAGGAAAATCTGATGCGCTACGCCTCTTTTCTCCTACTGGAGAGCTCAAAGCCTACTTATGAAGGAAGTCTAATAAGTTGCATCTGTGATTGACAATTGGCTCCCAGGCGGCGCACAGCGCCTCTGAGCTTGTGGCTGTACCCAAACCCCCAGAGGCTTTTCCCTCTGGGAGCTATTTTATCTATCTACATGCTAAACAGTGTTTTCGCTGGCGGGCCGTGAAGGATTCGAACCTACGACACCTCGTTTTGGAGACGAGTGCTCTACCGGGCTGAGCTAACGGCCCAAGGACAGTCACGTAGCGCCCCGGTTGTACCGGAACAGTGCGCCGCCTGGAAGGGCGAACCAGATTGTAGCACAGGGCTACCAGAGGGACAACCCAGACGCAAAATATCCACATCCTGCGGCAGGGTGCTCGAGACTGAGGTGTTTCATCCTACACAAGCCCTTTGGCCCACTCACCCTGGAGGTTCAGCCTGGTAGCTCTTCAAACTGAGCCTGCCGATATTCCCTGGGGGTACAACCCTTGTGGGTGCGAAAGCTGTTGGCAAAGTATTGGCTCGAGCCAAACCCACAGCTAAAGGCAATCTCGGTGATGGGGCGGTGCGGGTGCTTGTGCAAGAGCCTGGCGGCGGTCTCGAGGCGGACAAAGGTCAGGTATTCGATGGGGGTCATGCCGGTGATCTCCTGGCAGTAGCGGGCAAACTGGGTGCGGCCCAGGCCGCAGGCTCTACCCATCGCGTCCAGCGTCCAGTCCTGCCCGAGTTGCTCGGGTAGCCCCTGCAAAAACACCCGCACCGTGTGCTGCGAGCTAATCAGCGATTCATCCAGGGGGATTTGCTCCCCTCCCAGCAGTTCCAACACCTCAATCAGCAGTTCGTTGACGTGCAGCTTGAGCCGGGCTACCACCTGAACGTAGTTCTCGAGCTTGAGCACGGCATGGATGCGCTCAAAGCAGCGGATAATTCCGGCATTGGCCCGCCAGACCGGGTTGTCGTTGTGACGCAAGAGCACGGTCAGGCGCTCGAGGTCTTGCTGCGACCACAAGAGCCAGTCCGGCCAGCGCCACTCCTGGTTGGGCCGCCGCACCCCCACGTCCAGAATCAACCAGTGGAACTGCCCGGCATCTACCAGCGGGTTGCCGACCCGGTGGTACTGCCAGGGCCGGGTGATGGTCAGGTGTCCGGGGTGTAGCAGCCAGGATTTATCGCCCACTTCGTAGCCCAACTTGCCCTTGCTGATCAGGGAAAACTCGATGCCCTCGTTGCAGTGCGAGCCCAGGCCCCAGTTCTGCCGTCTGGCTGCCGTCCACACTCCCGCCGAGCGCACCTCCGGGAGCGCCTTTTGGGGCAAGGCATGTCCGGGATACAGCCCGTGGCCCCAGGCACTCAAGCCCACCTCACCGCGCTTGGCTGCCGATTTGAGGGGTTCGCAGGAATCGGCGCGGACGCTATTTCCCGCATCCCAGAAGGTGGCGTGGCTTTCCATAGATGTGTGAAATTTACCACCGTCAAGAATTACAAGTCAACCACCATGCCCCGCTTTATGCTCAAAGCAAAGCTAGCCTAACTGCCCACCGACACGCGGCGAGGCTGTGCGATTGGAGAAGATACACGGTGCTGTCGGTTCGTTTTGAAAGCATCTGCAAAGATTTCGGCCCGGTGCGGGTCTTACACGAGGTGGGTTTTGCCATCCAAAAGGGACAAATACACGCCCTGATTGGAGAAAATGGAGCGGGCAAATCCACCTTGATGAAGATTCTGGGAGGATATTTACAGCCCAGTGCCGGGCAGGTTTTGGTGGACGGCCAGGCCGTGCATTTTCGCAGCTCGAGGGAAGCCGAGGCCGCTGGCATTGTATTAATTCACCAGGAGTTCAACCTGGCCGAAGACCTGAGCATCGCCCAGAATGTATTCCTGGGCCGCGAGTTGCGGCGCGGACTGCTTTTAGACGAGAGCGCTATGAACCGACAGACCACCCGTGCGCTCGAGCAGGTCGGGCTTTGGCTAGATCCCCGGCGCAAGGTGAGCAGCCTGATTGTGGCCGAAAAGCAACTGGTGGAAATTGCCAAAGCACTTTCCCGCCAGGCCAAGCTGTTAATCATGGATGAGCCCACCGCCACGCTCACGCCGGGTGAAATCGAGACTTTATTCAAGCTCATCGCCCGTATGAAAGGGGAGGGTGTGACGATTCTCTACATCTCGCACAAGCTCGAGGAAGTAAAAGCCCTCTCTGACACCGTGACCGTGCTACGCGACGGGCGGCACATCCAAACCGCCCCCACCGCCGCGCTAACCCAGCAGGAGATGGCGAACCTGATGGTCGGGCGCGAGCTTTCGGATATGTTCCCGCTGAAGATGGCCTTCTCGAGCCCCAAAGTCGTCTTCGCTGCCCAAGGGGTGAGCGTTCCCGGCTGGGCTACGGAGGTGTCGTTCGAGCTGCACCAGGGCGAGATTCTGGGCTTTGCGGGCCTGGTCGGAGCGGGGCGCACCGAGCTATTTGAAGGTATCCTGGGTCTCAGACCGCGCAGCAGCGGGCGCTTCGAGCTAAACCGCAAAACCATCGAGCTACACAGCCCCGCCCAAGCCCTCCGGCAGGGCATCGTCTACCTCAGCGAAGACCGCAAAGGCAAAGGCTTGCACGTGAACATGGAACTGCGGCCCAACCTGACCCTGATGGCCTTGCAGCTCTATGCCCACCCCCTGCTGGACACCGCTGCCGAGGGCCGGGCTTTTGACAAGGAGGCCCAGCATTTCAACATCCGGGGCGGCCAGCCTGAGAGCAAAGCCTCGGCCCTTTCGGGCGGCAACCAACAAAAGCTGGCCCTGGCGAAAATCTTGCACCCCGACCCCAAAATCGTCATCCTCGACGAGCCTACGCGGGGGGTGGACGTGGGAGCCAAGCGGGAGATTTATTTTCTGATTCAACAACTGGCCCAAGAAGGCCGCTCGGTGATAGTCATTTCCTCGGAGCTGCTCGAGCTGATTGGCTTGTGCCACCGGCTGGTAGTGATGCGCGGTGGGCACGTCACGGGGATACTGGGGCAAGAACAGATGAGTGAGGCCGAGATTATCGCCTACGCCACCGGAATCAAGGGAAGCTATGCTACAGCCTGAAAAACCCGTGGCCGACAAACCCCGTCCCCGCTTCAGCTTTTCGGGCTGGGGGCCGCTGCTGGGACTGATTTTGCTGTGCATCCTGGCGACGCTGCTCAACCCCTCCTTCCTGAGCCTGGACAACATCTTCAATGTGCTCACCCGCACCGCTTTTATCGGCATTATTGCCGTAGGCATGACCTTCGTAATCATCTCCGGTGGCATTGACCTCTCGGTAGGCTCGATGGCGGCCCTCATCGCCGGTTCGATGATTCTGGTGATGAACGCCCTCGAGCCGCGCCTGGGGGCGGGAACTCTCACCGTGCTGGTAGGGATGCTGCTAGCGCTAGCGCTGGGAGCTTTGTTCGGGGTGCTGCACGGTCTGACCATCACCAAAGGCCGTATCGAGCCTTTCATCGTCACCCTGGGCACGCTGGGCATCTTCCGGGCCGTGCTGACTTACTTATCGCAGGGCGGGGCCATCACCTTGGAGCAAAATCTCTCCGACCACTACAGCCCGGTCTACTATGGAGCTTTTTTGGGTGTGCCCATCCCGATTTGGGTGTTTTTGGCGGTGGCCCTCTTGGGCGGGCTGGTCTTGAACCGCACCCGCTTCGGGCGCTACGTGCAGGCTATCGGCTCCAACGAGGGGGTAGCCCGCTACGCGGCCATCCAGGTGGATAACATCAAAATCCTAACCTACGTGGCGGTAGGGATATGCGTGGCGGTGGCGACTATTTTGTATGTCCCGCGCCTGGGCTCGGCTACCCCCAGCACCGGGCTCTTGTGGGAACTCGAGACCATCGCTGCGGTCATCATCGGCGGAACCTCGCTCAAGGGCGGCTCGGGGCGCATCACCGGCACGGTGATCGGGGCCATCTTGCTCTCGACCATTGGCAACGTCTTGAACCTCACCAGCATCATCAGCGTCTACTTGAACGCGGCGGTGCAGGGCATCGTAATCATCATCGTGGCTTTCTTGCAAAGGGGGCGCAGGTAAACTTCGTTCCGAAGTTGTCGAAGGTCGAGAGTCGAAGGCCAACGGCAACTGAAGAAAATGCAGTCAAGGAGGACATTGGAAAGAGGTCACATAAAGGTTTAGCTATCCGCTATAGGCTATCGGCGAACTTGAGGAGGACACATGAAAACAATACTGCGCAGCTTAGTAATGCTAGGAGCCCTCTTGATGATGGCGGCTTTGGCCCAGAACAAGGTAGTAATGGGGGTTTCGATTCCCGCTGCCGACCATGGCTGGACGGCGGGCATCGTGTACTGGGCCAACCAGACCAAAGGTGAACTCGAGAAGATGTATCCCGGCATCCAGGTCATCGTCAAGACCGCCAAGGATGCCTCCGAGCAGGCCAACCAAATCCAAGACCTTTACACCGTCAACAAAATCAACACCCTGGTGATTTTGCCCTACGAGTCGGCCCCCCTGACCAAGCCAGTGGCCGCCCTCAAGGCTAAAGGGGTGTTTGTGACCGTGGTAGACCGGGGCCTGACCGACCCCAACGCCCAGAATGCCTATGTGGCGGGCGACAACCCCGGTCTGGGCAAGGTCTCGGGGGAGTACGTGGCCAAGCAGCTCGGTGGCAAGGGCAATATCGTAATTCTGCGGGGCATCCCCACGGTAATTGACAACCAGCGCTACGATGCCTTCATGGCGGTGATGAAAAACTATCCCGGCATCAAGGTGCTGGACGCGAAATACGCCAACTGGAACCGCGACGATGGCTTCAAGGTGATGCAGGACTTCCTGACCCGCTTCAAGCAGATTGACGCGGTCTGGGCCCAGGACGACGACATCGCCGTAGGCGTGCTGAAGGCCATGGACGAGGCCAAGCGCACCGACATCAAGTTCGTGCTGGGCGGAGCAGGCATGAAGGAGATGATCAAGAAGGTCATGGACGGCGACAAGCTGATTACCGCCGATGTGACCTACCCACCCCGCATGATTCAAAACGCCATGATGCTCACCGCCGAGTCGCGGGTCAAGGGCACGGCCATGAAAACCCCCACCATCATCCCCTCGGTGCTGGTAACTAAGGACAACGCCAAGGAATACTACTTCCCGGATAGCCCCTTCTAAGAGTTTTTCACTTAGGGCGAAACCCCTCCGGCGCTATCGCGCCACCTCCCCTGAGGCTTGCAGTAACGTGTGGGACAGGAGCAGATAATCACGTTCCCAAGGGGAGGCAAAGAGCATGGGGTTTCGCCCCTACACCCCAACATCGGAATCTATTTTCCAGGAGGATGTATGGCTAGACCAGTCACCCTGTTCACCGGTCAGTGGGCTGACCTACCGCTGGCTGATTTGGCCCCGATGGCTAAAGAGATGGGCTACGACGGCCTCGAGCTGGCCTGTTGGGGCGACCATTTCCAGGTACAAGAAGCCCTCAAGTCGGAGAGTTATAGCAAAGACCGACGGGCCTTGCTCAAAAAACACGGCCTCGAGGTCTATGCCATCAGCAACCATCTGGTCGGGCAGGCGGTGTGTGACCGGATTGACGAGCGCCACCGCTCCATCGTCCCGGCCCAGGTCTGGGGTGACGGCGACCCCGAAGGCGTGCGAACACGGGCCGCGAAGGAGATGCAGGATACCGCCAGGGCTGCCGCCAAACTGGGGGTGAAAACCGTCAACGGCTTCACCGGCTCCTCCATCTGGCACTCGATTTATGCCTTTCCCCCCACCGACCAGGTCTATTGGGACAAGGGCTTCCAGGACTTTGCCAGGCGCTGGCTGCCGATTCTCCAGACTTTCGAGGAGGTCGGCGTGAACTTTGCCCTGGAAGTTCACCCCACCGAGATTGCTTTCGACATCGCCTCGGCCCAGCGCGCACTCGAGGCCCTGGGACATCACCAGCGTTTCGGCTTCAACTACGACCCCAGCCACCTGGGCTATCAGGGCGTGGACTACGTGAAGTTCATCCGCACCTTCGCCCAGCGCATTTTCCATGTCCACATGAAGGACGTGTGGTGGGGCCACGGCAGCGGCGAGGCCGGGGTGTTCGGTGGGCACACCAGCTTTGGCGACAGCAGGCGCTACTGGGATTTTAGAAGCGTGGGGCGCGGCGATATCCGCTTCGAGGAGATTATCGTGGCCCTCAACGACAGCGGCTATGGCGGCCCGCTCTCGGTAGAGTGGGAAGACAGCCGCATGGACAGGGTTCACGGGGCCACCGAAAGCGCGGCCTTCTGTAAGCGCCTCGACTTCAAACCCGCCGGACGCGCTTTTGACGCGGCGTTCGCCAAGGATTGACCTGGGGGCGAAGACAAGCTTCGCCTCTACGAGGGGGAATATGCGGAAATTGCGATACGCAATGGTAGGCGGCGGGCGCGATGCCTTTATCGGGGCGGTACACCGCAAAGCCGCTGCACTGGACTCTCAAACCCAGTTGGTAGCAGGAGCCCTCTCGAGCAACCCCGACAAGGCCAGGGCCTCGGGTCGGGATTTGGGCCTCCCGGACGAGCGAAACTACGGTAGTTGGCAGGAGATGCTCGAGGGCGAGCTAAAACTCCCCGCCGAGCGCCGCATAGATTTCGTCAGCATCGTCACCCCGAATCATATGCACTACCCCGTCGCCAAGGCTTTCGCCGCAGCCGGGATTCATGTGGTTTGCGACAAACCCCTGGTTCACAACAGCGAACAGGCCAACGATTTAATTCGCACCGTGGAAAAGTCGGGTGTGGTTTTCGCCATCACCTACAACTACACCGGCTATCCAATGGTCAAGCAAGCCCGCCACATGGTGCAAAGCAGGAAACTGGGCAAGCTGCGCAAGGTGGTTGTGGAATACAACCAGGGCTGGCTGGCAACCCAGCTCGAGGCCACCCACCAGAAGCAGGCTGACTGGCGCACCGATCCCTCCAGGAGCGGCATCGCGGGTGCGGTGGGCGATATCGGCTCGCACGCCGAAAACCTGGCGGCAACCATCACCGGCCTGGAAATCGCCCAGATTTGCGCCGACCTGACCACCTTCGTGCCGGGCCGCCAACTCGACGACGACGGCAGCCTGCTGCTGCGCTTTGCGGGCGGGGCCAAAGGAATTTTGTGGTGCAGTCAGGTGGAGATTGGCGGGGAGAACGACCTGCGCATTAGGGTGTTTGGCGAAAAAGGCAGCCTGGCCTGGCATCAAGAAGACCCGAATTATCTCGTCTATGACACCCTCGAGGGGCCACGCCAGATTCTTACTAGGGGTAACGGCTATCTCTGTGCAGCCGCACAAAAGGCCACCCGGCTGCCCACCGGCCACCCCGAAGCCTTTATCGAAGCCTTCGCCAACGTGTATTTAGGGGCTATCGAGGCCATCCGGGCCAAGCAGGAAGGGCGGGCCTTGGGTGAACTCGAGGGCGATTTCCCCACCGTCTATGACGGGGCCAGGGGGGTTTATTTCATCGAAAAAACCGTGGAGTCGTCCAAGTCTGAGCACAAATGGACTGCGGCCCATTGGGAAAAACCGCGATAGGCCGTTAATCTTCGTAACGATTTCTTCAGCTTTGCTTAAGACTGTGCCCCTCTTTACCTTCAGCCTCGAGCAGCATCCTGTTCGCTGGAGGTAGCAAATGAAGAACATCGTGAAAGCAGCAAGTGTGGGTTTAATCGGTCTTTTAGCCGCTTGTGGCAGCCTCAACAGCCAGGGCACGCCCTCGAGCCTCACCGCCAACAGCCCCGACGTGCAGGCCACCGCCAGCGCCGCCCTGGACGACCTCAACACCACCGCAGCCATGCTCGACTCCAGCGTCAGTGGGGCCAGCTTGCGAGTCGGAGCCAGCGTACAGGGCGTAAACAGTCTCGAGGCCGCCGCGCTCTCTTGGAATATCCCGCCTCGCATCTATGCCCTGCTGCGTGACCTGGGCATCTGGATTCCGGTCAGGGGAACCACTGCCGCCGCTGGATGCACGATTACGGTCAATACCTCGAGCACCGCCCCGCAATACACCGTGAACTTCAACTGCACGGGCACTAGCCCCTTGGACACGCGCAGCTATGCCACCACCGGCGAGATTGACCTGACCTATCAAAACGGTAGCAACGAAAACGCCGGTTTCAGCGCGGCCTTCAAGGGCTTCGATACCCTGATCACCTTCAGCGATAAGAGCAGCATCGAGCGCAAACTCGACGGCACCCTGGCCCTAGACAAGAGCGCCTGGCTGGCCGACTCCACCAAGCCCTGGAACATCCAGAAAAGCTACACCGACACCCGCACCCGCAAAGACATCTCTGGAACCGCCCTCTTCAGCGGGCAGAACGTCTTTAGCGTGAGCAAGACCTACCAGCCCGACTCCCAAGCCACACCCGGAGCCGCTGGTCTGATCGGCATTGCCCAAAGTACCCCCGGCAGCGATGCCTTCACCAACTTGCTCAACAGCAAAACCCGCTCCCTGAGCTTCTACACCAACCCCACCATCCATTACGACAGCGCCTGCTCCGCTGCTCCGCGTTTCAATGCGGGCGAGAAGGACTACGTGTTCACCAGCTCCAGCGGCGTGCAGTCTACCCTCGCCATCAAGTTTAACGGCTGCGGTAGCTACACCATCACTTTCAACGGTGGTACGGTTCCCACCACCAATTAGTTTTTCACTCGGTTTCTGGCCCCTCCCAAGTGGGGGGGGCTTTTTACTGGGGCCGGTGGCCTATCCTGGGTACAGGAGGCCATCATGTATCAACGAACCCACGTCGAACAGCATTTCAGCGGCTCAGACACCGTGCGCGACATTGTAATCGGGATGTCCGACGGGCTCACGGTGCCTTTTGCCTTGGCGGCCGGGCTCTCGGGCGCGGTTAATAACAGCTTTGTGGTGCTAGTAGCAGGCATCGCCGAGATGGCAGCGGGCTCGATTGCCATGGGGCTAGGCGGATATCTGGCGGCCAGGGGCGAGGAAGACCACTACCGCTCCGAACTCGAGCGCGAGCGCCGCGAGGTGCTCGAGTTGCCCGAGGTCGAGACCGAGGAAGTGCGGGAAGCCTTTAGGAAATACGGCCTCGAGGGAGAAGCTCTCGAGAAAGCCACCCAGGCCGTGACCGCCCGGCCCCAGGCTTGGGTAGATTTCATGATGAAAAACGAACTGGGGCTAGAAAAACCCGACCCCAAGCGTGCCCTCAGCAGTGCTTTGACCATCGGGGGTTCCTATATCGCCGGTGGGATTATTCCCCTGGCCCCCTATGCCTTTCACTTACCGCTCGAGACGGCTTTTCTCTGGAGCATCGTGGTCACGCTGGTGGCCCTGACCCTATTTGGCGCAGTCAAAGCCCGCTTTACCGGGGTTTCGGCCCTCAAAGGAGCCTGGCAGACCGCGCTAGTAGGCAGTATCGCCGCAGGCGCGGCCTACGGACTAGCCCGGCTGGTGAGCAGATTCGGAGCCTGAGGGCAAAAACGTCGAACGACTAACGCTAAACGCAAGACGCTAAAAACTCAAAGTCAAAAAACTAAAAACACAAACCTCGTCCCATACGGTGTTTCTCGATATGGCAATTATGCTGTCCTGGTGTAGCTTTTCAGCTCTTTGCATTTTGCTTTCAGCCTTGGGCCCTGGGCGTTCGACGTTTTGCGTTTAGCTCTGTGCCGTGTGCATATACCCTCAAGATTCGGGGGTGATTTGTTCAGCATGGGGCCGAGTGTTCCTCAGTTGGCTGACCAGGGTGGCTACTACGATGAGCGCGGCTCCTATCAATCCCTGTATGCCCAGGCGCTCGTGCAGCAGAAAATAGGCCATAATAGCCACGTAGACCGGCTCGAGGGTGTAGATCACCGCAGCTTCGGGGGCCGCGACGAACTTTTGCCCCAGCGCTTGTAGCCACACACAAAAAGCACTGGCAACCAAGCCCAGATACAGCACGCTGACCCAGGGAAAAGCCTCCCAGTTCCAGACGGGCCGTTCCCAGGCCACCCACAGCAGCGAAGCGGCCAACACTGCCAGCATCTGGATTCCGGTCAGCGGTAGGGCGGCAAACCGCGCGGCGTGGGGTTCCATTCGCCAGATGTAAACGGTGTAGGCCAGGGCCGTGCCCAGCGTCCAGAAGTCGCCCCGGTTGGGCGGCGAGCCATCGTAGGAGAGCAGCCCCACCCCCACAATCGCCAAACCCGCCGCCAGCCAGATATTAAAGCGCAGACGTTGCCCCAGCAGACCCAGCAACACCGGCAGCAGCACCACATAGAGGGTAGTGATAAACGCACTGCGGTTAGCCGAGGTAGTGCCCAACCCAATGGCCTGGGTCATATAGGCCAGAAAAAGGTAGGCTCCCAGCTCGAGGCCCGCCGCCCACAGCCCCCAATCTCGGCGCAGCAGAAAGGGCACGAAGCATAGCGTGGCCACCACGAAGCGCATCAGCGTTATCTGGGCCGCGCTCAGGCTCAGCAGCGAGTCCTTGAGCACTACAAAGGTGGTACTCCACAGCAAGGTGGCAAAACTAAGGTAAAAGATTCCCAGCAGATGTTCGCGGCGCACGAGTCTGAGTATATCCGGGTAGGTCAGGATTGCTGCTCGAGGTGCTCTTTATACCAGCCCTCGAGCCTGGGAATCGAAACCCCCAAAATGGCCTGGGCCTGACCGCCCACTTCCAAAACCACCCCCGCACTCAATGTCCCCACCAGCTCTTTGACCTTAGCCCTGGCCTGGGCATCGCTGCCCACATCCACAAACTCGAACTCGGCACCCTTTTGCCGCAAAAACAGCTTGGCCACCTCGCAAGGGCCACAACCTCTCAAGCCATACACCCGAATCATGGTTCTACCCTAATACAGACCTGACGGCTTCAGCGTGACCCAGGGCGTTTACCCGACTCCGCCTGAGATCTGTAAAATTTCGCAGGCCGGTGATAAAACACAAGCCTGAAACCCTATCAGAAAGAGGGTATCTTTATGGAAACCCCGGTAGATACTACGCAGTATCCCATCTTTGCTCGACCCGGCCTCGAGAACTCTATTTGGTACGGGAGTGCAGTGATAAGCCTGCTGGCAACCCCTGAGATGACGGGGGGGCGCTACGCGCTGCAAATCTTTCATATACAGAAGGGGTTTGCTCCTCCCGCGCCGCATCGCCACGACCCCGAAGACTTCTACATTCTCAGCGGACAAGTGCGTTTCTGGGTGGCCGACAAAGAGGTTTTAGCCACCAAGGGCGATTTTGTTCGCACACTACCTGGAGTCTGGCATACCTTTCAGGTAGAGTCGGATGAGGCCGAAATGCTGATGATTTTTTCACCGCCGGGCTTGGAAGGGTTCTTCCAAGAATTAGGGAGATCTGCCGAGGCTCTCGAGCTGCCCGCAGGACGAGTCGGCCCACCAGACCCCAACCGCGTACGTACTGTTGGATCGAAATACGGCATCGAATTTGCACCTCCTGGCACCACCCCACGAGACATCCCCAAGCTGCCTTGAGCACCGCCAGGGCGGTTTTCACGAATATCGCATCCCGTGAGCACTAGATTTGCGCTACAGAAGTGAAATCGCTAACCCTAACTGGGGGAAAGCCTAAGACTAAAAATCCCGCTGCCTGAATACCCACAGGGCCAACAGCAACACCAAAACTGAATACACCCCTACCCACAACACATACCCAGTAGCCAAGGGCTCGGTGCCCACGAAAGGATTGCCTCTGGCTACATTTTGTATCTGCCGCAGGGCTTCGGGTTGCAGGTACACCGAAGCTCCGCGCCAGAGCATGTCGCTGGGAATTATGTAGCTGCTGATTTCACCGATGCGCTTGAGGGTCAAAGAGCCGGTCAAGGCCCCCACGCTGCCCACAATTCCACCTGCCCAACCCAGGCTGTAGAGCATAAAGAGCACCACCCCGGTGGTCAGGGTGGACAGCAGGGTGCTGCCCAAGAGGGTGAGGGTGAGCAGGAAGGTGGCACTCAGGAGCATCAGGGCTACTGCGTTCCAGGGCTGCGGCGGCAGGTATCCGGTGATGGCCTGCGCCCCGTACATCAGGGCCAGCGAGAGCAGCACCATGTAGGGCAGCACCAGGCTCAGATGGCCCAGCCACTTGCCCAGCACGAACTCCCACCTGCGGATGGGCTTGGGCAACACCGATTGGATAGTGCCGGAGTCCACCTCACCGCTCACCGCCGCGATGGTGGTGAATATCGCCATCAGACTGCCCAGGAAGTTGGCGATGTACATGCCCATCAGCACCAGCGTGGCGTTGGCGAACAGCAGGCTCTGCCCCGGCAGCTCGCGGCCCAGTGCGGAAGCCCGGCGTTGGAAGCTGTGCAAGAGGGCGTTGGTGCCGTAAAGGTAGAACCCCACGAAAACCAGCGTGAGCAACAAAATCGCCACCACCAGCCGCCGAGCGACGGCCTCACGCCAGGCAAACCGGGCAACCAGCAGCACCTTCCTCACGAGGCCCCTTTCTCGACCAGGGTCACGAACAAGTCCTCGAGGCTCTCCCGGCGAGGGGTCAGGGCGTAGAGCTTGCCCCCCGCCCGAATTACCGCCTCGGCAACGGCAGGCAGGGCATCTTCAGCGGGCAGCTCGAGGGTCAGTCTTTCCCCATTTTGTTCGGTGATTCTGGCAATCGCGGAAAGTGCGCTCTGGAGGGCGGGGATCACCTTGTCCACGCGAAGGTCGGCCTCGAGCTTGGGGTTGAGCAAGGCCTCTAAAGTCCCGCTTTTGACGACGCGGCCCCGGTTTACGATGGCAACACGGTCACAGGTCAGCTCGACCTCGGAGAGCAGGTGCGAGTTGAGGAACACCGTGGTGCCCTGCTCTTTCAGGTGGCCGATAATCTCCCGCACCTCGCGCCGCCCGATGGGGTCTAAGGCCGAGGTCGGCTCATCGAGAAAAACCAGCCTGGGTCGGTTCAAAATCGCCTGGGCCAGGCCGATGCGCTGCTGCATCCCTTTGGAGTAGCCTTTGATGCGCTCCTGCTCGCGGCCCAACAACCCCACCAGCCCCAGCACTTCAGGAATTCTCCGCTCCAAATCGGCGCTTTCCATCCCATAAAGCTGTCCGTGAAAGCGCAGAAACTCTCTACCGGTCATCCAGTCGTGGAAGCGGAACAGTTCGGGCAAAAAGCCCATCTGCCGTTTGATTCCCAAGCTATCCAGGGGCTGTCCTAAAATCTGGGCCCTGCCCGAGGTGGGGTGGGTCAGGCCCAGCAGCATCTTGACGGTGGTGCTCTTGCCCGCCCCGTTGGGGCCGAGGAAACCGAAGACTTCGCCCTGAGCGACCTCGAGGCTCAAATCCTCCACGGCTGGGCGGCCCCGGAATACTTTGCGCAGGTGTTGGGTCTGAATGGCGGGTATGGGAGTGGGCATCCTTCCTACTGTATGCGCTCTGGTGGGAATCACCGTAAGGGCAGGCTCTAAAGTTTGGGGGCTCGAGGAGTCGGCGCTGCGATGAGTCCCAAGGGATTATCCCCCAAGCATAAAAAGGCCCTGTCCTGGACAGGGCCTTTAGTGCTTAATTTTGTTCGTCAAGAACAGGGGTTTGTCTCAGCCAGCCTTGGGCATCAGCAGGGCGAACAGGATAAAAAGTGCGGCAGCAACGGCTCCGGTAGCGACATCCATCCATAAGCTGTGGGCAGGGAGATTCTTACGTGATTTGCGTTCGAGTGCCATGGGATATGTATATATCATAAATTGAGTTAAGTCAAGACATAATGAGATAAAGCGATTCAACTTAAAACACAAAAGGTTGGTATTTGAGGCATAGGGCTCGGGCAATAAAAAATCTGATCTGCTACAGCCCAGTGAGCGGACAGGCTCAGAATGACCACGCTTTTTTAGAGCGAACCGGCCACCTCGAGCCTCGGTTGGTGGCCCGGCATTGGGATGGGTTGCAAATTCATGCGTTTCCCTGAATAATCTTCTCGAACGGAGGGGTTGAGAGCGCGCTTGACACGCCCAATCTCCCCTTTTATATTCCAGTTAGTCAATCCCTACTTGGGTTAAGTCGGCTCCGGCGAGGGCACGAACCTTCTTAGAGACTCCGGTCTCTGAGAGGGTTTTATCAGCGTCTAGGAGGCGAGAACATGCAAATCATACAGCCCGAAGAAGTGCTGGCAGAAAGTTACCCGCCCCTATCCGAGCACGAGGCGCTGGTGGAGGCCAACCGCTGCCTCTACTGCTACGATGCGCCCTGCACCCAGGCCTGCCCGACCCACATAGACATCCCCAAGTTCATCAAGAAAATCGCTACCGAAAACCTGGTGGGCTCGGCCCGGACAATCCTCGAGTCCAATCTGATGGGGGCCAGCTGTGCGCGGGTTTGCCCGGTTCAAGAACTGTGCGAGGGAGCTTGCGTCTTGAACGCCGAGGAGAAGCCCATCATGATCGGGCGACTCCAGCGCTACGCCACCGACCACGTTTACCAGCGCAACATTGAGGTGTTCAGAGCGGGCTCCGCTACCGGTAAAAAAATTGCGGTGGTGGGGGCTGGCCCAGCCAGCCTGACCTGCGCGGGTGAACTCGCCAAGCTCGGGCATAGGGTCACGGTGTTTGAAAAGCGCGAGTTGCCCGGTGGCCTCAGCACCTACGGCATCATCGTGCTGCGCGAACCGGTGGAGGTAGCACTGGCCGAGGTGGAGATGGTCAAACGCTTGGGGGTGGAGGTGAAAACTGGCCTCGAGCTGGGCCGCAACCTCTCGCTCGAGGAACTCCGCGCCGGGCACGACGCGATATTCCTGGGAGTGGGCCTGGGCAGCGTACCCGCCATGGGGATTCCCGGCGAGGAGCATATCCTCGACGGCCTGAACTATATCGAGGCTTCCAAAATGAATCCGCACAACCTCGAGGTGGGTCAAAACGTGGTGGTGATTGGGGCGGGTAACACGGCCGTAGACTGCGCCACCGTCGCCAAGCGGCTGGGAGCCCAGCAGGTCACGATGGTCTACCGCCGCACCGACCAGGAGATGACCGCCTACCCCCACGAATATGCCTTCGCCAAAAATGAAGGCATCGAGTTCCGCTTCCTGAGCCAGCCCCTCGGGGTGCTGAGCGAGGGCGGGCGAGTGAGCGGTCTGAGGTGCGTGCGGATGGAACTGGGCGCACCCGATGCCTCGGGCCGCCCCGCGCCGCAGCCGGTGACGGGCTCGGAGTTCGTGCTGAAAGCCGACCAGGTGGTCAAGGCCATCGGGCAGGAAAAGCCCAGCCTGGCCAAGCTGCTGGGCTTAGCCACCGAGAAGGGCTACATCAAGGTCTCGGACGACCTCGAGACCTCTCTCCCCGGCGTGTACGCAGGCGGCGACTGTGTGCGCTCACGTGGCTCGGCCTCGACGGTGATGGCCGTACAGGATGGAAAACTGGCCGCGTTTGCAATTCACCGCAAGCTGATGCCGCAAGGCGTAGCGGCAGACGACTAGGAGGGCAAATGGGCGAGCTTTGTGCTAAAGAATCCCCCCCTCAATCATGGTGGATTGGCGGAGCACCTAACCTATACGACCTCGCAAGGTTCCCCTTCGTAAGGGGGGTAAAGCGACCTGCCTCCCCTTGGGTACGGGATTATCTGCATCTGTCCGAGACGCTATTCAGCGGATACCTCAGGGGAGGTGGCGCGAATGCGCTGGAGGGGTTCTTTAGCGCGACAAGGAGAAATACCAATGGCAGACCTTAGAATCAACTTCGCCGGAATCAAATCCCCGAACCCCTTTTGGCTGGCCTCGGCTCCGCCCTCTAACTCTGGAGCGCAGGTGCATAAAGCCTTTGAGGCGGGCTGGGGTGGGGTGGTCTGGAAGACCATCGGCGCACCCGTGCTCAACGTCTCGAATCGCTACGGGGCCTGGCACTATGGCTCTCAGAAGATGCTCGCCATCAACAACGTCGAGCTGATTAGCGACCGACCGCTCGAGGTCAACTTGGCCGAAATCCGCGACGTGAAGCGGCACTGGCCGGGCCGCGCGGTGGTGGTCTCGGCCATGGTCGAGTCCAATCCCGAAGCCTGGCGCGACATCATCCTCAAAATCGAGGACAGCGGGGCCGATGGCATCGAGCTGAACTACGGCTGCCCCCACGGCATGAGCGAGCGCGGGATGGGTGCGGCGGTGGGCCAGGTGCCGGAATACTGCGAGCAGATTACAAGATGGGTGATGGACGTGGCGAAGATCCCGGTAATCGTCAAGCTCACGCCCAACGTCTCGAGCGTGGTTCCGCCGGCCAAAGCCGCCATCGCCGCCGGGGCCAACGCCCTCTCCTTAATCAACACCATTAACTCCATCGTGGCGGTGGACTTGGACACCCTCGAGATCACCCCCAACATCGGCGGGAAGGGTGGTCACGGTGGCTACGCCGGGCCTGCGGTCAAGCCCATTGCGCTGAACATGCTCTCCTCGCTGGGCACCGACGAGGTTGTGCGCAAATCCGGCTTGCCCATCTCCGGCATGGGTGGGATTTCCACCTGGAAAGATGCCGCCGAGTTTTTGCTGCTGGGGGCCAGCAGCCTGCAAGTCTGCACCGCCGTGATGCACTACGGCTTTCGCATCATCGAAGACCTCTGCGACGGGCTTTCCAACTGGATGGACTCCAAAGGCTTCCGCACCATTGACGAGGTGGTGGGCAAGAGCCTCAACCGCATCTCGGATTTCAAAGACTTTGACCTCTCCTTCCGCGCGGTGGCCCGCATAGACCCCGACAAGTGCATCCAGTGCAACCTTTGCTACGTGGCCTGCAACGACACCGCCCACCAGTGCATAGACCTGGTGGATGCAAACGGAAACCTGGTGCAACCCTACGCCTATGACGTGCGCTCCAACGGGAAGCGCCAAGCCGTGAGCACTCGAGCCCAACCCCAGGTGCGCGAGGAGGACTGCGTAGGCTGCCGCCTTTGCTACAACGTGTGCCCGGTGGAAGACTGTATCGAGATGGTCGAACTCCCGTCCGGGCGGGCCTCGGTGACGTGGGACGAGCTGTCTAGAAACAAAACCGAAGTAACCACCGACTGGGAGGCCATGAAGAAGTACCGGGAGGAAGTGGGTATCGAAATACATTAAGTGAAAAGGTCAAAAGGGTAAAAGGTGAAAAGTGAAAGACGGGGCGAAAAAAGTCGAACGGTTCGAGGATTTGTTTGTGTGGCAAAAGGCCCGGCATCTGACCAAGGCAGCTTACTTGTCTACTGGGCAGCCCGCTTTTGCGAAAGATTACGGCCTTTGTAATCAAGTCCAACGGGCGGCGGTTTCGGTCATGTCTAATATTGCCGAAGGTTTCGAGCGAGGAGGCCGGGCAGAATTTAATCAGTTCTTATTAGCAAAAGCATCTTGTGCAGAGCTGAGGTCACAACTTTACGTAGGGCTCGACGTAGGTCATCTCGGTCAGCCCGACTTTGATAAACTTTTTCTCCAAGCAGAAGAAGTATCCAAACTTCTCAGCCGCCTCAAGTCTTCCGTGCAAAAGCAGAAAGGAGGTCAAAAAGGCCAGGAGGGATAAGGTCAAAAGTTTTTACTTTTCACCTTTTACCCTTTTCACCTTTTCACCTTTTATGTCCCTACTCATTAAAAACGGCGAAATCATCACCGCAGACTCCCGCTACAAAGCCGACATCTACGTTGAGGACGAGACCATCACCCGCATCGGGCACAACCTCGAGGTGCCTCCCGCAACCGAAGTCATGGATGCCAGCGGCAAATACGTCTTCCCCGGCTTCATAGACCCCCACGTCCACATCTACCTGCCTTTCATGGCGACCTTCGCCAAGGACACCCACCAGACCGGGAGCATCGCGGCACTGATGGGCGGAACCACTACCTACATCGAGATGTGCTGCCCCAACCGCAACGATGATGCCCTCGAGGGCTACCACCACTGGAAGAGCCTGGCCGAGGGTAACAGCGCCTGCGACTACACCTTCCACATGGCGGTGACGAAGTACGACGATAAAACCGAGGCCCAGCTTCGGGAAATCGTGGCCGACGGCATCAGCTCCTTCAAGATTTTCCTTTCCTACAAAAACTTCTTCGGGGTGGACGACGGCGAGATGTACCAGACCCTGATGCTGGCGAAGGAACTGGGCGTAATCACCACCGCCCACTGCGAAAACGCCGAGCTGGTGGGGCGCTTGCAGGCCAAGCTGCTGGCCGAGGGCAAAACCGGCTCAGCTTTTCACGAGCCCAGCCGCCCAGTGGAGGTCGAGGCCGAGGGAACGGGGCGGTTTGCGACTTTCCTCGAGACCACCGGAGCCACCGGCTACGTGGTGCATCTGTCCTGCGCGGCGGCCCTGAACGCGGCCATGGCCGCCAAGATGCGCGGGGTTCCCCTCTACATCGAGTCGGTGATCCCTCACTTCCTGCTCGACAAAACCCTGGCTGAGCAGCCCGGCGTGGAAGGGGCCAAATACGTGATGTCGCCACCGCTGCGCGAGAAGTGGAACCAGAAAGTGCTGTGGGACGCTCTGGCGCAGGGCTTTATTGACACTGTGGGCACCGACCACTGTCCCTTCGACGTGGGGCAAAAAGCCCTGGGTAAGGATGCTTTCACCGCCATTCCCAATGGCATCCCAGCTATCGAAGACCGCATCAATCTGCTCTACACCTACGGGGTAAGCCGGGGAAACCTGGGTCTGCACCGCTTCGTAGACGCAGCCAGCACCAAGGCCGCCAAGCTCTTCGGGCTGTTCCCCCGCAAGGGGACAATTGCCGTGGGCAGCGATGCCGATTTAGTGGTCTACGACCCCAAGGCCAAGGGCACTATTTCGGTCAGGACCCAGCACGTGAATAACGACTACAACGGCTTCGAGGGCTTCGAGATTGACGGCAAGCCGACTGTGGTCACGGTGCGCGGCAAGATTGCGGTGCGCGAGGGGCAGTTCGTGGGCCAGAAGGGGCGCGGGAAACTCCTCAAGCGCGAGCCGATGTATTTCTGAAGGAAGTAGAGTTTGATGATGCAGAATTCTCCTCAGTCCAGCCCTCTCCCAGCAGGAAATAGAGGCTCGAGTGCACTGGTCTCGGTGCAGGGTGTCTCGATGGTGTTCCAAGCCGGGACGGTAGCACTCAAAGAGGCCAGCCTCGAGATTGGCTCCGGCGAGTTCATCAGCCTGATTGGGCCATCGGGCTGCGGCAAAACCACGCTCTTGCGGCTCTTGGCTGACCTGATTCAGCCCACCTCGGGGGCTATTCGGGTGGGGGGGAAAACCCCCCAGGAGGCGCGGAAATCGCGGGCCTACGGCTACGTTTTTCAGGCTCCCACGCTGATGGAGTGGCGCACGGTGCTACAAAACGTGATGCTGCCCTTGGAGGTGATGGGCTTCTCCCCAACAGAGCGTAGGTCTAGGGCCGAGAAAATGCTGACCCTGGTGGGCTTAGAGAAATTCGCCAAGAACTACCCCTGGCAGCTATCGGGCGGGATGCAGCAGCGCGTCAGCATCGCACGGGCACTGGCCTTCGACCCGCAACTGCTGTTTATGGACGAGCCTTTCGGGGCGCTCGACGAAATTACACGAGAGAACCTGAACTTAGAACTCCTGCGGCTGTGGCGCGAGACCCGCAAGACCATTATCTTCGTCACCCACTCCATTCCCGAGGCGGTGTTTCTCTCCACCCGGATCGTGGTGATGACCCCGCGCCCCGGCAAAATCGAGACCGTGATACCGGTGGATTTGCCACAACCCAGAGGCTTCGAGACCCGCGAGACTGCGCGGTTCTTCGAGATTGCCACACAAGTACGCGAAGCCCTGCGTAAAGGGCACGGTTTCGAGGTGCAGGAGTGAGGGGGGAGGCATGACCCGAAATCTCGTTCCCATGCTGGTGGTGGCACTGGTGGTGGTGGCCCTCTACTACCCGCTGATGCTGCTGGCGAACGTGCCGGTAGCCCAGCAGGCACTGGACAACGGGGCAGCTCTCGAGTGCAAGACCACCGTGGCCTGCGCCAGCAGCCTCAGAAGCCCGGTATTGCCCGCGCCCATGCAGCTCTGGACGGGTTTTCGCAGCCTGGTTCTCCCGCTCACGGCCCCCACCTCGATTCTTCCCAACGCCTGGGCCACGGCCGGGAACACCCTGCTGGGGCTGCTGTTGGCAACGCTGGTGGGGATTTTCTTTGCGATTGGGATTGTGGCAAGCCGGGCTTTCGAGCGCTCACTGTTGCCCTGGGTGGTGGCCTCGCAGACCGTCCCCATCATCGCCCTGGCCCCGATGCTGGTGGTGGTGCTGGGACAGTACGGGGTTCAAGGAGCGCTGCCCAAGGCCATCATCGCGGCCTTTGTGGCCTTTTTCCCCATCACCATCGGGGTCGCCAAGGGTTTACGCAGCCCTGACCCGCTCGCGCTCGAGCTGATGAAGACCTACAACGCCAGCGACCAACAGACCTACCTCAAGCTGCGCTTTCCGGCCTCGGTGCCCTACCTGTTCACCGCCTTCAAGGTGGCGATAACCGCGGCCTTAATCGGGGCTATCGTGGCGGAAATCAGCACGGTGGGCTTCCAGCAGGGGCTGGGGCGGATGCTTTTCGAAAACTCTCGGGCCTCCGACGTGGTTTCGATCTGGGTAATCATGCTTTCCTCGGCGCTGCTGGGCATTCTGCTGGTGGCGTTGGTGGGCTGGGTGGAAAGGTGGGTGACTCCGTGGCAACGCGCACGCTGAACCCCGCTGCCTCACAAAGCCCTCTCCTGGGCGCGGTTTTGACCCTATTGGGTTTCGCCGTTCTGGTCTACTTTATTGCAAGCTGGTGGAACCACAGCAACCCCGCCTCCAGCGGGCAAAAGCTGCTGATTGGGGTGGGCTTCCTGCTTGGTGCGCTGGGGGTGGCCCGAGTTGCCAACTACCTCAGTCGGGTGAAAACCAATCCCCTCGTCGGATTTATCCCGGCAGGGCTCACGCTCTTGCTGGTCGTAAGCACCATAGAAGCCCTGCTGCGGGCCTATCAGGTTCCGGCGGGCCTGATTCCCACCCCCACCAGGGTGCTCGCAACCCTCTGGGAAGTGCGCGAGGTGTTGCTCAAAGATGCCGCACAGACCGTGCTCTTGGAGGCTCTGGTGGGCTATTTAATTGGGTGCAGCCTGGGTGTGTTGATGGCCCTTTTAGTGAGTCGCTTCGTCTTTCTGGAGCGCGGGCTTCTCCCCTACGCCACGGCCTTCTCGAGCATCCCCATCGTAGCTCTGGCCCCGGTGCTGGTGAAGATGATTGGGCTCGACTGGCCTTCCAAAGCAGTTATCGTGGCGGTTACAGTGTTTTTCCCGGTAGTGGTCAACACTTTTCGCGGCCTCACCGAAGTCAGCCCACTCTCCCTCGAGCTGATGCGCTCCTATGCGGCCTCCGAGGCCCAGGGTTATCGCTGGCTGCGCCTGCCCAACGCGCTACCCTTCATTTTCAACGCCCTCAAGCTAGGAACTACCCTGGCGATGATTGGAGCCATTGTGGGCGAGTTTTTCGGGGCCGATGGCAAGGGGCTGGGCTTTCGCATCCAGATCGAGGCCGGGCGCTTCGGCTTCGATATCGTATGGAGCGCAATTATCATAGCCTCCATCGTTGGCATCGCCTGGTACAACCTGGTGACCTGGCTAGAACGGCAATTCACCGGTTGGCACGTCTCTTTTAGAGAATGAGGGGATTCCTGTGAATGAACAATACTCTCCAACCCTATTCCTTAACCGTTGTCATTCTGAGCCTGTGCCTCCACTGGACGCACAGAGCGAAGAATCTGGTGCGCTACGGCCTACTGAATGCAGTCCAGAACAGCGCCTCGGGTTCCTCGCTTGGTTCACAATGACAGCGGGTCATCTTGACAAAAAAGCATAAAAATACAGTAGGCTACGGGTGCAGTTTAGGGTCTAAACAGGAGGAAAAGATGCGGAAGTGGTCGGCTCTATTAGCAGTTTCTGCGCTAGCGCTGGGTTCGCTGGCGAGTGCGCAGAATTTGGTGAAGGTCAACCTTCAGCTCAAGTGGTTTCCCCAGGCTCAGTTCGCGGGCTATTTTGTCGCCAAGGAGCGGGGCTTCTTCAAGGCCCAGGGTCTGGACGTGACCCTGTTGCCCGCAGGCGACCAATCTCCCATTCAGGTGGTGGTCTCGGGTGCGGCAGACTTCGGCACCACCTGGATCGCCGACCTGCTCACAGCTCGAGAGAAGGGCCTGCCGGTGGTGGAAATCGCCCAGATGTTCCAGAAGTCGGGCTTCACCCTGGTGGCCCTGAAGTCCTCGGGCATCAAAGACCTCTGCGCCATCAAGGGCAAAAAGGTGGGAGTGTGGCCCTCGGGCAACGAATATCCGGCGGTAGCCCTGTTCCGCAAGTGCGGCCTGACCAGCTCGCTCGACCCCAAGGTGAGCAACCCTGACGTAACCGCCGTCACCTATCCCTTCGATCCCGCGCTGGTCTTCCCTGACAAGGTACAACTGGTCTCGGCCATGACCTACAACGAAGTAGACCAGATCGCTGGTCTGGGTTATGACAGCAGCAAAGTGGACGTGTTCCCCCTGGCTGACCAGGGCATCAACCTGCTCGAGGACAATATCTTCACTACTGAAAAGGTTCTGGGCGACAAAAACTTCAAGGGCTCGGGCCTGAGCGGACGCGAAATCGCCGCCCGACTCATCAAGGCTTCGATTCAGGGCTGGAACTGGGCCGTGCAAAACCAGCCGCTCACGGTGAGGCAGTACGTACTGCCCTTCTGCGGCAATACCTGCAAAGGCTCTGGCACCCGCTCCAACCCCGCTCAGCACCAGACCTGGCAGATGGCCGAGATTGCCAAGCTCTATAACGCTGGCCCCACCCTCAAGGGCTGGGCAGGCTTCCTCGACCCCAAAGCCTATGAAGCCTCGGTCAAGCTCTTGAAAGACCAGGGCATCCTGAGCAAAGACCCACCCAAAGCCGTGGTGGACTACGGCCCCTGGGAAGAGGCCACCGGCAAGAAAGCAGCAGACTACAAGTAGAATTGCTCCCCCCTTGCGGGGGAGGTTGGGAGGGGGGTGGGGTTCGCAGAACTCGAGCGTCACCAAAACTCGCTTCACTCGCACCCCCACCCTACCCTCCCCCATCAAGGGGGAGGGAATTTTATTGGAGAATGGGGCATGAGCCTGAATCCTAAACGCACCATCGCCGAACTCAAAGAACTGCGGGCCCTCACCGGCGACGAGAACGGGGCACAGCGCCTGGCCTGGACCGACACTTGGCTCGAGGCCAGGAACTGGTTCAAGTCGAAGTTGGATGGCCTGCCTGTCGAACATCATTACGATGCCGCCGGGAACAACTGGGTCACGCTGAAGGGCGAGTCGGAGAAAACTTTACTGATTGGCGGACACCTGGACAGCGTACCCAACGGCGGCTGGCTGGATGGCTGTCTGAACGTGCTGGCGGGCCTCGAGGTTCTGCGCCGCATTAGTGATGAATACAAGGGCAAGCCCCCCATTACCGTCCGCCTGGTGGACTGGGCCGATGAAGAAGGCGCGCGCTTTGGGCGCAGTTTGCTGGGGTCTTCGGCCTTTGCCGGAACCCACAGCATCGAGGCCGATAGGGGTCGGACAGACCGCGACGGGGTGCGGCTTGAGGATGCCCTGGGGCGCTGCGGGGTGGACATCAACCGCTTCCCCGAGGCGGCACACGAGCAAGCCAACGCTGCCGCCTATCTCGAACTTCATATCGAGCAAGGCCCAGTGCTGGAAAAGCTCGGCTTGCCGCTGGGAGTGGTGTTGGGAACCAAAGGGGTCGAGCGACACGCCATTACCTTCCATGGGCAGGAAGCCCACTCTGGCTCCACCCCCATGACCGCCCGCAAGGACGCACTGGCAGCGGCGGCCAAGCTGGCCCTGGAGATTCGTCCCATCGCCATGAAGCACCCCGACGCGGTTTGCACCATGGGCTCGGTCAAAACCTTCCCCGGCATCGTGACGGCAGTGGTGGGGCGCTGCGAATGCACCCTCGACCAGCGCGACTTAGACGCTAAGGTGCTGGCCCAGATGTACCGCGAAGCTCAGGAAGCCTCCAAGCACTTCGCCGCCGAGGAGGGCTGCACGGTGGAATGGAGTCGTATCTGGAACATCGAGCCGATTCCCTTCAACCCTACGCTCATCGAATTTTGCGACCAGTCCATCCTCGAGGTCGCGGGGGTTTCGCACCGTCTGCCCTCCGGCCCCTTGCACGACGCAGCGGAAGTGGCGCGGGCCGGAATCCCCACCGTGATGATGTTCACCCAGTCGCTCTACGGTATTAGCCACAACAAAATCGAGGACACGCGGGAAGAGCACCTCGAGCTGGCCGTGCCAGCCTTCGACAAACTGGCGGATAAAACCATGCACTGGATTCAGGGGCAAAATAAGGCATGACCGAAACTCTATCGCAGTGGCAAAGCTTTTATCTGCTGATGGGGACTGCCGCAGCTACCCTAATCGGGTTGATGTTTGTAGTAGTAACTTTTGGTGCTAATAGCGTGACTCGAGAGAATGCGGCTACGGTGCGGGCGTTTATCGACCCACCATTCAACCACTTTTTCGTGGTCTTGGTGGTCGCCGCCCTGCTCTTAATGCCCCTAAAGGCCCTGACTGTTCCAGCCACAGTATTCATGCTGCTGGGTCTAGCGCAGTTGGTGGTCTGGTTTCGCAGCCTAGGACAGTTGAAACAAGCCTCGCAAAATGAATCCTTAGATGCGGCAGATTGGTTTTGGTACAGCTTGCTGCCGCTAACGGGGCACATACTGTTGGTTGGGTCTGCCATACTGCTGCTGCTGAGCTTGAACCAAGCCTTGATCGGACTAGCAACGGCAGGCTTATTGCTTCTCGCAGTTGGAATTCAAAACGCCTGGGATACCGTGATATGGATTGCCTTGCGGGAAGTGAGAACCTCTGGGAAAAGTTGAATGCGTCTCCCCACGCGACAGTCTCGATTCTATATTTCGGCTTCCCTCTCGTCCGCTACGCGCTCTAAAATCTGCCCGTAAGAAGATTGCATGAGCATCTTCGACCAACTCGCCATCAGCGCAAAGCGCTGGGCAGGACTAGCCTGGCGCAGCAGCTCGAGCTGTATCCGCTCGACCTCGGGGTCGGTGTTATTCAAGCCCTTCAGTATAGAATTCCAGTCTGAGCCATGAGCCTTCCCACGCTGCGGCAACTCCTCGAGCTTCCTGCCTTTTCGGGCGGGGAAGTGCTTTCGGGTGAGTCGGGCCTGGAGGAGCAGATTACCTGGGTTCACGTGGCGGAAGTGCTGGACGTAGGTCGCCTGCTCTCGGGCGGGGAACTGATGCTCTCGACCGGGATGGAGCTGGCCAGGGCCACCCCAGAAAGTCGCATAGCCTACGTGCGCTCGCTGTCCGAGGCTGGAGTCCACGGGCTGGCGCTGGAACTGGTGCGGTGGTTGCAAGAAGTTCCGTCGGAGATGCTGCAAACCGCACGGGGGCTGGAGTTCCCCCTCCTGGTGTTCCGCTGCGAAGTTCGCTTTGCCGACCTCACCCGAGCCGCCCACGAACGCATCCTGCGACCCAATGTTCACCGTGAAGAACCCGCCCTGGGAGCGCTGCTCGAGGCCCTCATCGAAACCGGGCGGGGCACGGGGTTTCTGCAAAGCCAACTGGGGCCAGTGCTGGCCCTGCCCGCTCGCCCCAAAAACACCCTCTTGGCCACGCTCGAGGCCCTGCTGGCCGCACAGTTCAACATCGCCGAGACCGCGCGGAAACTGGGGGTGCGGCGGCAGAGCGTGTACTACCGGCTCGAGCAGCTCACCGGGATGTTGGGCAACCTGGACGATACCGAGCGGAGGTTGGGGCTGTGGGCGGCCCTCGAGCTGCTAAAGCGGTGACTCGGAAAGCCTACACCCGGCGTACCGGCCCGACTGGTGCAATGGGCTCACGCCGAACCTCAAGAGGCGATCTTGTTCAGGTGGTCTAACTTGGGAGTTCATCGCATGGATTCATACCAAGTTCACCATTCAGCCCTGACTCGGCTTCGGACAATAACCTTTAGCCCCCTTATCACATTTCCCACAATCACTCCACACGCGGTGTCAAGGGCCACAGGCCCCCCGCAACGCGGGCACTGGAGTCAAGGGCCACAGGCCCCCGGCTCACACGGGCAGCCCGCCCCGTTAAGGCCTTGGACTCTAACTGAGTCGGCCGCGAGGCGTTTGTGCTCCAGAGAGGGG
>JADMIM010000050.1 GCA_015478585.1 Thermaceae bacterium | reverse complement strand
TTGGGTAGGGGTGGCTTGACCAGGTTGGGTAGGGGTGGCTTGACCAGGTTGGGTAGGGGTGGCTTGACCAGGTTGGGTACTGCCCTGCTCAGGTTGGGCTGCTGGGGTTCCCGGTGCTTGCGGCTGTCCGGCGTTTTGCTCCTGCGGATTGGCGGACGGCGTGCTGGGGGTAGCGGGTGCTTGCGCCGGGGTGGCAGTCTGAGGTTGCCCTGGCTGGCCTTGAGGTTGAGAAGTCTGAGCTGGGGTTGGCCCCGGTTGAGCCGAGGTATTGCTTGGAGCTTGCGCGCTGGCAGCACCCTGTGGGGCGGTTTGAGAAGCCGGGGGCGCACCCACCTTACGGCCCCAGTTGTTGGCGATAGCCACCAGGTCGGAGAACTTGTACTTGCCCTCGCTGGCTACGCGGTCAATCTGGGGATTATTTGCCACCAGATTGCCGTTTTTATCGTAGAAAGCCAGCAGGGGGTTGCTGTTGTTGAAGGCTGGGCGCAGGCTCTTGTCGGGGGTAAGGGTCAGGCGCAGCATCTCCACGTCCTTTTTGGGAGTGGTAAAGGCCGCGTCTATATCCATCAGGCGGGTGTCGAGGTTGTAACGCATCACGTACAGCAGCCCATCGGCAACCTTGAGGGTATCCAGGGTGGGCTTGAGGTCTTTGAACGAGATCTGCATCTGGAACCCCTTGGTCTCGCGGTTGCGTACCCGCAACAAGTAGATAAACGGGTCGGCACTCTCGGCCAGCGGAAACACCTGCTCGAGCTGGGGCGGCGGGGTATCCCCCACGCTAAGGGTAGCCTTTTGTACCCGGCTGCTGAGGTTGCCATCTTCGACGGTAACGCTAAGGTCGAAGTTGCCTTTTTCCTGAGGGGTTCCGCTAATGCGCCCGTCGGCGTAGGTCAGACCTTTAGGCAAGATGCCGTCGAAGGTGTACTTGTAGGGGCGTATACCCCCATCGGCAGTGATGGTCGAGCTGTAGGGCTCTCCAATATAGGCCGGAGGCAGGTTGATGGTAATTCGCAGGGGCTGTTTGGTCTGGCTGCCCGCTGTATCGCTGCCACACGCAGCCAACCAACCCGCCAGAGACAAGAGCACCACCGGTGCAACCCTCGAGTACAGACGCATGCCCTCAGTTTAGGGGGCTTTATGAACAAGGTTTGTGAAAAACCCACGCCGATTGCTCATTTTCAGGTCGGTAACGGCAGCTTCACGCACCTGCTGGACAGGTATAGTTGTGGATATGAGCATTAAACCCGACTGGTGGATACGCGAGCAGGCCAAAGCAGGCATGATCGAGCCCTTCGAGGATGGGTTGGTGCGCCAGGGCGTGATTAGCTACGGCCTGACCAGCTTCGGCTACGACCTGCGGGCGGCCCCCGAATGGAAAATCTTTACCAACGTGTTCAACACCGTCGTAGACCCCAAAAACTTCGACCCCAAAAGCTTCGTGGAATACGAGGGAGAGGAAGTAATTATCCCGCCCAACTCCTTCGCGCTGGCAAGATCCTTGGAGTATGTGCGCATGCCCGACACGGTTTTGGCGATTGCGGTGGGGAAAAGTACCTATGCAAGATGCTTTAGCGGGGATACACGGGTTGCCTTGGTGGATGGGAGGTCGCTGACCATCGAGGAAATGGCCGAGCAAGCCGACGACGAGTTGTTTTTTGGCTACAGCATCGGAGCTTATGGACGGGTCATGGTCACGCTGCTCGAGGCTCCGCGCTTCATCGGGCGCGACAGCCTACTGGAAATTGCACTCGACAACGGACAGCGCATCCGGGCCACGCCGGATCACATTTTCTTGCTGCGAGACGGGCGCACCTTACCGGCTGCCGATTTGCAACCGGGAACCTCACTCATGCCACTGTACCGCTCCCTGCGGCGCGGCCACGAGATGGTGTATCAGTCTTCTAATGGCTTCATGTGGCCCACCCAGCGCCTAGCTGATGAATGGAATCTACGCCACGGGCTGTACGAAGGGGCAGCAGATACCCACTGTCATCACAAAGATTTTGACCGTCTGAATAACAATCCCTGGAACCTGGAGCGCGTGCCCGCCAGTAAGCATATTCGGATGCACAATGCTGAATACTACGGTGTGGGCTTTGACTCAAGCGAACATGGTCAGAGCGTGCGTGAGGCGCTCGAGCGGCTGTGCCAGGACGACGCTTGGTACAGCCAGTTCCGCCAACAGCAGAAGGCTAAAGCAACAGGATTCTGGCATGACCCGCAGTATGGGCAGACCAGGGCTGCGCTACTGGAAAAACACCGGGAGCGTTGGACAGAGGCCGAGCGACAAACCCAGCGCGAGCGGCAGGCAAACTTCTGGTCGGCCAACCCTGAGCGGCGTGAGCAAGTGGGAGAGCACTTGAGAGCTGCATGGGCTAGTGCAAGCCATGAGCGCAGAAATCGGCAGCGAGAAATCGCCCGCTCGATACGCCTTAGAGAAGACATCACCCCGCAAGTGGTGCGCCATGCCCTCGACACAACCGGTTCGATTCGTGGAGCAGCGCAATATTTAGGCGTAGACCGCAGCGTTTTCCGACGGTTCCCGGAGGTCATTCAAGCCTTCAAGGGGATTTCTTCAAGGAAAGTGGCAAACCATAAGGTGGTCTCGGTACGCTCGCTGGGAGGCGAGCATGACGTGTACTGTCTGACCGTACCGGAGGCGGGCAATTTTGCCCTCGAGGCAGGCGTTTTCGTCCACAATTGTGGCATCGTGGCCAACGTAACGCCCATCGAGCCCGGCTGGGAGGGACATATCACTTTAGAGTTCTCCAACACCACCCCCCTGCCCGCCAAGATGTACGCCAATGAGGGTGTGGTGCAACTGGTGTTCTTCCAGGGTGAGCGCCCCGAGACCACCTATGGTGACCGTAAGGGCAAATATCAGGGCCAGCGCGGGATTACCCTGCCAAAGATTTAGTTTTTCAGCTTGGGCAAGTTAGACTGTTCAGGCTATGCGTGTGGTTTTAGCTATGGTTGGTCTGGTCATCGTGGTGGCAGCGGCTTTTTTGCTGGTGCGCCCCAAAGGTTTGGGCGCAGCTACAGGCGATACCCCCAACCCTGGAGGCAACATGGAAGCTCTAGCCTATCAATCCGACAAGCCCGTCACCAAGTTTTCCAAGCCCGAGCAGGTGATAGACACCAAGCACGACTACGTGGCCGAACTCGAGACCACCAAAGGCACCCTGACCATCCAGCTCTACGCCGAGCAAGCTCCCAAAACCGTCAACTCCTTCGTGTTTTTGGCCCTGCACCACTACTACGACGGGGTAGTGTTCCACCGGGTGATTCCAGGCTTCGTAGCCCAGACCGGCGACCCCACCGGCACCGGCATGGGCGGCCCCGGCTATCAGTTTGGCCTCGAGGTCAACAAATCGCTGAACTACGACAAAAAAGGCGTGGTAGGCATGGCCCGCACCATGGATCCCAACTCCAACGGCAGCCAGTTCTATATCACCTTCGGCCCCACCCCCAACCTCAACCAGCAGTACACCGTCTTCGGGCAGGTCACGGCGGGCTTGGACGTACTGGACAAGATTTCTGCCACCGAAGGCCCCGGCGCGGTCTTGGGCGACAAGCGCGACAAGATTTTGTCGGTGAAGATTTTGGCAAAGCCAAAGTAAAGGTGAAAAGGTCAAAGGGTAAAAAGTAAAATCTAAGCCCTTACTTTTCACCTTTTCTACTTTTCACCTATAGTTCTGACCCATGATTCCCGAAGGCACCCGCTACTTCCTCCCACCCGAAGCTCGCCTGCGCCGCGAGCTTTTGGAGCGCTTGGCACGGCTTTTGTACTCCTGGGGCTACGAGCCGGTGGAGTTGCCCGCCTTAGAGTTCTACAACCCCCAGCACACCCTGTCCGATCTGGCCTTCAAGCTGGTGGACAAGAGCGGCGAGGTGCTGATGCTGCGCACCGAGTTCACCACGGCAGTCTCCGAACTCATCAAGGGACAGCGGCTCGAGGGGCCGGTGCGGGTGCAGTACTCGGGGCCACTGTGGTTCCGTGAGCGCGACGTGGAACTGGGGCGCAGCAGAGAGTTTACGCAGGTCGGGGCCGAGCTAATTGGGGTTTCGAGTCCCCAGGCCGATGCCGAAATCCTCGAGCTGGCCTGGGAAACTTTGCAGCTTCTGGGGTTCAAAGGGGCACAGCTCGAGGTGGGCTTGCCCGCACTGGTGCGGGATTTGCTGGAAGCGACCAGCCTGGGCGAAGGGCAAAAAGAAGCCCTGCGTCAGGCCATCCAGCGCAAAAATAGCCCCGAGCTGGAGGAGCTTTTGGCGGGCTACGGGGTTCACCCCAGCTTGCAGAGTGCGCTGCTGACACTGCCCGACCTCTACGGCGGGCGCGAGGTGCTGGCCGAAGCTCGCAAGCTGCCGCTCTCTAACCGCGCTCAGGCCGATTTGGACTGGCTCGAGGCCATCCTGGCGCTGCTGCCTGAGGTTCCGCTGCTGCTCGACCTGGGCCGTGCCCGGCGGCTGAGCTTCTACACCGGCATCAACTTTCAGGCCTACACCCCGGATTTCGGGCTGCCCTTGCTGGGCGGTGGGCGCTACGACGGGGCTTTGCTGCCCTACGCCGCCGGGTTCGCGGTGGGCCTCGAGCGGGTCATGGAAGCCCTGCGTCTGCCGGTCTCCGAGGCTGCACCCGAGGTGCTGGCCCTAGACCGGGCCATGGCTGCCAGGCTGCGGGCCCAGGGCCAGCGGGTCGAGCTGGCCTGGACGAACAATCTCCAGGATTTGCTCGAGTACGCCCGTTCACGCGGGATTGGCTGGCTGGCTCGAGAGGGGAGGCTCGAGGAAATCCACTGAATTCGAGGTGCTGTCCTGGACGGGGTTTTTCAATATAGCGAATTTCACCGTTCTAGACGCAAAAACCTTGCTAGTTAGCTCTCAGCCCATAATCTTATCCAAGCCCCTGATTAGCCCGATCTGATCCCTGACCTTACGAATCGCCAGCAGCGTGCCTTCGATATACGGCTCAGCTCCACTTCCAGCATCGTGACGGATGGTTAAGCGCTCATCCTTCGCGCCAAATATGGCCTCAACGCCGATAATGTAGCTGGGAAGGCGAATCGAATGAATCTGACTCCCCGCCAACGTCACTCCCCGACTTTGGCTCTCCCCAATGGTCTGGCTTATGGGGTGCGTGACTTCCGGTTTTCTGATTTGTGAAAGCCGAAACGCCAGCTCGCGGGTTGTACCGCTGGGTGCGTCTTTTTTAGCGTCTGAGGCATAATCTATAATCTCCCAGTGAGATAAATACTTCGCTGCTTCGCAGGCAAAGCGTTGCAGCAGTACCGCGGTAATAGCGAAATTGCCCGCAGCTATCACACCTACTCCATTATCCAAAGCGGCTTGGTTAATTTCAGAAAAATCTTGGTCGGTTAGCCCCGAAGAGCCAATAACCACACAAACCCCCTTGCCAATAGCCGTCATCACATTAGCTTTGACCACGTCTGCTTTGGTGTAATCAACCAAAACATCGGTTGGGGTCTCGAGCGCTTCCGCCACCGACTTGCTAACCGTCAAATCGAGGTTTGGGTCACCAAAAACATCTTTCAGGTTGTGGCCTTTATGAGTCCGAGAAACCGCACCCACCAGGCTCAAGTCATTGGCTTCAGACACTGCCTTACAAAGAGGCTTTCCGACCCATCCAGTCGCTCCAGCAACAGACACTTTCAGCTTCATAGGTTCAAACACTCTAACCTACGAACGTACTCAGCTACACAGTCTGGCAGTCGAATCTAAGATTGACCCCCTTCGTTCTCCCAACGTTCCATATCCTCGAGGCGGCTATACACAGCCTGACGATACTCGCCCAGCTCGAGCACATCCCTATCCCCGCCGCTCGAAACGTAGCGCATACAGGCCTCGAGCAGCTCGTTGAAGGTTTCGGTGCAAGGGTCGGGCGCGGGAGCCTCGTCCTCCATGCGCTTTACCTCGTCGTACTGCGGGCCATACTCGCGCTGCTCTAACTGCTGGCAGCCCCGGTAGACCTCCAGAGCCAAATCCACCTGTTGCTGAAGCCGTTCCAGGCTCATACGCTTGCTCACTTATGCGGGTTGACCTCCCCCGCTCTCCATAGCTCAATCGTCGCTGAAGCGCTCTTCCTTCCAGGGGTCGCCTCGGCGGTGGTAGCCGTTGACCTCCCAAAAACCCAGCTCTTCCTTATCCACAAACTGAAACCCCTTGAGCCATTTGGCGCTTTTCCAGGCATACAGGTGCGGCACAATCAGCCGCAGCGGCCCGCCGTGCTCGCGCGGGATAGGCTGGCCGAACAGCGTGTGGGCCAACATATTCTCGGGCAGTAAAAGGTCGTCTAGGAGCAGATTGGTGGTGTAGCCACCGTAGCAGTGCAGCAGCACCGCTTTGGCACTGGGCTTGAGCTTGATGCCCTGCATCAAGTCTAACACCCTGACCCCCGTCCACTGCACATCGAGCTTGCTCCAGCGCGTCACACAGTGAAAGTCGGCGGTGAGGTTGGACTGCGGCAGGGCCAAAAGCTCGGCCCAGGAGAAATCCTTGGCGGTCTCAACCTGACCCCAGACCTGGAACTTCACCTCCTCGGCTTTGACCGTTGGGACAGGGCCATAGGTCAGGACAGGGAATTTCTGGGTGAGGGTCTGGCCCGGTGGAACCCGCTCGTTTTGTTCTTTAGGTTTGAAGAAGTTACCAAACATGAGCAAAGTCTAGCCCCGACTTTCGCCAGGGCCGGTAAGGAAGCGCACACTCGCTAATCGCTGGAAGCGGATAGCGCGGCGGTTCCAGGCTTGGGAACCTCCAAAGTGGCGAAACAACCGATGTTGATGGTATCCCCGTTAGGCAAGCGCAAGGTCGCTCGAACCAGGCCGTCGTCGGTGGACAAAGCGGGCACATCCACTTGCAGAATGACCTCGGCAGCGTCCTGGAAATAGGTATAGCCACCCGAAATATCCACCACATCGCGCCGAGCATTCACGTTGGCCAGACTCACCTTCCAATCCTTGGGAGTCGTGAAGTCGGCTATGGTGTAACCTCCCAGTCCCTTGCGCAAAATATCACCCTTTTTCTGAGTCTAAGATGAATTGAAATGGGAGTTCATATCATCGCGGGAAATGCCCAGATAGGTGTTGTTATAGAGCCGCGATACGTACCAGGTGGCTCCGGGCTTGAGTTTGGTGGATTTGAGGATATCGCTGCTCATCTCGAGCGGAGCGGAAGGCCAAGCCCCGAGCTGGGTTGGCGCACAGGCCCCAAGGAAAACCAAGGCGACGCTGAGAAAACCGAGTTTGAGTCGCATATTTTCTATCCTTTCTGATTGGGGCCAACCACCTAACTAAAAGTTTAGAGCGATTACAGCCTCGAGCCCGATTTATTTATCACAAAACTCTTAGAATTATTTGCCGGTTTGACCCTGCGGCCCGCCCTGCTGGTGGCATACTGGAGTGGTGGACAACGCCAAGGGGCTCGAGCTCGAGGTGCAAGCAGCGCTCGCCCACTCCGACCAAAAAGACGCGCAGGCTTTTGCGGAGGAACTCTCTGGTCGTCTGCAACACCTGTTGCCCCAAGCAGTCAAGGTGACGCACAAAAAACTGCTCTTTATAGACCAGGGTTTCGAGTCGGTGAGCCTGCATCTGGGCGAGGTGGAATATCACCTGCGCATTCAGGACGGGCGGCTCGAGGCCGGGCGGGGACACCACGTAGCGGGCATCCGCCTCTCGCTGGAGCCCCTGCCTGTCGAGGTTTGGCTCGAGGAAGTTTCGGCAGCCATCGCCCAGGAAGCCCAGCGCAACGCCCGGGTACGCGAGGCGCTGCGGAGGTTCATTGCGTAAAGGAGGCAGCGTGTACGGAATCCCTCAGGATGCAGTCAAGCGGCTCCAGCGGCAAAAGGAAAAAGGGCTTTTCACCAGCGACCTCTCGGTCAACGAGTTTGCTCTGCTGGTCGAGGCGGGCTTTACCCCGCTGGGTCTGGTGATGGGCAGTTCGATTTACCACATCGGCCTGCAAACCGCGCGCTGGAACCAAAACCAAGAACTCGAGGTCATCACTCAGGCTATGTACACCGCCCGCCACCTGGCCCTCTCCCGTATGGAAAGCGAGGCCAACTTGCTGGGTGCGGACGGCATCGTGGGGGTGCGGCTGGAAGTCTCGCTGGCTGAGTGGGGCGAGAGCCTGGCCGAGTTTATCGCGGTGGGAACCGCCGTGCGTGCCCCTGAGGGCGAACCCCACCGGGTGGTCAAAGCGGGGCAGTCCGAAGACCGGCCCTTCACCTCCGACCTCTCCGGTCAGGAGCTCTGGACCCTGCGCCGTTCGGGCTACCGCCCCACCGGGCTGGTGATGGGCACCTGCGTCTACCATGTGGCCCACCAGGGCTTGATGCAAGCCCTCAAAACCCTAGGTAACAACACCGAGATGACCAACTTCACCCAGGCCCTCTACGATGCCCGCGAACTCGCCATGAGCCGCATGGAAGCCGAAGCCGAGCGGCTGGGAGCCAAGGGAATTGTGGGGGTGCGGGTAGAAGAAAAGAGCTTCAGTTGGGGCTCGCACGTCATCGAGTACAACGCTATCGGCACCGCAGTCGTCCCAATGGAGAACCAAAACCCTCTGGAAAAGCCAGTGCTGGTGATGGATATTTCGCAGTAGCGACAGGTCTCGAGCCTACCCTCGATCCCCGGCGGCGACTGGTGTCGTCGGGGATGGTGCTTGTTAGCATGCGGGGAGTTTGGGCGAACACAAGGTTGGCCCCTACGAGGTTTGTGTCCCTGTGGGCTTAATCGGGCTTCTAGAGAATCTCGTCCCCAAAGCGACTCAGCTCGAGCCTGCCTGGTAGCGGATTACCTCCACCTTTTCCAGTGTCACCAGACCTTCGCCCACCATGCCCTCGAGGGTGGGCAGGAAGGCCCGAATCTTCTCCTCGGTGTCCACCACCTCCAGCAGCACCGGCAAATCCTCGGAGAGTTGGAGGATTTTCGCGCTGTGGATGCGCGAATGGGCCCCGAAACCCATAAACCCCTTGAACACCGTAACCCCGGCCAGACCGGCCTTTTTAGCCTCGAGCACGATGGCCTCGGCCAGTGGTCGGCCCTGCCATTTATCCGACTCCCCGATAAAGATGCGCAGCAGCTTGGCTTCCCCCTCGAGTCTCACGCAAACCTCCCCGCCAAACGGTAGGCCAGCAGCACCGCCGCAAAGCCCAGAATTACACTGCCCACTGCGTAAGAAAACGCCTTGAGCCATTCGCCCTGCTGCACCAGGGTCAGGGTTTCGTAGCTGAAAGTGGAAAACGTGGTGTAGCCCCCCAGAATCCCCACCGCCAGAAGCAGCCGGGCCTCGGGCGAGAGCGAGCCTTCTAAGTTGAGGCGAATCACCAGGCCGATAAAAAAACTGCCGGTCACATTAATGAGAAAAGTGCTCCAGGGAAAGCCTGGCCCACTCACCGACTGAATCCAGGCTCCCAGGCCATAGCGCAGCCCTGCTCCAATCGCGCCGCCCAGCATCACCAGCACGTAGCGCTCCACACACCAAGTATAAGTTTTTCTTAATCCTAAACTCGAGGTCAGGCTCAGCAGGATTAGTAAACTCTTAGGACGATGCGATGGCTAAATGTGCTTTTACTGGTATCGGTTCTGGCGGCTTGTGCACCTAGCGCAACTTTGGGGATTAGCGACAACCAGCGGGCCGACTGGAAGTTGCAAAGCGTAATCCAGGGCTTCCAGCCCAACAAGGGGGCCAGCAGCACCTATCAAGTCGGGGAGTATGCCACCTTTGGCTTCACCACGAGCCAGCCTGGCTACGTGACTTTGGTGGGCCTCGACCCCGACGGCAGCCTGCAAGAACTCGAGCGCAATGTTTTGCTTCCAGCAGGTGCTCAAATCTTCCCGCTCAAGACCGACAAAAACGCTCAGGGCGCACAGGCCGCCTACGTCCTGACCGAGCCCACCGGCCCGGAGAAGATGTGGCTGATCTACACCAATGTGCCAGGCGCAGCCGAGGCCCGCTTCCGGGGCAAGCCCAGCCCCCAGGAGTTTGCTCAGCTCATGTACAAGTTCATCGCAGCGGCTAGCGTGCGGGATATCGCCGAAACCAAGTTCGAGGTGGTCAAATGAAACGTTTGGTTTTGCTGGGGCTGCCCGCGCTGCTGGCGGCCTGCTCGACGACTAGCGGAACCGGCTCGAGCCAGGTCTGCACCCCTGTCACCGACCAAGGCCTGGTGAGCGGCAGCTTTACCCCCGCCAGCAGCACCCAAGTGCTAAACCCCACCACCCTGGAAGTAGACCCCAATCAACTCGTCGTCACCGACAACACCTTCACTGCCAATACCGGCGACACCCTGGTCAGCAACTGCAACGACGGCCTGCTGCGCAAAGTTACCGGGATTTCGACCCAGTTTGTGCGCGGAAGCGGGGTCTCGGCCCAGGCCATTCGCAAAGTCTACGTCCAGACCACCAGTGCCGCCCTTGAGGATGCCATCGCTTCGGGCGATGCCTCTCTCGACTTCCAGACCCTGCAAATCGGTGATGCCAGCTTGGTGCAGTCGGTTCCCGGTGTCCATGCCGAGGCCATCACCGGCAAAATTGCCCTCAAAAACGTGACCTTTTCGCCTGCTCCGGGTGTAACCGTAACCCTCAATGGCAGCGTCACCCAGAGCATAGACCCCACTTTCCGCTTGCAATTCTCCGGCCAGAAAGTCAGCCTCTTCCAGACCGGAATCTCCGGTACGCTCTCCTCCCAGCTCAGCGCCACCATCACCACTACCGGCAAGGCCAGCCTGGCTGTAGCTCAAGAGCAGCAACTCGCCAGTTATTCCCTCAAGCGGGCCTTCCTGGTGGGAGCCGTGCCGGTGATTGTGATTATCGAACCCAAGCTAATCGCCGGAGCCTCGGCAGGGGCCGACAAGCCCATCACCATCAATGCCGGAGTAGCCCCCAGCCTTTCGGTCAACTTGGGCGTGAAGTACAACGGCAGCACCGGAACCTGGAGTTCCCTGAGCAGCAACCCGGCCTTCCAGGCCAGCCTGAACCCTAGCTTTAGCGCCACTACCCCTGGCGGCGGGCAGGGGCAGGTCTATGCCAAGCTGGTGCTGGACGTGAAGTTTTATGGCATCGCGGGGCCCAGCCTCGAGGCCAAGCCCTTCGCCAACCTGACCATCAACGCCAGCACCCCCACCCAGGCCACCATCGCGGGCGGTCTGGCCGGAACTGGCGCACTCAAGGCCGGGTTCAACATCTTGGGCAAAGGCATGGACACCGAGTATGCTCTGCCTTCGTATAGCACTAGCCAAAACTTTACCTGCACCAGCAGCAGTTGCACCCAGAACTGAGCGGTTGACGTTGGGCCTTAGAGGTTTGACAATACGCAGGTGTTCGAGTTCTCCCTTTCCGCCCAGTCGGGTCGTGCCCGCACTGGGCTTTTTCTCACGCCCCACGGCCCGGTGCAGACCCCACTCTTCATGCCGGTGGGCACCCTAGGCAGCGTGAAGGGCATCAGCCCCCAGGAGATTCGGGAAATCGGCTCGCAGATTATCTTGGGCAACACCTACCACCTGCTGCTGCGGCCCGGCCCCGAGCGGGTGCGGCGGCTCGGCGGGCTGCACGGCTTCGCCGCCTACGACGGCCCCTGGCTGACCGATTCAGGTGGCTTTCAGGTGATGAGCTTAGGGCATATGCGCCGCATCTCCGAGGAGGGGGTGGTCTTTCAGAGTCACCTCAACGGCGACCTGATCGAGCTTTCCCCCGAGAAAAGCCTAGGGGTACAAGAAGCACTGGGGGCCGATATCATCATGGCCTTCGACGAGTGTCCGCCCTACCCGGCAGATCGGAGCTACATGCAAGACTCCATCGAGCGCACCCTAAGGTGGCTCGAGCGCTGCCTACGGGCCAAAACCCGGCCCGACCAGGCACTTTTTGCCATCGCCCAGGGCGGGGTAGACTTAGGGCTGCGCCAAACCAGCACCCAGGCTACCGCCCAGTTTGATACCCCCGGATTCGCCATCGGCGGTTTGGCCGTCGGGGAGCCAAAAGAAGGGATGTATCCAGCCATTGAACTCTCCACCCGCATCCTGCCCGAAGCCAAGCCGCGCTATCTGATGGGCGTGGGCCATCCCGAGGATTTGGTGGCCTCGGTGGCGCTGGGCGTGGATATGTTCGACTGCGTGTATCCCACCCGCACTGGGCGCTTCGGCTACGCCCTGGTGGACGAGGGCCGCCTGAACCTCAAGCTGACCCGGCATTTAGACGACCCCCGCCCGATTGACCCAGAGTGCGACTGCTACGCCTGTCGGCACTTCAGCCGGGCCTATTTATCCCATCTGGTGCGGGCCGAGGAGATGCTGGCCTCGAGGATGCTTTCCCTACACAACCTGCGCTACCTGCACCGGTTGATGGAAGGGGCCAGAACTGCAATTGCCAGCAACTGCTACGGAGAGTTTGCCAAAGGGTTTGCCCAAAAGCGCTTCGGCAACGAGATTCCTGGGTGGTTCAAAAAAGCCCTCGAGGACGGTAGTCACTGGGCTTAGTTTTCGAGCAGAATGCCCTTCCTCTGAGCTTCGGTTTTCAAAGAACTTATTGCCGAACTCGACGCGGTACTGAACCCGAACTACCCGCCCGAAAGCCGCCACGGGTACAGCGTCGAAAAGCTCATCCGGCAGGGCATGGCGTTCTTCGTGGTCTACCAGGACGAGACCCCGGCGGGCTGCGGCGGTGTGCAGATTTTCGCCGATTATGCCGAGCTGAAGCGGATGTACGTGCGCCCGCAGTTTCGCGGGCATGGGCTGGGCAAGCTGATGGTCGCACATCTTTCCGATTATGCCGCCCAGCACGGCATCAAGGTTTTACGGTTGGAGACCGGGGTTTCCCAGCTCGAGGCTCTCGGCCTGTACGAGAGTTTCGGCTTTCGGCGCATCCCGCCCTTCGGCAACTACTTCGACGACCCTCTGAGCATCTGCATGGAGAAGCGGATTTGATCACGGAGATTCGGCGGCTGGATGCGAGCGGCCTCGAGCCCCTTCTCCCGCAGATGGTCGCACTGCTGCAAGACGTGGTGGACGGCGGAGCCTCGGTGGGGTTCTTGCCGCCCCTATCGGTGGAAGAGGCACAAGCGTATTGGCTCGAGGTTCACTCGGCAATTCAAGGCCCGTATAAGCTGCTGTGGGTGGCGCTCGAGGGGGAAGAGGTGACGGGAACCGTCCAGCTCAACTTAGAGTCCCGCGCCAACGGCATCCACCGCGCCGAGGTGGCCAAGCTGATGGTGGGGACGGCGCACCGCCGCAAGGGCATTCCCACGGTTTTGATGGAAGCAGCAGAGAATGAGGCGGAGCGATTAGGGCGAACGACGCTCGTACTGGACACGCTCGAGGGCCACGAGGCCGAGCGGCTTTATTTGAGTTTAGGTTGGCAGAAAGCGGGGGTGATTCCGCAGTACGCCCGCTGGCAGGACGGAAAGCTGTACGGCACGGTGGTGATGTACAAGATTATGTTAGGCTGACGTTAGGCGCTTAAGATCGCGGTTATGTACAACTATAAGTTTGTCCGGGTCGCGGTGAATTACCTCAGAGACGGCATAGACGCCCACACCTACCAGGCGGTGGTGGAGGAACATGCCCGTGAGGGCTGGCGGCTGGTGCAAATCTTCGTGGAGAACCCTGCGGCTATCCCCAGCGAGTACGTGGTAATCCTCGAGCGCCCCCGCGCGGCCTAGCCTTCTTTGTAAAACCTCGAGTTCAGGTAATAGTCGGTGTACATAATCTTCAGAAAAGCAATCACTGGCCCCGCCAGCAAGGCCCCAATAAAGCCAAACAGCGAGCCCGCAATCAGGATGGCCGAGATGCCAGTGACAGGGTGGATGCTGATGGCCCGGCGCATGATGAAGGGGCCATAGACATTGCCCTCGAGCTGATTTGCCAGCCACAGGGCCAGACCCGCCAGCAGAGCCGCCAGCCAACCCGAAGGCAGGGCCAGCAAGATGGCAGGTATCGAGGAGATAATCACTCCAACGTAGGGGATGAAGTTGAAGATGAAGGCCAGAAAACCCAGCGAGGCCGCCTGCGAAAAGCTCTGCGGGCCAAACCCCTGAAAGATGCCATACACGATAGAGAGCCCTATTGCTACCGTCAAACCCACCAGAGCTGCCACCGTGACTTGTCCCCGCACGTAATTGCCAAAGGCCCGGTCGGCCCGCTCGGCTACTGCCGCCACGCCTGGCTGATAGGGCTCGGGAAAAGCTTTGAAGAGGGTTTGTCCAATTTTGGGCAGGTCGTAGAGCAGATATAGCGAGATGGTCAGCGCGGTCAGAAGCTGGAAAATACCGCCCAGCAGGGCGGTGAAAAAGCCAATCAGGTTACCGCCTTGGGCCAGCAGGAGTTGAAAACCCCGTAGAAGGGTCTGGGTAAAGCCCTGGAGCAAGGTCTGGAGGCTGCTACTAGCTTGGTTAAGCGCATCGCGGATGGGCTGGGGCAGTTCTATGCGACCAATCTGCCCCGGCAACGACTGAATCCAGCCCAGAAGGGGGTTGAGCAGTTTGGGCAGGTTGTTGAGGAATCCGGTCAGTTGGCCCACCATGTTAGCCAGGAGTACCGAGGCCAGCGCTAAAAACAGCAACAGCCCCACGAATACCACCACCACCCCCAAAGCACGGGTCAGGCGGTGGCGCTCGAACCAACGCACGATGGGGCTGGTGATATACGAAAACCCAAAAGCAATGGCGATGGTCACGATAGCGGTTCTGGCTCCATGAAAAGCCCAGGAAAGCAGCCATCCCACCAGCAGCACCAACACCACATATGCTACTGCCCGCACCCACAGATACTGCCAGACTTGGCGAAAGGTCTCACGCATCGAAGCCTATGCTAACCGATGCAGCAGGTTGCGATGGGTGCAGGGTCAATTACCGAGCCCTGGTTTACGGCAGGCCGAACTCGAGCTTGGCTTTGGCCCGCAGGGCCTCTACGGGCACTCCTTGCCCGAAATATCTGTCCTTGTTAGGTTCCCCATCCCACAGCTCGAATAAGAGCCGGGCCCCGCTCTGCTGGCCCAATACGCCGTATTCGGTGCCGCTGTTACCTACCCGCCCAATCCATTGGCCCTTTTCCACTGCGCCGCCCACCTTGATGCCCGGTGCAATGGCAGAAAGATGGGCGTAGACACTGGTCAGGCCACCCGCGTGACGAATCCAGACCTGACGACCTTGTAAGCGGTTCATCTGCTCAGGGGAGGCCCCCTTGGCTACGGCCTTGAGCAAAGCCTGAAAATCTTTGCTAGAAAGCTCTTTATAGCTGGTATCGGCCTTGACCACGGTTCCGCTCGAGGCCGCCACCACCCCCGTTCCATATACCACCGGCACGCAGGCATCAGCGTTTAGAAAAACAAAACCGGGGTTTTTACCCTTGCGATATTCGCGGGGGGCATCGGGCAGGTTGGCTGCGGTTTTAGGCAGGCAGGCCCCCGGAAGGGGAAAAATAAAACTTTCTGGAGGCTTGGGGGGAGGCTGTCTCAGCTTGAGGATTTCCGCTCGAGCCACCCCAAGTTGCCGCCGTGCAGAAATTAGCTGGGCGGTCTGCCAGAAGGCAAATAACACCACCAGGGCCAGCACAACCCAGCCTGGCTTAATTGGCATAGCCCTATTCTATGCGGCAATATCCACAAATAAAACTATCGGGGACGGGTCTCGAATCCGCCCCCACCCAATCCCACCGCTTATAACAGGTTCAACAACCGGGTCTTGACCTGCTTGGCCGTGAGACCCGCCAACTTCATCCCCTTGGAGCGCTCGACCAACTCATAAACCTTGTGAGCATGGCTAACCGCTACCTTGAAGGTGATGTCGTGCTCGCCCACGTGCACCGTTACCTTACGCAGGTTGGGGGCTTGCCAGTGCTTGGAGTACCCGGTGATCTTCTTGCCTACGCCACCCTCACGCTTGGCCTTACCCCGGTAAGTGACGCTCATGGCTACTGTCGGGCGCTTGCCGCTAATTTCGCAAATCCTGGACATTACCGCTCTCCTTCTGCCCGCCGGGGATATATTCCCGCCTCGAGACAACGCTTGGAAGTATAGCATATGCTCACCAAAGCGTGCTAGACTCCCCCAGACATGCCCATTTCATTGTGGCTGGTTCCTTTGCTCTTGGTTGCCGACCAGGTTACGAAGCTCGAGGTCTTACGGGCAGTGGGTATAAAAGCTTTTGATGCCTATGCGGTGCCCATCCGCCAACTGTTCTGGATTTTTGATGCCACCTTTGTCAAGAACACCGGGGCCGCTTTTGGCCTTTTCCAGGATGGGGCCAAGTGGTTGGTCTGGATTAGCCTACTGGTGGGCTTCGGCCTGCTCGTCTACATGGGTCGCACCCGCTTGCCCCTGCTTAATCAAGTAGCGCTTTCCCTGATTGCTGCCGGAGCCCTGGGCAACGCCATAGACCGGCTGGGCCGGGGCTGGGTGGTAGATTACTTGGACATCAACCGCACCGGGCTTTCGTTTTTGGACAACTTCCCAATCTTTAATCTGGCCGATAGCTGTGTAGTAATCGGGGTTATACTGTTGCTCCTGCCGCAGCGCAAACGCCGGTTTTAGCTATATAGGCCCTACCCCTGCCTCGAGCAAACCTCTCTCGTTCGACAGGAGTTCGTGGGTGGGAGCTAGCGGGGAGAAGGCATTAACACCGCCCCTAAATGCCAAAAACCGCTCGGATGCATTTCTGGTCTCGAGCGGTTTTCGCCGTACTGCACTTACTTTTGCTTGGTCGGGGCGAGAGGATTTGAACCTCCGACCACACCCACCCCAAGGGTGTGCGCTATCCAAGCTGCGCTACGCCCCGAAAGTTTTGCGGGCAACTTCCGTCAACCACGCACAGACAAGTTTAGCCACCAAAGCCTCTCTCGTCAACTTCACAACTTGACCATTGCCTTTCCGTTCGCTATATTGATAACTCGCTGATATATGGGCGGTTAGCTCAGCTGGTTAGAGCACACGCCTGATAAGCGTGAGGTCCCGGGTTCGAGTCCCGGATCGCCCACCAGTTCTAGACGAGGACTTTATTCCTCGTCTTTTTCTTTTTCGGCAATGAACGTCGCAGTGGCTCGAGGGCGGCCTTGCAATCCCCGATGAGGTCTTGATAAAAGCCTGATAGCCGCCAATTGCTCCGACCTCGTGACCGTGACCTCACGCTTAGTGCTGGCCGAACAGTGCGACGTAGGATTGCGCTATGCCGCTCGTTTTGCTGGTATTCACTTTGGGGTCGGTAGCGCTGGCGGCTGGAGAAAACCCGGCTTTTTTTGCAGAAGTCGCACTGCTTTTGGTCAGTAGTGCCCTTATCGCGTTTGTCTCCTTTCGCATCGGCCTGGTGCCCATCGTCAGTTTTCTGCTGGCAGGCGTGCTGATTGGGCCAAATGCTTTGGGGCTGGTCAAGAATCCAGAAATCATAAATGCTGCCGCCGAAATTGGGGTGGTGCTGCTCCTCTTCACCATCGGTATCGAGTTCAGCTTAGACCGCTTGGCCCGGATTGGACGGCTGATTTTTGTGGGGGGTGGATTGCAGGTCGGGCTCACCATCGCAGCAGCTACAGGGACGATGACCCTGCTGGGCCGCGACTGGCACGACGGGATATTTACCGGCTGCTTAATTGCTCTATCCTCTACTGCCATCGTGATGAAGCTGCTCTCTGACCGGGGTCAGACCGGCTCGGCGGCAGGGCAGGCTTCTCTGGGCATCTTAATTTTTCAGGATTTGGCAGTGGTGGCGATGGTGCTGGTGGTACCGATGTTAGGAAAGGGAGGCGGCTCTGGGGCCGAGATTTTGTGGGCTTTTGCCAAGGCCGCAGTAATTATCACCCTGATTCTAACTTTGGCCCGGCAGGTAATGCCCAAGTTTCTCGAGGCCGTGGCCCGTACCTGTTCGCGTGAAGTGTTTTTGCTGGTAGTCATCGCCATCTGCTTCGGCACCGCCTACCTGACCAGTCTGGCTGGGCTTTCGCTGGCACTGGGAGCCTTCTTGGCTGGATTGCTGGTGAGTGAGAGCCGCTTCGGGCAGCAGGCTCTTTCGGAAATTTTACCGTTGCAAATCCTCTTTAGCGCGGCTTTTTTCATCTCGGTTGGGCTTTTGTTCGACCTGCGCTTTATGGTCTCGAGTCTGCCACTGGTGCTGGCCCTGATTCTCGGGGTGCTGCTGGTCAAGGTAGCAACCACCACTCTTAGCACCCGGATTTTGGGTTATCCCAGGGGAACCGCCCTCGAGGTCGGGCTGCTGATTGCTCAGGTGGGAGAGTTTTCCTTCGTCTTGGAGCGCACCGGGCGCGAGGCGGGGCTGAGCGCTTTTGGGCTAGGACAAGCGGGTTCGCAGGCTTTCGTGGCTTTGACCGTGCTGCTGATGGCCTCCACACCGTTCCTGGCGAACCTGGGAGCCAGAATGCGGGAGAAAACGGGCCTAAACACCCTTCCCGAACAGCCTCCGCTCGAGCAGGGCAGCTTCGATTATCTCAGTGGTCACGTGATTCTGGCAGGCTACGGCAACTACGCCCGGCGGCTGGCTTTCGCCCTCGAGCAAGCCGAGATTCCCTTTCTTATCCTCACCCTCTCCCCCGATGGAGCCAACGAGGCCGAGAGCAAGGGCTATGCAGTGCTGCGCGGCGACTATGCCAACACCCATATCTTAGGGCTAGCCGGGGCCGAGCGGGCCAAGCTATTTGTGGTTGCCGATGACAACCCCACCATGATTCACTGGGTGGCCTCGGTGGTGCGAGCCAACCAGCCTGACCTACCGATTGTGGCGCGAACGGCATCGGAATCTGACCGCGAGGAGCTGGAAAAAGCCGGGGCACAGGTCGTGACCGAGGAAGAACCCAGCACTAGAGAGTTGCTGCGACAGGTATTGGGGCCGTTTGACCGACTGGACGCAGTGGAAGTGTACCTGAACGTAGCCCTGCGCCAAGGGGCACAGGCCCGGCAGTCTCAAGGGGCCAGGGGCGCTGGAGTAGCCCGTAGTTTTATCCTCAGCGACGAGGAAATCCAAAGAGGACTGTGTTCTCACCTGGAGTGGGCTAACCCCGTCACGGTAACGACCGATGTCTGCGAGGACTGCGTGCGCTTAGGCGATACCTGGGTTCACCTGCGGGTTTGTCTGACCTGCGGCTATGTGGGCTGCTGCGACGACTCCAAAAACAAGCACGCCACCAGGCATTTCAACACCACCGGCCACCCACTGATCAAGAGCCTCGAGACGGGGGAGAGTTGGACGTGGTGTTACATTGACCAAAAAATGCTGTGAGGGTCCCCCCTTCAGCGCATCTCCTGGCCCCGGTCACGCTGATAGCCGTAAACTGCCAGCACCCCGAAAAGCATGAAGCCACCTAGCAGCCACAGCACGTGCCCAAGGGCATCTCCCGTAGGCTGAGCCGTGAAGCGGGCTACATCGCTGGCGGTGCCAATACTGCTCCAGACCAGTTGCCCGAAGTGGTAGGTGGGCAGATAGGGGGCCAGGTGTTGCACGAACTGTGGCAGTTGATTGAGGGGAAAAAAGAAGCCGGAGACGAAGGAAAGTGGTAAGAATACCAGATTGGCGATGGTGGAGGCGGCACGGGGGCGGGCCAGAAATCCTAGTGCGAAGCCAAGCGTGCTAAAGGAGAGTGAGCCCAGCAAAAGCGTGAAAAAAGCCTTGGCCCAGACCTCGAGCCCCAACCGCACCCCGCTCAGGAGGCCCGCCACAAACACCACCAGCAGGATGGCTGTACCAAACAGCGTGACCAGGGCAAACTTACCGATTAAGTAGACCCAGGGGGGTATGGGGGTGGCCCGCATCAGCCGCAGCCAGCCTTGCCCGCGCTCGGCGGCGATATCGCCCCCAAAAGTGAATATCGCCAGATTCACCACTCCATAGGCTGCGAAAGAGGCCATCATCAGGGCCTTGACCGAAGTGCCCTGTGGCAGCACCCCACCCACACTGGCTCCGAACATCAGAAAGAGGAGCACCGGGATGATTACTGTACCCACCAGAAACTCAGGAACCCGCCAGTAGGATGAGACCTCGGCCTTCATCTGCTCGAGCACCATTGCGGCTATATGGCCACTCTTCTGGGCGGTGGGGCTGAGGCGGCGCTCAGGAAGGTTGGAAATAACGATTTCAGGTTGCTGGATCATGACGTGCTCCATTAGGCGGTAAGACGGACAAAGGCGGCCTCGAGGTCGGTGTCCTTTACGGTTAGGTCGGCGACGGCATGACCCTCGCGGAAGAGGCGCTCGAGGAAGACCTCGGGGGTGTTGGAGTAGACAACCAGATGCCCATTCTCGCGCTCGGCTCGCTCCACACCGGGATACTGGCTTGCTGCGGTGACACTCAGTTCAGTTTTCAGGCGCACCGTCTTGGCGGCTACCAGGCTCTTGATTTCGGCGGGCGTACCGCTCTTCAGCACCTGGCCCTGGTGCAGTACCACCACGCGACTGGCGATGCTATCAACCTCTTCTAGGTAGTGGGTGCTGAACAGGATGGTCTTACCCAGCGCAGCAAAGCCTCGCACTTGCTCCCAGAAGGCTCTCCGGGCTTCCACGTCCATCGCCACAGTCGGCTCGTCAAGGAAGATCAGGTCGGGGTCACCAACAATCGAAAGCGCAAAGTACAGACGCTGGCGCTGCCCGCCCGAGAGTTGGCGCACGAAGGCCCGGCGCTTCTCGAGCAGGTCAGCCCGCCGCAGCACTTCTTCTACTGGCAAGGTATAGGGGTAGTAGCACCCGAACAGCCGCACCAACTCCTCGGTGGTGAGGCTTTCTGGCACGCCGGACTCTTGTAGCATCACGCCTACCCGGCCCCGCACCTGCGGGCTCTCGGGGTTTTGCCCAAACAGCCGAACCGTGCCACCAGATGGTGTTTTCAGACCCAGCATGATGCCGATAGCAGTGGTCTTGCCTGCCCCATTGGGCCCTAGAAAGGCCATCACTTCGCCGGGTTCGACACTCAAGCTCACGTCAGACAAAGCCTGCACCTCACCGTAGCGCTTGCTGACGTTGTGCAATTCGATCACCTTCATATGCGCCTCCTGCACCCAGGCTAGAGGTTCATTTCGGTAGCCACATCTGCCCTTGGTCATGGGTCAGACCTATGACTTTCGGCATATTTCTGCCCGCGAAGGCCGACTTATACTGACCTCATGCGGATCAACTGGACGCGGGATATGGGCTGGCTGGCCGGGCTCGTGACCTGGCTGGCAGTGGGGCTGCCCATTTTCGCCGACCTGCTTGCCCATCCGCTTCAAATATCGCCCTGGACAGGGCTGGGCCTGGTGGCCTATCTACTGTTCGGGGTATTTTTCTTGCTCATCGTCTCGGAGCTGCTCGAGCCCATCTACCAGCGCTACCCCAGCCAGATTTTGCTGATGCAAGTTGTGTTAGCTAGCATCGCTTTTCTAGTGAACCCTCGCTACGAGTTGGCGGCGATCCTGTTCATCATCACCGCTGCCCACGCGGCCAACATCTGGCCCTGGCGCTGGAGTGCCGCTCTGGTGCTGCTGCAAAGCGCGGTAGTAGCAGCAGGAATTTTCTCGCAAGGCCCGAGCTTTTTGAGCGGGATAGTGGATACCCTGATTTATAGCGGGTTCCAGTTTTTTGCCCTGGTTTCCAGCGAAATCGCCGTGCGTGAGATGCGGGCCAGGACACAACTGGCGAAGCTCAACGCCGAACTCAAAGCCACCCAGGTGCTGCTGGCGGAATCGAGCAAGATGGGTGAGCGAGTTCGCATCGCCCGCGAACTCCACGACCTAATCGGCCACCAGCTCACGGCCCTTAGCCTCAACCTCGAGGTGGCCGCCCACACCGAGGGCCAGAAATCCAAAACTCACGTCGGTAAAGCCCAAAAAATTGCCAAAGACCTGCTTTCCGACGTGCGTGGGGTAGTAAGCACCATGCGCGAGGGTAGCGTGAACTTAGAAGCGGCCCTATGCGCCCTGGTAGAAGGCGTGCCGAGGCCCGCTATTCACCTCTCGCTGGCCTTTGGCCTGGCCGTGGAGGAACCCCAGAAGGCCCAGGCGCTGGTGCGCTGTGTACAAGAAATCATCACCAACACTGTGCGCCACGCAGGAGCCAATAACCTCTGGATTACCATCGAAACCACCGCTTCGGGCATCGTGATTCATGCCCGTGACGATGGACGCGGCCACAAGGATTTGCGCTATGGAAACGGCCTGAGCGGGATGCGCGAGCGCTTGGAAGGTTTCGGCGGACAGCTCAGTATCCGCAGCAGACCTGGCGAAGGCTTCGCACTAGATGCGGTGCTGCCAGTATGATTACCGAAACACCATCACAAGTCTGGGGTCGCAGGTTACAGGCCAAAGGTAGGGGTTTGACTTACGATATGAGACCCGAGACACAGCCTGTGTAGTCAATGGTAAACCTCCTATGACTCGCGTAGCCCTTATAGATGACCAAACCCTGGTGCGCCAGGGAATCAAGAGCCTGCTCGAGCTTTCCCCCGAGATAGAGGTGGTGGCCGAGGCCTTCGACGGCGAAGAGGGTCTGCGGGTTATCGCCGAAACCCGCCCCGAGGTGGTTCTCCTCGATTTGAGGATGCCCCGCCTGGACGGGATTAGAACTTTAGAAGCCCTGGCCAAAACCGACTTCTTCCCGCCTACCCTGATCCTCACCACCTTCGACGACGACGCGTTGGTGCTAGGAGCTTTGCGGGCCGGGGCCAAAGGCTATTTGCTCAAAGACGTTTCCCTGGAGCAGCTCGTGGAGGCCATCCGAACCTTGAGAGCGGGTGGAACCCTAATTCAACCCGCCCTTACCGAGCGGGTGTTGCGCGGGCTAGGCGGGATCAGGCCACAGTTCGAGAGCTTCGATGCCCCCGACCAACTTACTGAGCGCGAGACCGAGATTCTACGGCTGCTGGCTGGGGGCTACAGCAACCGCGAGGTGTCGGGGGTGTTGGGCATCAGCGAAGGTACAGTGAAAAACCACGTCTCGAGTGTCCTCTCCAAGCTGGGGGTACGTGACCGCACCAGGGCCGTGCTGAAGGCCCTCGAGCTGGGCCTGGTTTAGAGCGGTTTTCAGAAAGAATAGGACAGTCCACTGAGTTAGAAGAACCGTACCCAGCTATTTTTGCCGCCATGAGTAGCGGCAAAAATAGCTGAAACCGCGATAGCGTCGCGTTTGTTCAAGCGCTTCTAAGGGCTGCCGAACTATAATGAATGCTGCGTTTTATCGCTCCAATAGGCTATGAATTACTGTGAATACCTCCCCCACCTCGAGCTGCGCCCCTACGTACGCTGCTACATTGCGATTGCAGAGCTGCACAACGAGGTGACGCAGGAGCACCGCTTTTTGCCCGAGCGCTCGCCCAAGCTGGGGTTTTACCATGGAACCTCATTTTTTGGCGAACTGCAAGGGCGGCTCGAGCCCATGCCCAACGGCTATCTGGCTGGGCTCAGCACCAAGCCACAACGGGCCATCTCGGTGGGCCTCACACGGGCCTTACAGGTGGACTTTTACCCCTGGGGCGCAGTGCATCTGCTCAGCCTAAAGAACGGTTTGTACAACACAGCTTATGGCGCGGACGACCTCGGCGTGGCAAAACTGGCTCGGGTCATAAAAGGACTGCTCTCCCTGGGGGATTTCGGCGGGGCTATTGCGGAACTCGAGGCCTGGCTGCTGCGGCGGGTGCGGCCCCTGGGGATGGAAATGACCCCAGCTATCGCGGCAGCGGTACAACTTTACCGCTATAACGGACAGGCTCGAGTCTCTGATATTGCTGATGAGGTCGGGCTTTCCCGAAGACAGCTCGAGCGCGGCTTCCAGAAAGACGTGGGCATCGCGCCCAAGCCGCTGGCGAAGCTCATCCGCTTCGAGGAGGCCCACAACCAGATTTGGCTCGCTCCCACTCGCAGCCTCACCGAACTGGCCTTCGACCTCGGTTACGCCGACCAAGCCCACTTCACGCGGGAGTTCAAATCACTGGCGCAGCTTAACCCCAGCGAGTTCGCCCGCTTTACCCGTGCTCGCATCAACTTTTCCTTCCCCGAGGTAGCCAAGTTAGAAACTCTCGAGGGGCTCGAACAGAAAATCGCCTGAACTGCGGTTAAGTGCTAAAAGTCAAGGGCGAACCCCTCCGGCGCATTCGCGCCACCTCCCCTGAGGTTTGCTACAAATAACGCCCTGGGCAAGAGCAGATAATTGCGTCCCCAAGGGAAGGCAGGGCACCTCTTTACGGATGGCATAACCCGCCCCCCTTACGAAGGGGGGCCGTCCGAGGTCGCCAGAGGTCAGGGGCTTCATCAAGATTGGGCGATGAACGGGGGGATTCTGCCACACCAATCCCTACGACTCAATAGGGAGAATTTCGCCTGTCGCGTTTATACAAGCACCCAGAGCATCGCACCCACTACACTCAACCGGTTATGGAAACTCCCAACCCTGCTGAACGTGGGGAACTCGGGTTCCGTCCCAGAGACCGCCGAGTCCTGAGCGAATCTGTAAAAGCCGAATCCACCAGCCGCCAGATGTCCAGGGCTTTGCTAGCACACGCGCTATAGCGCTAAGCTGCCGTGCGAGCGGCTATCGGCGGCCGACTCCGCCCCCTCCGGCAGAGTTATTTAAGCGTCCCTAACACAAAAACCTCGAGGATAATGGGCGCTTATTCATGAACACCACCCTAGTCCTACTTGTTTTTGGCCTCGGCCTCGGGGGTCTTACGCGAATGCAGGGAAGCATAGTCTGGGTAGATATAGCCCGTGCTCCAATAGGCTGGGTAGCCATAGTAGTCGTAAATTGAAGCGTAGTATTCGGGTTTTTCGACCAGATTGGGCTGGTAGGCCGGGCTAGCCCCGACGTGCTCTCGAGTCTGCTGGATGTAAGCCATATGGTCGGTGTAATCAACGCTTTCTATAGCATCCACCGGCAGCAGGCTATGTTCACGCCCCAAGCCCAAAAACCCCCCATGACCCACCTGTATGAAGCGCACCTTGTGGGCCTCGTTGTCTATAAACAGGCGGTCTATCTTGCCGATTTTCTCGCCTGTACTGTCTTGCACGGTATAGCCCCGGATATCGTCGTTGGGGTTTTCAAAGCTATAGTCGGATTCGCGGATGGTTTGCAGCTCGTGTAGAGTGTTGGTTTTAAGCATGGTTTTGCCTCCTTTGCGAGTTTTAGCCTAGCTGTAAGCCCTGTGGGGCATCTGACTGGAAGCTGAACTCGAGCTGAACAGGCCGGTGCTGGGTCTTTTGGTGGCGCAAATCGAGGACGAGAACAACCTGCGCCTACTTAACCATGTGGTTAGGGTATCTACTCGCCTGGCGCGGATGCTGTACCTGTACGCCACCCAAGAGGGCAAACCCACCCCTTCGGGCTTATTTTTGCGGATGCCCTTTTCCCAGTACGACTTGGCCTTGATGCTGGGTGCGCGCCGCGAGACGGTAAACGTGAGCCTGATGGAACTCGAGGGTGCCGGTCTGCTTCGCCGGTGTGGGCGAGAGGTCTGGTTAGACGAGCGAAAAATGCTAACCCACTTCGAGGCCGAGGGCGCTACCTATCGCGTTTTTCATCATGACTTGGCTAGAGCACTGGCCTAGGCGAGATTTCCAGCACAGCCGCTGTGCCGTTTCCCAAGGACGGAGTTCAAGCTTCATCCCAAATGCCGCTTGTTCAGGAAAACCGTCCTGTTGCTCATTGCTTTACAGCGACACTTCCCGGAGCGCCTCGGGCTTGAGCACCAGAATCCGCCGATAGCCCAGCTCGATGGTGTCCTGCATTGCCAGCTCCCCCAGCACTTTGGTGATGGTCTCGCGGGTGGAACCCGCCAGATGAGCCAAATCTTGATGCGAGAGGGTGACCTCGAGGCCCTCCTCGCTGGATTTCATGGCCGCCAGCAGAGCCTTGGCCAGGCGCGGCAACACCTCTTTGAAGCGCAGGTCGCGCAAGCGCTCCTCGGCCTTGCGCAAGCGCCGCGAGAGCAGCCATACAAAAGCCGACTGGGCCTCGGGAAACCTCGAGGTCAGGCGGGCCAGGTCTTCCCTCGAGGCCGAGAGCAACTCGGAGTCTACGAGCGGCTCGGCAAAGATTCCGTAGACTTCTTCGGGCAAGAGCGCGGCCTCGCCGAAAATCTCCCCGCTTCCTACGACGGTCAGGGTGATTTCCTCTTCTTCTGGCCCTAACTGAAATAGCCGCACCCAGCCCTCGGAGATGTAATACAGGGTCTTGGCCTGATCCTCGGGATAGCACACGTAGCTGCCTCGGCGGGCGGCGAAAGGACGGAACACCCGCTCGGTTTCGGTTCTAGCTTCTTTAGGCAGGGCAGCGATAAACTCTGGAACCATATCCCTTACTTTAGCCTGAGTGTCCTCAGTAGCGACTGGAGGTAGGCCTACAGATTGTGTTTATAACACCGAGTACAACCAACCCAAAGACCCGCGATTGACCCAAAACCCTCTCCCATTGGCCTAAAGCTGAATTGGGCAGATGCCACACAACCTTCCTACTCCAAGCTAAACGCCAAATGCTGAGGGCACAGAGCTAAACGCAAGACGCTAAACGCCGAAGCCTAAAGGCTAAAAGCAAAATACAAGGGGCCAGAAAGCTAAACCAGGACGGCATAATTGCTCTATCGAGAAACACCGTATGGGACGCAGTTGGTGTTTTTAGGTTTTTGACTTTAAGCCTTTAGCTTTCGGCGTTAGTCATTCGACAAGTTGTTAGCATCTTGCTCGGAGTCCGTTGCGACCCCTCTAGCCCCCCACCTTCTGAGCACTGGGCAAAAAGCTGGGCTGCGACGAGGCTGGAATCAATCCCCTGGCTTCGGCCCGCCTAAATAACTCCGCCACCGCCCGTTCGCCTTCTTGGCCTACGTCCAGCGAAAACTCGTTGACATAGGTATGAATATGCGCCCAGATCACCTCATCCCCCAGCTCGAGGGCGTGTTGTTTGATGTAGGCGGTGGTTTCCTCGGGATGGGCATAGGCGTACTCGAGGCTCTGCCGCACGGCTTGGTCTAAGGCTTGAATGATGCCTTGGCCCAGGTCGCGTCGAGCCAGAATTGCCCCCAGCGGTAGCGGCAAGCCGCTCACCCCCTCCCACCACTCGCCCAAATCCAACACCTTGACCAGCCCGTGCAGATGATAGGTGAAGCGCGACTCGTGGATGATCAGTCCAGCGTCTACCTCACCGCGTTCCACCGCAGGCATGATCTGGTCGTAGCGCAGCTCTACTGGGATAAAGCCCTCGGTGTGCAGGGTGAGCAGCATAAAAGCAGTGGTGTTGCGCCCTGGAATGGCAATGCGCTTGTTCACCAGGGAGTCTATGGGCTGCCGGGCCACCAACAGTGGCCCTACCCCACGCCCCAAAGCCCCACCCGAGCGTAGCGCCACGTACTGCTCGCGCAGCCGTCCGTAGGCCGCATAGCTGATTTTGGTCAAGGGCAGCTTGCCCTGGGCGGCCCAAAGGTTGAGGGTTTCCACGTCCTCGAGCACTTCCTTAACCTCCACAGGAG
>JADMIM010000049.1 GCA_015478585.1 Thermaceae bacterium | reverse complement strand
CTCCCACCCCCACTCCCCCGAGCGGTATTTCCCTGGTTACCACCAGCTACTCAGCCAGCAGCGCTGTTTTTCCTAACCCTGAGCGGGGTTTGCACGATAATGTTCCGTTCCCGTTTCCCTCGAGCTGGAACTTGAGTGATCCCAATCTGTTCCAGTGGATTCACGACCGTGACAGCAGCATCAGCGTCTTGCGCGGTATGGTGCGCCTGGATGCTTATCGCGGTGGCCCAATTGATAGTGGCTTCCTCAATAGCTTGAATGACAGCTTTGCTGCAATTCGCCGCAATGGTTTCAAGGTGATGCTGCGCTTTATGTACAATTACGATAGTGGCGGTGCAGATGCCCCTTTGAACACCGTGTTAGGCCATATTTCCCAGCTCAGTTCGGTCTTGCAGAACAATGCAGATGTAATTGTCTCGATGCAGGCGGGCTTTATCGGGGCCTGGGGGGAGTGGCATAATTCTCAAAACGGCCTAGACTCTGCGGCTAACAAACAGACCATCCTCAACGCCCTTCTGGGAGCTTTGCCGAGCATCCGTATGGTGCAGATTCGTTATCCTGTGGACACCATGACCATGTACTCGCAGCCACTGACGGCAGCACAAGCCTTTAGCGGTAGCAACCAAGCCAGGGTGGGCAGCCACAACGACTGTTTCCTCAACCCCGACAACGACGGGGGAACCTGGGATCCAATGAACGGCTTCAGCACCAGCCAACTACAAGCCTATATACAGCAGTCCAGCCAATACACCCCGATGAGCGGAGAAACCTGCGAGGGTTTCTGGAACTCCTCGCTTGGCGACTGCATAACTGCCATGGCTACCATGCAGAATTATCACTGGGACATGCTCAATAACGTGACCTACGATCCCGGCTCGGGCAGTTGGCCCGCTGGTAACAATCCCCGCTGGGTGAGTGGCGGGTGTATGGACACCATCAAGCGCAATCTGGGCTACCGTTTCCAGCTAAGCCAGTCGCAGTTGCCTACCCAAATAAAACCTGGGGGTGAGTTTTACATGACCTTCACGCTCAGCAACGTGGGCTGGGGCAAAGCCTTCAACCCGCGCGGCCTCGAGGTAATCCTGCGCCACAAAGCCAGCGGCAAGGTCTACCGCCTGGCCCTAGCCACCGACCCCCGTTCGTGGGCTCCCGGCACGACCACCACGGTAGTTGCCGATGGCGGCATCCCCAGCAGCGCCCCCACCGGTGACTATGACGTGCTGCTCAACCTGCCCGACCCCATGTCCAGCTTGTATGGCAACCCGGCTTATTCCATCCAACTGGCCAACCAGAATGTGTGGGAGTCTAGCACCGGGTTCAATTCGCTGCTCAAGAGCGTAAACATAAATATCTCGGCCAGTGGCAACAGCTATAGCGGCTCGAGCTGGTTCCAGTAGCTCAGAGCTTGTCGAAACTGCCAGGGCAGGTTTCCTGGCAGTTTTTGTTGGGAATATCAGGATACTGGATTGCGAGGAATGAAAATCCAAATCCTTCAAATCGTTGTGGTCGGGGTCAGGTTCCTGGTCAAACAGTTTGTGGATAGACCTCGAGCGTATGGATGGTGGGATGGGCAATTTTGCTCTGCTGCTTAGGGTTCTTGTATCTTAGAGGCAGTTTCAATCTGGCTTGACAGCGCTTCAAAATCTAAGATACACTCCTGCTTGGAAGGTCTTCCAAAAGTAAGTGTCCTGTCAGTCGTTGGTTTAGACGGTTGATGGAAGCACTTCCACTAGGTTGTGAAGTCGCATAATGCGATTTGCGGTATCGGTAACTAAGGAGGAAGTATGAAGTCAAAGTGGTTAGCGGGTGCTCTGACCCTGATGCTGGCGGGAGGTGTGGCTTCTGCTCAAGGGGCTACCATCACCATCGCCTGCGGTGCGGTAGGGCAAGAATTACAACTGTGTAAGCAGGAGACCGAAGCCTGGGCCAAGAAGACGGGCAACACTGTCAAGGTGCTGGAAACCCCCCAGCTCACCAACAACCGTCTGGCTCTCTACCAACAGAACCTCTCGGCAGGCAACTCTGATATTGACATATATCAGATCGACGTGATTCACCCTGGTATCCTGGGGTCGTTTTTCATTGACCTGCGGCCCCTGATTCCTGCTGCCGACATCAGCGTGCAGAATCAGGGCATCATCGCCAACAATACCTACGATGGCAAGCTCATCGCCATGCCCTGGTTTACCGACGGTGGGGTGCTCTATTACCGCACCGACCTGCTCAAGAAGTATGGCTTCAAAGAGCCGCCTACTACCTGGGCCCAGATGTTCTTGATGGCTAAAGTTATCCAAGCTGGAGAGCGCAAGGCCAACCCTAACTTCTATGGGTTTGTCTACCAAGGCAACGCCTATGAAGGTCTGACCTGTGACGCGCTCGAGTGGATTGCTTCTTATGGCGGCGGTACCATTGTAGACGATAAAGGCAACGTCACCATCAACAATCCCAAAGCCATCGAAGCCCTTAACTTCATCGCCCAGAACTCCAAGCAGGTCTCCCCTCCAGGTGTGACCACCTACGATGAGGAAGCCGCCCGTGGGGTTTTCCAGTCGGGTAATGCGGCCTTCATGCGCAACTGGCCCTATGCCTACAGCCTGGGTGAAAGTGCCGGGAGCGCAGTCAAGGGCAAGCTGGCGGTAGCTCCCCTGCCGCACGGCCCTGGAGGCCAGAGCGTGGGCACGCTGGGAGGCTGGCAACTTGCGGTTTCCAAGTTTTCCAAGCACCAGAAAGAAGCCGCCGACTTGGTAGCTTACCTCAGCTCCGAAGCCGTGCAGAAGCAGCGGGCCATCGAGGGTAGCTTCCAGCCCACCATCCCTGCCCTCTACAAAGACCCTGAAGTGCTCAAGGCTGTCCCCTTCTTCAAGGACATCTCGGGCCGCGTGCCAGTAGCCCGCCCCTCCACCGTGACCGGAGCAAAGTACAACCAGGTCTCGACGGCTTTCTGGAACGCGGTACACTCCGTACTCACCGGACAGATGGATGGCAAGGCTGCGCTCAGTGGCTTGGCTACCCAGCTCAACCAGATCAAAGGGCCTGGTTGGTGAGCCCTGGTTGGCGATGATTAACTAGCGCATGGGCGGGGCCTTCCCCGCCCATGTTCTTCCAGGAGATGCTATGGCGAATATGCCTGTAACCCCGCGCCAAAAAAGTTTTTCCCTGGCGCAAAACCGGGCTCGCACGGCCTGGCTGTTGCTGCTGCCTACGCTGATAGTGATTCTGCTAGTAGCGGCTTATCCGCTGTATCGAACGCTCTATTACTCCTTTACCAACGCTTCTTTTTTGCAACCGGGGCAAGAACACGGGGTAGGCTTTGCCAACTATATCTATCTATTCCGTGACCCGACTTGGTGGCTCTCGTTTAAAAACACGATAATCTTTACGGTAGCGACGGTAATCCTCGAGTTCATCTTGGGGCTGATTATCGCCTTGGTGATCAACTCCAACTTTCAGGGTCGGGGTCTGATGCGGGCGGCTATCCTGGTTCCTTGGGCCATCCCTACGGTGGTTTCCTCACAAATGTGGAAATGGATGTACAACGACGTGTTCGGGGTCGTCAACGATCTGATGCTACGGGTACACCTAATACACGCCCCCATTGCCTGGATTGGCAATGCCCACACCACGCTGGGAGCGATTATCGCCGTAGACATATGGAAAACCACCCCCTTCGTGGCCTTGTTGCTACTGGCAGGCTTACAGACCATCCCTTCCGATATCTACGAGGCAGCCAAGGTGGATGGGGCCAGTGTGCTGCGCCAGTTCTGGCAGCTCACCTTGCCCCTGTTGCGCCCAGCCATTCTGGTTACCCTAATTTTTCGTACCCTGGATGCGCTGCGGGTCTTCGACGTGATCTACGTGATGACCGGCTCTAATCTGGCAACCATTTCCTTATCGGTGTACAACCAACAACAACTCATATCTTTTGCTGCACTGGGCTATGGTTCGGCCATTTCGGTGATGATTTTTCTGGTGATCGGGGTATTTACGGTCATCTACATCACCTCTTTGCGGGTGCGCTTCGACTAAAGGAGGTTGCCAGTGGCAGTTTCTAGTCGTGTAATTCCTCAGGCCAGGGCCAGCCGTTCTTGGTCGTTCTGGCTGAGCCGGGTGCTGTTTTATCTGGTGGTGTTGGTGATTTTCATTTACACCATCTTTCCTTTTTACTGGGCTATCGTCACCAGCCTGACCCTACCCTCCGAAGCCTTTCAGACTCCCATTCGCTACTGGCCTCAGCAACCCACCTTCCAGAACTATATTTCGGTGTTTACCGCCCAGCCTTTTGCGCGTAACTTGCTCAACTCCCTGATCGTGGCCGGGGGCACGGTGATCCTCTCGCTGCTGATTGGTAGCATGGCGGCCTATGCCCTGGGCAAGTTCCGCTTCAGGGGCAAGCAAATTGTCATGTATGCCGTGCTGGGAGTCTCGATGTTTCCGCAGATTGCCGTACTACCGGGTCTTTTTACCCTGGTGCGCAGCTTGGGGATTTATAACACCTGGTGGGGGCTGATGTTTTCCTACTTAATTTTTACCCTACCCTTTACAGTGTGGGTGCTGAGTTCTTTCGTGCGCGATATTCCGGGCGAACTCGAGGAAGCCGCCCTGGTAGATGGGGCCAGCACCGCTCAAACCCTGCGCTACGTGCTGCTGCCGGTGATGGCTCCGGGGCTGGTGACTACTGGCCTGCTAGCTTTTATCAATGCCTGGAACGAATTTTTGTTCGCCCTCACTTTCACCATTGATAACCACTCTCGCACCGTACCTGTAGCCATCGCGCTGTTTGGCGGCGCTTCGGCTTTTGAGTCGCCCTGGACGCAGATTATGGCTGCCAGTGTGGTGGTGACGATTCCCCTGATTATTCTGGTGCTCATTTTCCAACAACGCATTGTGGCGGGCCTGACGGCAGGTGCGGTGAAAGGGTAGCTCAGATTCCTTGATGGGACGTTAATTTCTCCGGCTTTTTCAGTCAAGATCTACTTGTACTGCGCCAGCAAGTTCCGCGCGATAATCAGCTTCAATATCTCGCTCGTTCCTTCACCGATACGGGTCAGGCGAGCATCGCGCCAGTAGCGTTCCACCGGGTATTCCTTGATGTAGCCGTAACCGCCCAGAATCTGAATCGCCTCGTCGCAAGCTTGCACCGCGATTTCCGAGGCGAAGAGTTTAGCCTGAGCGGCTGCCATGCCGAAAGGTCGGCCCGCGTCACGCAGGTCGGCGGCCTTGAGATAGAGCAGCCGAGCGGCTTCTAAGCTTGTTCCCATCTCGGCCAGCTTGAAGCCAATACCCTGGAACTCGGCAATCGGTTTGCCAAATTGCTCGCGCTCCAAGGCATATTTAGCAGCAAACTCGAGTGCCGCTCGGCCTAGCCCCACCGCCATTGCCGCAATGCCGACCCGCCCCCCCTCGAGCACCTTCATCACATCATAGAAACCCTTGCCCCGCTCGCCCAGGAGGGCATTTTTGGGTAGTTTGATATCTTCAAAAATAATCTGTGCGGTGTCCGAGGCGTTCAGACCAAGTTTTTTCTCTTTGCGCCCCACGCTAAAGCCCTGAATCGGGGTCTCGAAAACAAACGCCGACAGCCCAAGGTGTTTCTTGTCTTCGCCAGGTGCGGAGTCGGTACGGGCGTTGACCACGTAAATCCCGCCCACTGAACCCTGAGTGATGAACTGCTTGGAGCCATTCAGTGTCCAGCCTGCGCTGGTTTCTTCGGCCTTGGTGCGCATGGCGGCAGCATCGGAACCGCTGCCGGGCTCGGTCAGACCCCACGCGCCTAAAACTTGGGCACTGGCGAGCTTGGGCAGATATTCCTGCTGCTGCTCCTCGCTAGCGGCAATCAGCATATGTCCGGTGCATAGCGAGTTATGCGAGGCCACGGTGAGGGCCAGCGAGCCGTCGACTGCCGCGATTTCCTCGACGATGCGGGCAAAGATGCGGGTGGATAGCCCGGCTCCGCCATAGGCTTCGGGAACCTGGGCTCCCATCACGCCCATCTGACCCAACTGTTTGACAATCTCGAGCGGGAAGGCCCCACTTTCGTCACGCTCGGCGGCGGTGGGGGCCACTTCGGCTTGTAGAAAATCCCGTAAAGTGCCGATAATCTGACGTTCTTCGTCCCTGAGCTCAAACCATAGTTCTTTAGGGTGGTCGGCGATCATAAGCTCCTCCAGATTCAATTTAATATATCACTTTTTATATGAGGTGTTGTAAAAACGTTATATATTACGTCCTAGGTCAAACGCCGAATGCGGAAAACCACAAAATCACCAACCCTATCATTCTGAGGCCGTCTTTGCCGAAGAATCTGATGCGCTGTCGTGGACTGAAGGCAGTGGATCGTAGCACATCAGATTCTTCGCTCCGCTCAGAATGACAACGGTTTGGCGGCCTGGTTTGGGCTAACAGCCTCGAGTCAGCCCTGCCTAAAGCAGGTGCATGGCGAAAAAATGAGGCTCGGGTGATATAGTGGAACATCGTGAATCCCCCACAAGCCGAGAAATACGTGTGTTGTAGGGTTTTGCGCTTTTTGGAGGAAAGCCTGAATGGAGCTTGAAGCTGGTGCTATCGTAGAAGGTCGCGTGACCCGAATCATGGACTTTGGGGCTTTTGTGGAGTTTCCCGGCGGGGAGTCGGGGCTGGTTCACATCTCGCAAATCGCCCACGAGTTCGTCAAAAACATCCGTGACCACCTCACCGAAGGGGAAACCGTGCAAGTGCTGGTGTTGGGCCGTGACGAAAAAGGGCGCTTAGACCTTTCCATCAAGGAACTCACCGCCGCGCCCGTCGAACCTCCGCGCCCCAAACGTCTGCCACGCCAGGCCCCAGAGTTTGAAAACAAACTCAAGAGCTTTTTGCGCGGCTCTGGCGGGTTTGGTGGGCCAGGAGGGAGCAGCGGAGGCGGTAAAAAGCCCAGTGGGGGCAAGGGCGGACGCAAGAGACGCTGAACGCCTATCGCGGAAACCACTCTAAGGCAAAAACTAACCCACCGGCGGATAAACCGGTGGGTTATGTGTCTATTTGGGTTTAGCGTAGCCCTGCTGCATAGAGGCCAGGAACTCTTCGGATTTTCCTTTGGGAACGGAGAGGTTGCTGAACTCTGAACCGCGAATCTGCTTAGCGAGCGCGACAATTTGTCCAGCGTGATAGGAAATGTGGGCCAGGGAGCGCTGAGCCGCGTCCACCACGCTTACCGGTTGGCTGCGGATGGTGATGGTACGGGTCAGGTCGGCGGCAGTGAGGTCGCGCAGTGTTCCCAGCGTAATCTCCCAGCTCTCGTCCCAGTGCTGGCGCAAGCTTTCCACAGTGTCGGCCTGGGTCAACTCAAACTCAGTATCGCGGTTTCGGTGGGGTTTTTCCCCGTCGGTGCTGAGGAAGTCGCTCCACCTCGAGCGCAAGTTGCCTGCCACGTGTTTGACCAGAATTGCCAGGGAATTGCTTTCGGGGGCCGGGACATAAAACCAATCTTTCTCTGAGACCTGGGCCAGAGCGCCTTCACAAAGGGTTTTATAGCGCTCGAGCTCATTTATAGAAGCCTGTAAAAATAGTTCCCCGACGCTCAATTCGCTCATAGCTATAATACCCTCCTGGACATGGATTTATACTCTGGCTGGTTTAGATAGGCGCAACAGTTCTGAAGTTGTGGATACTTGGTGTGGGAGGAATCTCTATCTGTCTGAGTGGGTTGATGAAGCGTCTTATCTGGTGAACGAAGAGGAGAACTTCAGTCCTCGCCGAAATCCATACCCAACGGCGTATGGGTGATGAGCGCCCGCGACGCTGACCGCGCCGAGAAAAAACGTTATACTAGGAAATGAGCTATGGCAACCGCAACCCGCCCTAAAGCCGTGCGCCAGATTCCCAAGTTCGCCTCCGAGCTGGAAGAGTCGGAGTGGTGGGACACCCACACCCTGGCGGACGACCTCTGGGAATCCGGCCCCAAGGTCGAAGCCGAGCTGGACAAGCTCCTGGGCATCCGCCGCCGCAAGGTCGCGCCGCCCCACCCCGCCAAGGCCAAAAAAGCCTCTTAAAACCAATCCCACAAACGAAGCCCGCCGATTAAGCGGGCTTTTTCGGCCTTGAACCCCAAAATCAAAACCGATACAACTCAGCTATGTTGTCCTTCGGCACGTATTGGAACCTTTTCAAAGCGGGGCAAAACAAAAACGCCCAGCAGAAAAAGCCCATCGCTTTGCCCACCATCAAATTCCTACCAGGCACAGTCGAACCTACGCCAGGATTACACATTATCAAAATCTATGCTCCCAGCCAGTTCTGGGCAACGGTGCTCAAGCGGGTTGCACGGCTAAGCGGCACCTGGGATGCATTTGTTGCTTTTCAAGCCCGCACTTGGGCTGGCCCTAATGGCTTACGGGTCCGCTTTCCACGTAGTGCGGAAATCGTCAATAACGGCAAAAAAGAATACATGCCACGCAAAGGCTTCGATACGGCAGGCAACTACTTCTACTTCTACGTGGAGTTCTACTGATGCAATATCTGATAGCCCTGATTTTGGGAATGTTCGCCCTGCCTATTCTGCAAACCTTGTTGGGCAGTTCAGTATCTACTGCGGTAAACGCCAATATGCAAAAAGTGACCGACAGCGTCGCTACCGGTAGCCAAAATACCATTTCGCAAATCACCGGCGGGATAATCCCACCCCGAACCGTAGACAATACCTATAACGCAAGTCTGCCGCAACCCAATCCCAACGATCAAGTTGCCAACCGTCTGACCAACCCCTGGCTGTACGTAACTCTCGCGGTGTTCGGATATGTGGCTGTAGCTGGCGTTAAGCAACTCCGAGGTGCCGGTCGGGATCTCGGCTCGGGTGTAAAAAGCGTCCACAAGGAAGTCAAGGGCGACCTCGGGGGTGAGCCATGAGCAAGCGCGACCCCAACACCAAGCGCTTCGTACTGGGCGAAAAAGCCAATCCCGCTGCTACAGTTGATACTTCGACCCAACCAGCTGGCTCGGCTTTTAGAGGTTTAGACCCCTTCACCGCCGCGCTGGTGAGCCGCGCTCCCCGCGTGGAAGCCGCCCAGCAAATATTTATCCCGGCAGTGGCCCCGGCCCCGGCCAAAATTGAAACTCCCATACCAGTTAACCCTTGTAAAACCGAAAACAAGCCTAATCCGTTGCTGGTGTCAGGAATCGGCGCAGCTTTGGGTTTGGGCCTGGCCGTTTTCCTGGGAAAGGGTCTGAACCGTGGATGAGTTAGAGTTTGACACCCTGCCGCCTGAGCCCAGCACACCGACTCAGCGGGCCACCGACGACGTAAGCACCCGGCCGATGGCCGAGCCCGTGATCTCGCTATCCCAGGCGGTGGTGGGTGGCGAGCCCAAGCCAGAAGGCGAAGGTGCGACATCCAAAACCGAAAGCAAGCCACTCAAAGATGAAGATCTGATCGCGATAATCGCCCAAATCTCGTCTATGGGCTTGGCACCCGACCTAGCCGATCGATATGCGAAGGATATCCAATCCGATCCGCTGCTTAATTGGGGCTTCGGCATGATCGGTATGGCCGACGCGCTGGAAAAAATGGGCTTCAATGGTTCGGGGCAATCGTTGCCCCCCTGGATGCGAGTGGCGGGCGGCCTGGCCGTGGCGGGCTGGGTAGTCATGCAAACTCGAGGCCGCTATGGACAACCTGTCTCCCCAAACCAAACAAATCCTGCTGCTGACGGCGTTAGGGCTCCTGACTTTAGCGGTGCTTACGCCACCACTACGCCAAACCCAAACCCGCAAACGGGCGGAGAAAATGGCTAACCAGTTCTCCCAGACGGTTTACTTCCCCCTGCGCCAGGACGGATCAGATGGGGCCAAGAAAATCGTACCCTTCCTGGGCAACTGGAAACTGGGAACCTATCGCCGGGGTTATGGCTGGCACACCGGGGTGGACTGGATCATGAACCGGCCCGATCGAGGTCTGGCCGAACCGGTCTTTGCCATGGCCGATGGCGTGGTGATTGACTCGAGCCCCACCCTCTCAGCCATCGGCTATGGCAACCTGGTTTATATCCAGCACCCCCAGCTTGGGGTCTTTTCGCGGTATGCCCACCTGCAAAGTCGGTCGGTGAACACCGGGCAAGTAGTCAAAGCGGGGCAAGTTATCGGACACCTGGGTAAAAGCGGAACCGATAATACCCACCTGCATTTTGATATTCCCACCAAACCTTTGCCATGGTCGCGTTATTGGCCCGGTATTTCGGATAACGTGGCCACTCGGCAAAACATCCAGGCGGCATTCGCTGACCCCATCTGGTGGCTAGCAGGCCAGCAAGCCAAAAATCCCACCGGGTTGGTGATGACATGAGACAAGCCCTAAACCTGGTAGGCGTGGGTCCATCTGGCTCGGGCAAAAGCTCATTTTTAGTGCCTCTTTTGCAAGCCAAAAAAGAGCGCACCCGCTACCTGGTGGTGTTCAACACCTCAGACCAGCTCTCCGAGTTCTGCAACCACCGCGAATACGTCAGCTTCGAGGCCCTGTCCAAGGACTACGACCCAGAGGCAATCGCTGCACTGATCCAAAGTCACGGCTCGGTGCATTTCGAGGTAGCTCGAGGCAACACCGAAAGTTTCGTCAATGCAGTTTGCGCAGCGGTGATGAGCCTGGGGGAAAAAGACGCGGATAAGTGCATCGTGACGGTAATCTTCGAGGAAGCGCGAAACTTCCTCAAAAAATACAAGATGCCTGAGCGCGCCAGCCAGCTCGAGGCGGAGGGGCGCAAATACGGCATTGACCTAATCAAAGTCGACCAGCGCTTGCAGTCGCAAGGGGACGACTGCCTGGACAGCGCCGCTTACGTCAATGCAACCGTGGTAGTGGTCTTCCCGACCTCAGATTTCAACCAACGCCAGCGCATTATGCAGGCGTTTCCGGGCATACCTGATCCGCTCGAGCTTCGTCCCCCAGTTCCAGGGAAAATGCCGGGCGAGTACGCCGTGTTTGACCGCGAGACCGGGCAAAAAGCGCTAATCAAACGCGACGAGTCCGGGGCTCGCCGCTGCGAGGTAATCCTATGAAGTTCGCCGATAAAGTTTTGACCTACCCTTGGAGGTTGAAGTAATGGATCCGTTGACGCTGTCAAAAATTGCCTGGCAAAACCCTGGCCCGCAATACCAACTTTTAGCTGCGACCTCCGACCCCCAACCTGCGGTAGTCCAACCTACGGCTATCACCATCCATCCGGTTGCCAAATCTGATGCCAAACAAATAGCACTCGAGGTAGGAGCGTTCGCCGGGGTCGGCCTTTTTCTGTGGTGGATGCTGTGGAGGCAAAAATGAAGGACTCTGTCCACGACACCAAAGAAGCCTCCAACGGAGTAATCCTATGGCAGAAAGACGCATAACCATTCGTCAAGCAAAAGATGCACCGGGCTTTTACGTGATTACCGGTGGTGGAAAAACCTTGAAGGTGGCCGGGCTAGCCAGGGCGCGGGAAATTGCCGCCGCTCGCCGCCGCCTGAGGGCCAAAGGGAAAAGGTAAATATGGCAAAGCGTCGCAAAACCCACAAAAGCAAGCCCAAACGCAAAAAGTTCCTGGGGCTGTTTTAGGAGAATGGCATGGACTTGAGCAAACCTCTCGAAGTGTTCACTGACCGGGCCTTTCTGGCTGGGGTGGGCGGGGCCGTGGTGGAAGCAGTGATTGAAAAAATCGCCTTCACCCAGTTTCGCCCGATCTATGGCTATCAAATCGAGTCCAATCTCGGCTCGATTATCGTCGCCAAGGATCCTCGGTCCAACGTTCCCGACCAACAAAAGTTTATTAACCGCCAAGGCAGTCGCCTGGCAGCTACAGCAGCAGTGATGTTCTTGGCCTCCGGCAGCGGCAACCCGGCGGCGACCTCGGCAGCCATCGGCTTTGGAGTGGTAGCAATCGCCCACATCCTGCAAGACCTCTTCCCCGCGCAGCTGCTCCAGCCTGCGCGTAAATAGGAGTTAATTATGGACGCAGCAACCGCAAACCGCCTGTTCACCTCCGGCAAAAACGTAGTTATCGCTTCCCAGGGGCTGCCCAACGATGTCAGCCTAAACAGCCTCACCGCCTTCGCTGTGGGGATTGATCTGGTGCCCGTGCCCGTCTTCAAACACGTTACCCCCCGTGGAGCCCTGCGCGGTGTCCCTAACCAAACCCAGCTCAAAGACCGGGTCATCAAAGGGGCTAACATCCTGGTTTCGCTCAAGGACAGCAGCAACGTCGAAATTCCCGGCTCTACCGGCATCTGCATCGGTGTACGCGCTCCCAACGGCGAGTTCATCAAGTGGGTGCGCCGGTTGCCCTATGCCAACTGGTACGGTCTGACCGTCAACCAGCAGCAGTCTGAGGACATTCTGGCCACCCTGGCCGCCAAGACCGATCTTGGCACCGAAGGTCTGATACTCCCAGAGCAAAGCGAGTTGTACGTAGGAGTCCAAACCCTCACCAGCATCACCATTAGCTGGGCTAATAGCTTTCTTTCGTTCCAGTTGGCCAAGGAGCTGAGCTAAGATGATGCCCGCCGGTTCGGTTAATCCCTTTACTCCCCTCGAGGAGTTCAAACCCAAAACATTGATTTTCAACGACTTCATTGCAGGAAGCCAGGGCCTGAGCCAGGGCAACGAAATAGCCTACTTTGATGTGCCACTATCCTATGGGCTGATCCTCAACAGCAAGCTGCCTATGCGGTTTTACCTCAAGGCGGCTTACGAGTTTGCTTATGTCGCGGATGCCCTGACCAACGTCAATGTCACCATCCCCGACAATGTCCTTCAGTCGGGCCGCAATTCGCCCGTCTTTCCGACGCAAAACCACCCGGATTTGCTGGCATATATCAGTTCGGATGCAGGGGCCACCTGGGCTCAGACCACCATCAACTCCATGAACTGGAACACCGAAACCCTCAACATCACCAAGCTGGCAGCCACCAACCGCATTCGGATTTTCTACCTGTCCGCGACCGGTGGCTTTCAGTTGAGAGTTTTTAGGCCAGTCGGCTCTGATAGCGTCAATGCTCAGTTGTTCAACCAACCCTTTTTTGTCCTAAATTCGGCCAACCAAAGCGACCAGCGCAGCGCCCCTCGTCTCAACATCGGTGGCGACCGCTTCGTACCCAGCCAGTGGCGCATCTCCTTGCAAGCGCAGGATGGAAAACCCATTTTGTGGCTACCGGATGCCCAACACGATGTGGCCATCGAGGCCAGCCGAGGCCGAATCCAGATCAACGACCTCCAGAAGATGAACGCCATGGCCGAGGTGAGTTTGCGGGGGGGGAATATCTAATGGATCCCCTCAGCCAAATCGCCGTGGGGTTTGGCAGCCAGGTCATCAACGACCTGTTCTACTCTCCCGCCGACCGTTTTCGCGACCAGCTCAAAAGCGACCAGGCCAAAGCCGCGCTGCAAGCCAACGCGGATGTGGCCAAGGCCAAAGCCCAGGCCCAAGCCGAGCAAACCAAAACCATCGCCATGTATGCCCTGATTGGCGTAGGCGTGCTGGCTGGAACCTTCTTTCTCTTCAAGGCGCTTTCATAATGGATATCAAGTGGCTTGTACGAGTGTTGGCCGTGGGCGGGGTCTTGGCCGGTGGGGGCTATCTGGCCTACCGTCTGCTGGTCAAAAAAGCTGCCCCACCGGCTCAACCCCTGGGGTCTAATTTCGATCCCAATAAACCCGCCGTTACCGTGACCACCGCCACTGGTTATAACCCGGTGCAGTATGAGCAAAAAAACCTGGATCTCAGCCGCTACGCGGGTACTTACCAGTGGCGCTACCAGGGGACGGTGGTGACTCCATGAGCGCAGCTGCTGGTGTAAAGGTGCTGGATAGTGGTGCTGTAGTAACCGTGGGTCTATCTACGGTGCTACTGGCCGGACTGGGCGTGGGCGGGTGGTTCTTGTGGAAAAAGCTCGAGCACAAACCAAACCCAAAACCCCCTACCGCCCCAACACCCACTGCGCCATCTCCCGCCATCATCCCCACCACTCCCACCGTAGGCCAACAGCCCACCACTCCCACTACCGTAGCCCCCGATGTTAGCAGCCAGCTTAAGGGCATCAGTGATCAATTGGCCGCCCAACAAGCGGCAGCAGACAAGGCCAGAACCGAAGACCAGATTCGCCAACTCATTGGCAGCATCGCGGCTTACGACAATTTGATGGTACGCAAACTCACCGAAATAGATGCGATCGAAAAAGATAACTCACGCTGGCAAGACTTCCGCAACCAGTACATCCAGGATCAAATGAACAATGGCCGCTGGCAGTCCATGACCTATGCCTGCGCTGATGCGGTCGGACGAAACTGTGGAGGATCTTTCCTCGGTTTAGGCCGCTGCGCGCCGGACAATCAACCAGGCTGTGGTCAGAGAGATGCCATTCACAACGGCTATTTCAAAGGCGATTGGAACAATAATACCGATGAAAACCCCTGGATTATTATTTCGAGAGAAGCCGAGGATCCCACTATCGAGAACAGCGCACCCCAACTGCTAGCCCGGTGGAGAGCCAGCACCCGCAAACCCCTCGAGGCCGATCTGATGGTGTACCAGGTGCAGTGGGAAAACCTGGTCAAGGAGCTAAAAGACCGCTTTGGAATGGACTACACACCGGTAACATCGGCCTCTGATGTGTACCGTGCGGTGGCTTTGGCCCAGGCCCGGCGCGCCAACCCCAATCCTCCCCTCAACGTACCAGCCGCTAGCCCTCCACCCCCAGTTAACCTGAAAAGCAACTACACCGCCCCCACCCCAGCTCCAGTAGCTAGCAACGCTGGAGTACCCGACAACCGCGCGAGGTTATAGCATGAAAAGTGAAAAACTCCTAACCTACGGACTGTTTGGCGTGCTGCTGGGCGCAGCCGCCTATCTGGGCTACACCTTGCTGGTTAGCCATTCGACCCCCAGGGTAGTGCCGCAAATTTCGTCCACCACCCCCAACCCTGCTCCTAGCTCGCCCGATACTTTCAGCATCGGCAACGCTATCGACCCAGTGATCAAACTAAGCCCCATTGAAACCAGCGGGAGCGCCTTTATTGATCCCACCGCTAGCAGCAATAACTTCGGGGTGAAATATACCCTTCCCAACGGTTAATGAGGTGAGCTATGAACCATCTAGACTGGCAAGGACTAGCACTCAGTCTGCTCAACGCGATACTGACCTTTGGCGGTGGCACCATCGCCCTGGCCGCTGCGGGTTGGATCGCCGATGTCGTGACGCGCTTCATCCCTCCCCTACGACCATTCCGCGAGATGGTGCGGCAGTGGATATTGATGCAACTCGGCAAAATCCAGACCCAACGCGCGGCAGCCGTGGTGATTGGGGCCGAACAAAGCATGAACGCCCAAATCAAACAGCTGCCCGCCGTGCCCACACCTGACCAACTTACTGCTCTCAAAGCCCAGCGCAATGCCGAAGCTTTAAGCCAGGCCATCAGTAGTGGCATCGCGCCAGACCGTCTGGCTGCGCAAGACCACATCGAGCGAGCGGTGGGCCAACTCAAAATGGAAGGTAAACTATGAACCCCGGCCAAAACTTCAGAGAAGGCTTCTTTTGGAGCGCCGGAGCCGCAGTCTTCGCAAGCCTAACCTACTTAGCGTTTAAGTGGCTGGAAAGCAAGCAAAAACATAGCCTGCCGGCAGCGCAAACCACCGCAAACACCCCCTGTGGGTGCAAATAATATGCTGCCCAACTTTGCCAAACTTGAAAGCAAGATCGAGGCCCTCGAGCAGTGGATGATACAAATGGGGGAATATATATCCTGCACACAAGAAGACGTGCGGGTGCTGCGGCGGATGCTGTCGCTGCAAAACGGCCTAGCCCCCAAGCAAAACGATAACGATGCACGGTTTCAGCCGCGGTTGATGACCAAAGCTCCATTTGCCATCCAAGACAGCATCAACACCACCCGCGTCATTAGCGAAGCTGAACTGACTACCGGTCTACTTGGACGTTACAGTTCAGATGGTTGGTACTCCAACATCGGCAGCGATCCATACACCATCACGATCTTTTACGCGGATGATGGCGTGGTCAGCCGGACAGTTCCAGCCGGAACTAACTACGCCATCACCAGCTTCGTCAAATCGGTGCAAATTGACAGCATCGCTGGTAAACCAGCCGTGTTCCAGCTCGAGCTGAGGTAATCCGTGTTTGCCGCCGAATATAAGTCGAATGCCAAAAGCCCCACCCCCGTTACCACCCTCAGCGCCCCTTTGGGTACGATAGTCTACCCGGCGGGCACTCTGCTACTGGCCTTCGTTCTGGCCCAGGCCACAACCAACCCAGCTCTCAACCTCCCAGCGGGCTGGGCATCACTGGGTAACTGGGTCTCCGCTGGCCCTACCTACACCTCATGGGTGGGGGTATACGGCAAGGTATGGGATCCGGCGGACGTTGGGGGAAACTTAACCATAACCGCCCCAGGCGCGGTTTTGCGGATAATCCACATCCAGGTCATCTCCGGCGGGAACTACACCTCACTCCCAGCACTCACCCCAGTCCACGACGCGGTCAGCCAGCTCGCACCTAACCCTAACATCTATGCCTCGCCGCCCCTGCTCGCGCCCGTAGTAGTGTTTACCGCTACCGCCAGCCCAAATGCCGCTTTGACCTTTAGGACTACGCTAAGCGAGACGCTCGGCAGTGCATTCTTTGGCGGCCCAGGCAACTACCTCGTGGGCAACCCGGCCCTCTCTGGCTTCGATCCCTCGGTAACTTCCATAAATATTATGGCACTCTCTGTAGCAGACGGCGGTCCGGGTGGGGCCGGAGGCCCGGCCGATGGCTTCCAGTTTGTGGCAATATCCCTACCCAGCAGTCCCGGCCCCAGCGGCTGGGACACCCGTGGAGCCCGCAAAGGCCAGCTGCGGCGCTACCCGACCGGTCTTGGAGATTCCGACAACACAAAGAGGTCATAGTGCAAACCCCCGTGATTATTGCTGCCCTGGCCGGAGCGCTTACCCTGACCGCCGTCGGAGTTCAAAAGCAAAAAAACACCAAGGTGATCAAAATGCTGCAACAAAACGGCCCCTGCCCGCAACTCAATCACCAGGATTTCCTGGCCCGGCTGTCTGAAGCCGTAGATACCGCCAAACTCAAAGGCGCAGTGCTCAACAAAGCCGCTGTAATGGCTCAGGCGGCGCTCGAGACTGGATGGGGCTCGAGCATCCCCCAAGGCCAAAACGGCGAATGCTCAAATAACCTCTTTGGCATAAAAGCGGGCCTAACCTGGCTTGGGCCAACAGTGACCACGATGACCAGCGAATACTACGCTGGTAAATGGGTGCGAGTACCGGCCAGATGGCGGGCCTATCCAAGCTGGAACGAATGCCTGGTGGACTACGCCAAGATTATAAAAATGCTTTATCCGCAAAGCCTGCGATACGCCGATGGCGACCCGAACGGATGGGTGCAGGGCCTAGTCAGTGGGAAAACATGGCGCTGGGCAACCGATCCTAACTATGTAGCCGTGGTCAGCGGGGTAGGTCAGTCGCTAGTTAACTACGGGGGTCCCCAATGGACGTAAAAAAACAAGTCGCGGTCTCGGTACTGGGTTTCTCGGCGGTGTGCCTGGTTATCGCTGCCGGGTTTGTCTATACCAATCGCGTCGTCAGCCGCAAAGCCGACCAGCTCACGCTTAGCGTGAACAACCTGCCGCAAAACCTCGTCAACTCCGCCAGGGGCGCGATAGGTCTCGGTCGATGATTGAAACCGTTATCAAAGCAGGGCTCCTTACGGCCTTCCTGATCATTGTCGGAGGGTTGGTGTTTAGACTGGTACAAAAAGGAGATCACCTCGACCCGACTTGGGCTGCTGTGCTGGGAAGTCTGATTGCCGCAATCTCTTCCTTCCGCTCAATACAACGGCGGCGCAGGGCGGACAAAAAGGAGGAAGAGAAAAATGGATAACTGGCTTTACTTCTACTACTCGGCAATAAGGGTGATCATCGCATTCGTGATGGCGAAGGCTGTGACTGATGCAATGATGGATCGGCGTAGCAACTGGCTAGACTACGCGCTGGGTGCGCTGGGCTTGGTTTATCTCGGGACTATCTTTGCCGACTCGCTGGACGCGCGTTGGTTCATCAATAGGACTGACCATCTCATCACGACCCCCGTGGTAGCGTTGTTCCTCGCTATTGCCTACTACAGTCTCCACCTCGAGCGCGACCGTCTCAGGCATCTGGCAAACAAAGCGTATAACCTGAAGCGAAAGAGCATCGCCGAATAGCTCATTGCGGGTCATCAAAAGGATCCATACCCATAATGCTGTAGCCTGCGTCCACATAGACGGTCTGACCGGTGGTTCCACTGGACATCGGCGAGAGCAAATAGAGCCCCAAGTTACCCACCTCCTCGTGGGAAATCATGCGCTTGAGCGGGGCGATGGCGGTGTATTTGGCGGTCATCTTGCGAAAGCCAGGAATGCTCATGGCAGCCACGGTGCGGGCGGCCCCAGCGCTGATGGCATTGACCCTCACCCCCTTGGCTCCGAGTTCGTAGGCCAGGTAGCGCACACTGGCCTCGAGCGCAGCCTTAGCTATTCCCATCACGTTGTATTTGGGCACTACTTTCTCGGCGGCGTAATAGGTCAGGGTGACCAGGCTGCCGCCTTCGCCTAAGAGCGGCTCGGCCTCCCTAGCCACAGCCACCAGCGAATAGGCCGAGACCTGCAAGGCGGTATTCCAGTCCTGTGGGGCGGTCTCGATAAAACGCCCTTCCATGGCGGGTCGGGGGGCATAGGCAATCGAATGCACCAGGTAGTCTAGCGAGCCCCAGGCGCTTTTCAGGTCGCCAAACATATTTTTTAGGGCGGCTTCGTTGGTCACGTCTACTTCATACAAACGCCGGCCCTCGTGGGCGGCGGTAAGCTTCTCGAGCTTCTCCCGTAGCCGCTCTCCCTGGTAGCTGAAGGCCATGGTTGCCCCCGCCGCGTTGAGCTTTTCGGCGATGGCCCAGCCCAGGCTATGCTCGTTGGTTACGCCCATTACCAGAGCCTTCTTGCCAGCAAGGTCAATTGAAATCATGGTGCGAACATCTTATACCAACCCCTCGCTCAAACGGCTCTATGGGTGTCACCCCACCGCAGAGGTACATCTTTTACCAAGTTCAAGGGAAACGCTTCCCTAATTATGCTCACCCCTATCTGTCGCACCATAAGGCTCTCGGCGGGACATTCTTCACTCGCCAAGCTCAAGCGCATCGGTTTTAATGGGTAAAGTTTAGTTTCTCGCATCTTGCTCAGGAAACCAGCAACTCGAGGTATCATTAGTTTACGTCTCGCTCAAAAATCCTGCTGAGAAAAGTTCCTGGATAGATGTCTGAGGGTTGGGGGGGTGTCTTATGCAGGCGGTAATGGTCGCAATCCAATGTGAATGGGTGCCAGGCACGATGGATCAGGTAAAAGTGCGCCTACCCAGAGGGGAGAAGCGGGTTTCAGTAAACCAGCTTCAACAAGTGGCCGGGGTGGATGCAGTGAATGAGTTATACCTGCGGGGGTTGATCAGCCTGCCCATCACCTCGCGCATCGAAGAAGCCTTCTCGAAGATATCGCTCGAGCGCTGAACATCACTAATTCTTCAAGTAGAACCCAAGGGCCGAGATTTTGCCCTTGGGTTGTGTTATGCGGTGAGGCTATCGCGGAAACCGCGATAAAATACCTTCATGCAAAACTTGAACAAAGAGGGGCTCGAACGCTATGGCGATACGGAGCACTGCCTAAAGCACTTGGAGCGCTCGAGGCGCGAAGTTTTGCACCTCCTAGACACCCTTTCCGATGAACGCCTCTTTGGTCCCCCCGACCCCGAAACCTGGAGTCCGGCAGAGGTGCTGGAACACCTAGCCTCGGTTGAGGAAGGCGCAGGTAAGGTTATTCGACGTTTGCTCAAGGTTGCCAGGGGCGAGGGGGAAATGTTTGCGACCCTGCCTCCGAGCCAGTTTCGCCCGGATGGCCGCCTGCTGGCTCCGCCCGAGACCCAACCCCAAGGTGGGCTCTCGAGGGCCGAACTGCGCGCACGGCTGGGGGCGGTGCGCTCGCGCGTGTTGGCAGAGGTTGCCACTAACGAAGAGGCCCTGTCTCAGACTCCTGTTTACCGACATCCTTTCTGGGGTGATGTAAACGCGCTGGGCTGGCTACAAAGCCTAGTTTATCACGAGCGGCATCACCTTAGCCAACTTCAGGAGCGGCTCAAAAACTAACTCTGGTCTGCCAACCAAGCTATACCCCTCCTGGATATAGGTCATTTGTACCTGGGGTGCGGTATTAGTGTTAAGACCAAGGAGGAAGATATGATTGCCAACGTTGGTAGCACCGATAAAATCGTTCGGTTTGTCTTGGCTCTGGTGTTTTTCATCATCGCCTTAATGGTGGGTGCGGCACTTTGGAAATGGGTGTTCGCAATTTTGGGGGTGGTGATGGTGGTGACTGCCTTGCTCAACTTCTGCCCGATTTGGGCCGCCTTCGGAATCAGTACCAGAGGTAAAACCGCTTCCTAAACCCAGTTTAGTAAAAATACCCCGGCAAGTGCCGGGGTATTTGTCATTGAAAACAGCCTCGACCCTTCGGGGCTCTCGAGGGTCATTCGAACCGTTTTGGACAAGCCGTTGGAAGGAGTCCTGAAGCTGGATTTCACCGAGCTGATGACCCTGCGTCGGATTGACGACGGCGCTCATAGCCCCACCGAACTCTCCAGGGAGATGCAGGTTCCAGCCCCCACCATCAGCTGGATTCTCAACTGGCTCGTGGAGCTGGGATTGGTCGAGCACAGCGTGGACTCCAGCAACTTACAACGGTTTTCGAAAAGAATCTTGGGGTAGCCTGGGCCTATTTACTGTGCCCATCTGAGCAGAGAACCACGATACAGCGGTTCCAGTTCTGCCTGACCGAGCAGGTACACTAGACCCGTGTGAAGACCCGAAAAATTATCCGTCAGGTATTCTCTGAGCACTCCGGGGATGTATAAAAAAACCTGCCTTCATCCCCAGATATGCTCCTCGGTCACAGCTAAATTGGCTGCCCTCCAGACCCAGCTATTGGTTATAAACTTACATCCCTGTCACCATTTCGGGTCACAATGGTTCTAATGGGCCTGAAGCTTGGCTATGCCCATCCTTTTTCCCCCACGTCTTCTGCAAGGAGTCAATTGTGGCTGAACTGGTTCCTCCATCTGCTCTCCTCGAGCGCCCCCGTACCCTTCCCGGCCTGCTCTCCAAGGCCGAAAAAGACCGCTTGATCGAGCGGGCCTTTCTGGGCCTATATCGCTGGTACACCGCCCGCAGCCAGGAAACCCGCAACTGGAACGCCGACAAAAGCTTCGACTGGCGCAAACTGCGCCACGACCTTTCCACCGAAATTATGACCGTCATCCAGGGCTTTTTCGCCGTCGAGCAGTATGCCCCGGACTACACCAGCGCCCTCATCAACAGCGTGCGCCGCTCCCACGGGCGCAGCCACTTCCAGATGCGCTGGGGCAGCGAGGAGGAGAAACACGCCGATGCCTGGGAAAACGCGGTGCTGTTCTCGCGCCAGCGCACCCCGCAGTGGATCGCCGAGTACAAGGAGCGGCTGCGCTCGCAGCAGTGGCATCTGCCCTTCCCCGATAGCATCACCAACATGGTCTACACGGTGTTCCAGGAGCGGGCTACCCAGCTCAACTACCTCAACCTGATGCATATCGCCCGTGGCAAAACCGACAAGCTGCACCTGCAAGGCCAGACCGACCCGGTGCTGGCAAAAGTCGCCCAGATCATCGCCGTGGACGAAGCTGCGCACTACAACTTTTTCCTCGAGGGGGTGCGGCTGTTCCTCTACTATTACCCGCAGAAGACCCTCGAGGCCATCCGCCACGTGATTACCCAGTTCTCGATGCCTGCCGCCAGCCTCGTCCCCGACTGGGACAAGTTCTTCGAGGCGGTGTACCGGGCCGGAATCTACGGCCCCAGGGAGTTCAGCCGCGACGTGGTGCAGGTGGTGTTTCGTAACCTCGGCATCGAGAGCCGCAAACGATTAGAGGAGGGCATCAAGGCCACCAGGGAGGTTCCCGACTTCGAGAGCCAAACCACCCAGCAGACCGCCATTTGGCGCAGCTTCGACTATGGCCTGGTAGAGGGCGATTTGCGGCGGTTGCACGTCAAGATTCAGGACTACGAGAAGGAAATCGGCTTTGCCGAACTCGACCCCACCGAGTTCGTAGAGAACCCCGAAGTGCCGAAGTAAGCGCCGCTCCATCCTTTCAGCTCGAGGCGATCTAGTTCAGCCTCGAGCTGTTCAATCGTGGGTAGTGCCCCTTGAAGTTCCTTGGGAAGCGCCTCGGCCAACTGATACTCGCTCACGCCCATTGGCTTGTGGATGTCGCGCAGGGCGTATTCGGCTACCACTTCGTTCTTGCTCCGGCACAACAAAATCCCAATCGTGGGCTGGTCGGAAGGGTGACGCAGCAGGTCGTCCACCGCCGGGAGGTAAAAGTTGAGCTGACCCGCATCCCCAGGCCGGAACTTGCCCATCTTAAGGTCCATCACCACGAAGCAGCGCAGCCGCAAGTGATAAAACAGCAGGTCGAGGTAGAAATCATCCCCGCCGACCTCGAGCCGGTACTGCCGTCCGACAAAGCTAAAATCTACGCCTAGCTCGAGCATGAAGCGCTCGAGGTGGCTCAGCAAACCTTTTTCCAAATCCCGTTCCACGGCCTCATCGTGCAGGCTCAGGAAGTCGAAGTTGTAGGGGTCTTTGAGGAGTTGCTGGGCGAGTTCGGACTGAGCGGCGGGCAGCGTGCGGCTGAAATTGGTGGTCGCGGCTCCTTGGCGCAGGTGCAGCTTGGTTTCGATTTGGGCCTCGAGGATATTCCGGCTCCAGCCGTGCTCGATGGTTTTGCGGATATACCACTCGCGCTGGGCAGGCTCTTTTAGCTTGTCCAAAATGATGCAATTGTGGAACCAGGGTATTTGTCCAGCAAGCTGCTGGACAAATGGCTCATCGGGATAAGCTTTGGCAAAAGCCCGCATATAAAGCAAATTGGTACGCGAGAGCCCCCTCATCTCGGGAAACTCCTGGCGTAGGTCTTTGGCGAGTTGGTCAATCACCTTAGCTCCCCAACCCGCCTGGGTTTGGCGCTCCAAAATCTCGCCCCCAATCTCCCAATACAGCAGCACCAACTCGCGGTTGACGGCTAGGGCAGCCTTAACCTGAGCGGTGCGGATGCGGTCTTTGAGGGTTTGCAAGAATGCCGGGTAGTCGGAATGTACGAGTTTTGGCACGGGGATAGCATACTCCGGGGAGGTTCCCAGCGTGATTATCCCGGTGGAGTTCAACTATCTGCTCAACCCGTTGCACTCAGGGATAAGCGAGGTGCGGACGGTGCAGAGCATGGATTTTGAGTGGGACGAGCGGTTGTTTTAGGGATCGAGCCAGCTTTCAACTTGTAGGTCAGCAATTCTCGATATTTCTTGAATATTTCCTTGTGATTATAATGGCTATAATCACAAAACTTAAGTCGTCCTTGACGAATTAAATCATTTACTGATACAATTAGAAATGTAGTTGGGGCTGTGTACAAGAGTGAGCATCTGCTCCCAGTCCATAGGACTGCCCTCGAGTTAACGAAGGGTCTTAAGGCACAGCCTTTATTCGTTAACTATGGTCCACCGAACCTTATTCATTACAGGGAACTTTACGATGCCATACCCTTGAATACGACCTTCGGCAGACTGGCGGAATTTGCAGGCGATTTTGTCGAAGTATTCGTATACCGCCAATCTTTCCGTCTCCTTTTCCCAGTTGTCCCCATGATCTACAAACTGCCGGTAAACGTTGTATGCCGCTATGTCAGCAACTTGGACAAGATGGGAAACGCCCGAGTTGACAAACCTCAAACGCCCTTGTAGGCAGGTAAATTTGATACTCTTCAACAGCGAAGAACCATGTTGCTTGAGTCTATTGTGTTGCTGAGTCAAGTTGTCTTTATACTGATTCCCTTTGGGAGTAGCACCCATCATATCGTCTATGGTCACACCAACAGAATGATTGCCCTTGAGTTCGGTTTCTACACGCTGTAAAAGAACATCATAGGCAATAGCTGGGGCATAATAGGCACGTTCACCATACTTTTGTTGAACATGTTGTTTATCTACAACGCTTGCTACAAACATAAGGTCTGTTGACAAAATTATCTCGTAATACTTTTCCACGAAGTTGTTGAGCCTTGTTTCAGAAAGATTAAATGGCTCTATATAACGGCTGCGCCTATCTTTAGGAATTCTGAGCCAATTTGATTTTATTTCAACGTCATCAACTCCAAAGTATTCAAGCTTTAAGCCAATAATTTTGCCAGCCAACTGTGATGCCGAATCTTTGCTTAGCAATAATCCACCGAAAACAAAATATCTCGAAACGCCTTTCTTCCCATACTTCAAGGGGTCTGAAGCATACTCTTTTGTTCCTGAATCATCGATGTAAAGATAGTAAGACCCCACAATTACATCATGTACTTATGAAAACAAGAAGGTCAACTACTCCTACACAAACGTGGCCTTAGCTGCCCGGAACCCCTGCTACACTGTTCCTAATGCGCCGCGCCGAGGTTTTAGCCATTTTGCAAGCCCACAAAGCCGACCTCGAGGCTTTGGGCGTGGCCGCGATTTATTTGTTCGGCTCTGTAGCCCGCGACGAGGCCGGTTCGGAAAGCGATGTGAATGTCCTGGTCGAACTCGGTAGGCCGATGGGCTATTTCGAGTTTCTAGACATTCAGTTCGCTCTAGAGAACTGGCTAAAGACCAAAGTGAACCTGGGAACGCCGGAAAGCCTCAAGCCCCGGATACGCGAGCGGGTTTTGCGCGAGGTAGTGCGTGCCGCGTAGCTGGGAAGAGCGCGTTCAAAATATCAAAACAAAGGGCAAGCCTGAGCCTGCCCTTGGGGTGCTTTGGCGTTGGCTTCAATCCTTCAGTTTCTTCGCGGCCTCGAGCATCGCCGGAAGCACCTGATGTACGTCTCCCACGATGCCGTAGTCGGCCACCTTGAAGATGGGAGCCTCGGCATCCTTGTTCACTGCCACGATGTACTTGCTTTTGTTCATCCCGGCCTGGTGCTGCACTGCGCCCGAGACCGCCAGCGCGATGTAGGCACTGGGCTGCACGGTCTTGCCGGTCTGCCCCACCTGCTCGCCGTAGGGCCGCCAGCCCGCGTCCACCACCGCCCGCGTGGCTCCCACCGCCCCGCCCAGCGAGTTCGCCAGAGCCTCCACGCCCGCGAAAGCTTCAGGGCTGCCCAAGCCCCGCCCGCCCGTCACCACCACGGTGGCCTCGGAGAGCGAAACGCCCTTCTTCTGCTCGCTCATGCGCTCGAGCACCTCCACCTGGGCAGCGGGCTGCTCCACGGTCAAGGCTTCGATCATCCCATCGCCCTGCGGCTCGGCGACGGGCGTGGTGTTGGGCTTAGCGGTGAACACCACCGGCAGGCTCGCGGCCTGCTTCTCGGTGACGCGGTTCAGGAAACTATAGCGGGTGGCGGTGATTTTGCTGCCGTCGGTGGCGGTCTCGAGGGTGTCCTCCAAGAGTGCCGCGCCCATCTTGAGGGCCAATCTTGCCGTCCAGGTGCGGCTCTGGCGGCTCGAGGGGGCAACTACGACCTGTGCCCCGGACTTTTGTGCGGCAGCGTAGGCGGCAGCCGCCCACCGCTCGGGCGTGTAGCCCCCGACCTCGGCGGTATAAACGGTGGGAACGTACTTCCTGGCCTCTTCGGCTACTGCACTGGTGTTTTCGCCAACCACTAGGCCCGCAATCGCTCCCAAAGCGGCTAGCTGACGGGCACGACTGACGGCCTCGAGCGCCCCTTTGCGCAGGCGGGTTGTGTCGTGGTCTAAAACAACTAGAATCATAGGTTCCTCCAAAGCAGGGTGAAAAGGTCAAAAGGGTAAAAGTTAGGAGCCTGCTTTTACTTTTTGCCTTTTACCCTTTTGACCTAGATTACTTTCGCTTCCTCGTGCAGCAGCTTCACTAGCTCGTTCGCGGCTGCCACGGGGTCTTTGGTTCCGTCAATAACTTTGTTGAGGCGGGAGCGCTCCTGGATGGTCTGCTCGAGCACTTCCACTTTGCTGCTCACGGAGAGGGGAATCTTGCGGATTTCCTTTTTCTTGGCCTTCATGATGCCCGGCAGGGTCGGGTAGCGCGGCTCGTTGAGGCCCTGCTGGCTGGTAAAGACTGCCGGGAGCGAGACGCGCACAATTTCTTGGCCTTCGTCGAGGTCGTGTTTGGCCTTGGCGTGGGTCTGACCCTCGAGTTCGACCTTGGTCGTCCAGGTCACGCTGGGCCAGCCCAAGGCTTCAGCCAGCGCGGGGCCGAGAGCCTGGGAATCCCAGTCGGCCTGCTGGCCCCCGGTGAAGACCAGGGTAGGAGCTTCCTCGAGAACCGTCTCGGCCAGGGTCTGGGCCTGGGTGATGGGGTCTATATAGCCCTCGCTGACCAGATGCACTGCGCGGTCTGCGCCCATGGCCAGCGCGGTGCGGATGGCCTCCTCGGAACGCTCGGGGCCTAAGGCTACCACCACCGCCTCGCCCCCGTGGGCCTCTTTGAGGCGTATCACTTCTTCCACACCCCACTCGTCCATCCCATCGAGCACCATGGTTACGCCGTTCAGGCCGACTTTGCCGCCCTCGACTTTGAGCCGGGCTTCGTTCTCGGGAACTTGCCGTAGGATTGCTATAAATTTCATTTCCCATCCTTTCATTTTGTAGGGGCTGGCCTTGTGCCAGTCCTCGGGGTCATCCATGTTGTGGGATTTGAGGGCAACCACAAGGGATTGCCCCTACCATTGTCCTCAACTGTTCAGGATATGCCGGGCGATGATGAGGCGTTGTATCTCGTTGGTCCCCTCGTAGATTTGGTTGAGCTTCACGTCGCGCAGCAGCTTCTCGACGGGATATTCGTGCATGTAGCCGAAGCCGCCGTGAATCTGGATGGCCTCGTTGGCGGCATTGAAGGCCATCTCCGAGGCGTAGGCTTTGGCTATGGCGGCGGCGTGGGCCTGGGGCAGATGCTGGTCGGTGAGCCAGGCCGCGTAGTAGGTATAAGCTCTGGCGGTCTCGAGGCCCATCAGCATCTCGGCCAGTTTGAACTGTACCGCCTGGAACTCGGCGATTGGTTTGCCGAAGGCTTCGCGCTCCTTGGCATACTTGGCCGACTCCTCCAAGGCTCGCCGCGCCACCCCCACGCTGCCCGCCGCCACCGGGATGCGGGTTTTGTCCAGGGTTGCCATAGCGATTTTGAAGCCGTCGCCTTCCTTGCCCAGCAGGTTTTCGGCGGGCACACGCACCTCCTCGAATACGAGTTCATACGTCGCCGAGGCCCGTTGACCCATCTTGCCGTGCAACTTGTTGGCTTTGAAACCGGGCGTGCCCTTCTCGACCACGATGGCAACCACGCCTTTGTGCCGGGCCTCCGGATTTATCGTGGCAAAGACCACTACAAACTCGGCATCGCCACCGTTGGTAATCCAGGTTTTAGTCCCGTTCAGAACGTAGCTGTCGCCGTCTCTCACCGCTTTCGTCCGCAGCGCAGCCGCGTCCGAGCCGTTGCCGGGCTCACTCAGGCCGAAGGCGGCCAGGGTGGGCTTCTCGAGCAGCTTTTTGAACAGCCGCTCCTTCTGCTCGGGGTTTCCCGCCAGAAGCACTGGGGTGATCCCCAAGTCGGAGGCCATGGGAATGGTGTACATCCCCATGCAGCCC
>JADMIM010000048.1 GCA_015478585.1 Thermaceae bacterium | reverse complement strand
CTTCTGGAATGGTCTCACGGTTTTTCTTCCAGCGGGCCAAAAGCACCAGGGCAACGATAATCAGCGGAACTGAGATGATTTGGGTGGCGGTAAAAAACCCGATGCCTGCTTGTGGATTGAGGTAGGCCTTGATCCAGAGCGGGTTGAGGCGAAAGGTTTCTTCTATTCCGGCCCGCAGGATGCTGTACCACAGGACGAACTGCCAGAAGACATAGCCATAAGCCCGATTCTGCCGCATCCAGTAGAAAGCCAGCAGTAAGAGGATTAGTCCGATAATTACCCCGTAGAGCTGGGTAAAGTGTACCGGCCCGCGCACCAAGGTTCCCGTGGCGAGGCACTGGGAGACCTCACTGATGTCGTTGATGCCTTTGCACACTCCGGGAAAACCCTTAGCCCAGACCGGCCAGGTGAAGCCGATAGGCCAGGTGGTCAGGCGGCCTACGGTATCCGAGCCGTTCATGATATTGCCCAAACGTCCGGCAATCACGCCCAGGGCGATGCCCGGAACCACCGCATCGAGGTAGGCCCAGACTGGAATCTGGTAGCGGTAATAGGCATAGACGTAAGGGATAATCCCGCCCAGGATGGCTCCGTGAAAAGAGAGCCCGCCCTTCTAGATATAGAGGGCTTCGATGGGGTTGGCATTGAACTCCGAGGGGCTAGTGAGGACATAGCCAATCCTGGCCCCAATCACTCCCCAAATTACCGCCCAAAAGGTGATTTGCTCGAAGCGCTCGGGGTTGTAGCCCCAGCCCTTGAGGATGCGCTTGGCAATCTCGAAGCCCGCGAAGATGGCCAGCACCAGAAAAAGCCCGTACCAGCGAACCTCGAGCCCTCCCAGCTTGAACAGAATAGGATCCATCAGACCTCCAACAGTTTTTTAGCTAGCCGTTCTTCGGTGAACTTGCCCTCCAGCAACACTTTGCCCGACTTGAGCAGCACCGGAACCCGGAAGGTATACTGCTTTTTCAGGTTTTCGTCCTCGTCCACCTCGAGCCGGAGATATACCAGACCTTTTTCGGCCAACATGGCCTCAGCTTCCTGGCACAGGTGGCAGGTTTTGCGGCTGATCAGGGTGTAGTCCATAGGTTGCTTCCTTAAAGTCAGCTGCAATCAGTATAGGGTGGGGCTCGAGATTGACACACCACCACCCGGCGCGAGGCCAGTCTGGGCGGCTGGACAAACGCCATACCCAGCCAAACCAGCCCGGAAATCAGAGCCATGACCGTGGGCCAGGCCAGACTGGGCAGGGACGGCAAAGAAACCGCGCTGTGGGTGAGGGTAGGCCCAGGTGAGTGGGTTTGTATCCCGCATACGCTGCAAGAAGAGCTGAATAAGAGCTGCTCGAGGGTGCGGGCCACCAACTGACGGCTCTCGGAGTTGCAGGCCAGCAACACCAGCGGCAAAACCCGCAGGTATAGCCAGATTCCCCCCTTTCGCCCCATTTATCGATGATACTACCAGAGCCTCAAAACACGGCTTGGATAACTAGAATACCCATCACCAGATGGATCAGAAACTTGCCCGCCATGCCACCCAGCATCCCCACCACCGTACCCCAGGCTCCCCGCAGCGCGGCATCGGCGGTTTTACCCGCTACCAGTTCACCAGCAAAAGCCCCCACAAAGGGCATGATGAATACCCCCAGCGGGGGCAGGATGAAAATGCCCGCCATACCGCCAATAAACGAGCCCCAAACCCCCTCCCGGCTGGCCCCGTAGCGCTTGGCCCCAATCAGACCGGCGGTGTTGTCCACGACCCAGACCAGCGCGGTCAGCAAAACCAGCACCACCCATAGCCACTGCGGTATCTGGCTAAAGCCCACCAGCAACTCGTGAACCAAGGCCCCAGCCAAAATAATTATGGTTGCGGGCAGAAAAGGCACGAACGTACCCACCAGCCCGACCAGCCAAATTAAGACGAATATCCAGTCTGCAACAGTATTCACAGGCACTAATCTAGCATCGCAGGATGAGGGGTTTCTCACCTATCGCAAGCCGGAAGGTTCGGAGGGCTTGACCCAAAAACCTTTCTCCTGGGCCTGCTCGAGGTAGTGCAGCAGGGAGGCCAGGTCGGGGAAGTGTCGGGTCTCATTGCCCTCGGCTCCTTTGACCGAAGCCTTCACCGTCCCGTCGGGGCCTTGCCACATTCGCACAATCAGGGTCATCGCCTTGGGGCGCATGGCTTCCTCTTCTCTGGGGTTCAGACTAGCGAAACCGGCGTTATATTGGCGTTACGTAGAAATAAGTGCGTACGGGACAGTATTTTCGGATATACGGACATTGGTCACAGGGGGGGGCACTAAGATAAAGCCATGAATGCTCCTTCACGTACTGGCAAGGCCCTTCGGCGCAGCGATGTGGAAAAGCTCTACGACAGCAAGCTAGTAGACCTGGAACAAGCCGCAAGTTTGGTGGAAAGTGGCTCGAGGGTCTTCGTCTCCGGCAATGCTGCTACTCCCACGCCACTGCTCGAGGCTCTGGCGGCCCGCCGGGACGAACTCCACGAGGTCGAGTTGGTACACGTGCTCCAGCTCGGCCCCGACCCATTTTCGGCCCCCGAGATGCAGGGCCATTTCCGCCGCCGCTCGCTGTTCGTGGGGCCAGCCGACCGCGAATCGGTCAACAGTGGCCGGGCCGATTATGTGCCGATTTCGCTGCACCAGATTCCCTGGTTGTTCAAGCGGGGGGTGTTGCCGCTGGATTGTGCTCTGGTGCAGGTCTCCCCACCGGACGAGTTCGGCTTCGTGAGCCTGGGGGTGGAGGTTATCGCCGCCAAGGCCGCCGTAGAAACCGCCCGCAAGGTGGTGGCCCTGGTCAACCCCAAAATGCCCCGTACTTTGGGTGACACTTTTGTTCACGTCTCCAAATTCACCGCTTTTGTCGAGCACCAAATGCCCTTGCCCACCCTGGGCCGCAACCCCTTCGGGGAGGTCGAGGCCAAAATCGGCAAATACGTAGCCGACCTGATTGACGATGGCTGCACCTTACAAATGGGCATTGGGGCTATTCCCGACGCGGTGCTGGCCAACCTCGAGGGCCGCCAGGATTTGGGGGTTCACACCGAGATGATCTCCGATGGGGTCATGGAGGCCCTGGAGAAGGGCCTGGTCAGTGGCAGCCGCAAGAGCCTGCTTCCAGGCAAGGTAGTGGGCACTTTCGTGCTCGGCAGCGAGCGGCTCTACCGCTTCGTTGACAACAACCCGCTCTTCGAAATGCGCCCCGCCGACTGGGTGAACAACCCCTTCAACATCGCCCGCAACCACAAGATGATCGCCATCAACTCAGCCCTCGAGATAGACCTCAGCGGCCAGGTCTGCTCCGATTCAATTGGCACCCGGATTTACTCGGGGTTTGGCGGACAACTCGACTTTATCCGGGGTGCAGCCGCCAGCGAGGGTGGAAAACCCATTATCGCCCTGCCCTCGACGGGCAAAAACCAGGCCTTTTCGCGCATCGTGGGGCTACTCAAGCCCGGTGCAGGCGTAGTGACCACCAGGGCCGACGTGCATTATGTGGTGACTGAGTACGGGGTTACGGAGCTATTTGGCAAGAGCCTACCAGAACGGGCTCGAGCCCTGATAGATATCGCCCACCCCGACTTCCGCGAGGAGTTAAGCAAGACCGCCCTCGAGCGGGGTCTATGGCCTAAACAGTTTTCGGGCTTTAGCCAGGGTTAAACGCAAGACGCTAAAAACTTGTCGAAGGTCGAAGGCCAAAAACTCTAAGTCAAAAACCTAAAAACACCAACTACGTCCCAAACGGTGTTTCTTGATAGAGCAATTATGCCGTCCTGGTGTAGCTTTCTGGCTCTTTGTATTTTGCTTTCAGCCTCCGGCCCTTGGCTTTCCGCCCTCTGCTCTCTGCATTCAGACAATGAGCATGGCATCGCCCAGGCTATAAAAGCGGTAGCTTTCCTCCACAGCCGTTGTATAGGCGTGCATGGTCAATTCGTAACCGGCGAAGGCCGAGACCAGCATCAGCAAAGTGGATTTGGGCAGGTGGAAGTTGGTGATGAGCACGTCCACCAGGCCAAAGGTGAAACCGGGCCGGATGAAAAGCTGGGTCTGTGCTGCGCCCGCCCTCACCCCGACTCCCCCCTCTGCGGAGGTAACGGCGCTCTCGAGCGTCCGCACCACGGTGGTTCCCACCGCAATTACCCGCCGCCCCTCGGCTTTGGCCCGGTTGATGGTTTCGGCAGTTTCCGGGCCTATTTCGTAAGGTTCGGCGTGCATCTGGTGCTTGTCGGGGTCGTCCTTAACCGGCTTGAAGGTTCCGGGGCCGACGTGCAGGGTCACATAGCAAATATCAACGCCCATCGCACGGATACGGTCTAAAAGCTCCGGCGTAAAGTGCAGACCGGCAGTTGGAGCCGCCACCGAGCCCGGAGTTTTGGCATACACCGTCTGGTAGCGCTCGGGGTCTACCGAGGCATAGATGTAGGGCGGCAGGGGGGTTTCGCCGAGGCGCTCCAGGTGCTCCCAGACATTCTCGCTAAAGCGCAGGACTCGAGTTCCATCCTCCTCTACGCCTTCCACTGTGGCTATCAGCCCATCGGTGAAGATTAGCTCCGTGCCGGGGTGGGTTTTGTGGGCATGGCGCAGCAGAACTTCCCAGTAGACCCCCCCTCCCCCCTCTGCCTGCAGGGGAGGTGCCGAAGGCGGAGGGGTCAATTCACGCACCAACAGCACTTCTATGCGGGCTCCGGTGCGTTTGTGGGCGTACAGCCGCGCCGGAATAACCTTGCTCTGGTTGAGCACCAACACATCACCAGGCCGCAGATATTCGCTGATGTCGCGGAAAACGCGATGCTCAATCGTCCCCGTGTCCCGGTGAACAACCATCAAGCGCGAGGAGTCTCGAGGCTCCGCGCCCGCTTGGGCGATGAGTTCTTGGGGCAGAAAATAGTTGTAGGACTCGAGGCTCACTAAACCTCCCGCAGGATTAAGTCTCCTCTCCCGTGATGGGGAGGGTGAGAGAGCCAGCCCGACTGAGTGCGTGTCTGACGGTGAAAAGACTGACTCGAGGGGCAAATCATGCAGCGCAGCTCGGACACCCTTTCCTCTGGTGAGCGAGGGGCTACAAACAAATCTATTGCGTAGGGTTCTCGACTCTGGGGATGAGCGGGCGCTCGCGCTCCCTGGCAGGCACGAAGGCGTTTTCAATCTCGGGCAGATGCACGAAGCGGTCTACCGCATCTATCAGCTTCTGGGCGGTAGTCTCTTTGAAAGCCACCACTTCCACCCGAATGCCCCGCTCCATCAGCACCTCGACAATATCCACGAAGTCGCCATCGCCCGAACCCAGCACCACCACGTCCAGGGAGTTCATCAGCCGCACCATGTCGGCAGCGATGCCCATGTCCCAGTTGCCCTCGTAGATGGGCTTGCCCTCGTCGGTGGTCTCCTTGAGGGTCAGGTTCATGCGGCGCACCCGGAAGCCGATGGTGGAGAGCTTGTAGATAAAAGGCCAGGCCGAGGTGTCGTTTTCGCGCTCCACCACGTAGGCCGTAGCCCGCACCAGTTGGCGGCCCCCCACGGCGTAGCGCATCAGGCTCTCGAAGTTGACGTTCTGGCCGTAGTAGTCGCGGGCGGAGTGGTAGAGATTTTGGGTGTCTACAAACAGGCCCACGCGCTGGGCAGGGCTCCAACCGGGAGCGTGGCTCGATAGCTCAGGCATAAAAAACTCCTCTCAAAAGAACATCTCAAATTTGGGGGTGTCCCTCGAGGGATTGTATCAGAGGGAAAGTATAGAAGGTAAAAAATGGAAAAGGTAAAAAGGTCAAAAGTAGAGCGGTTTTCGAAAAGAACCTTGGGTAGCCTGTGCCTATCTGATATTTTGCCGCCCATGGCGGCAGCAAAATTCAGAGAACCGCGATAAGGACAGGGCAGTTAACTTTTCCCTTTTACCTTTTCACCGGCCTTACCCCGCGTTCCTCAACCCCGCCGCGATGCCCAAAATCGAGAGCATCAAGGCCCGCTCGAGTCCCGCCCGTTCTGGGGCTTCGGGTGGCGTGCGGCGGTAACGCTCCAAAAGCTCGACCTGCACCTGGCTGATGGGGTCTACGTAAGGGTTACGCAGCTCGGTCTGCCGGGCCAGAACTGGGTGGTGGACGAGCAAGGGACCGCCAAAGGTCTCCTCGAGCATCTGCTTGGTTTTCTCGAAAGAGGCTTCGAGGCCGGGGAAAAACCGCTCACAAAGCTCGGGGTGGGCTAAGCGCCGATACTCCTTGGCGATGCTCAGGTCGGCCTTGGCGAGCGCGGTAGCAGCAGAATCCAGGGTGGTGGCAAAAAACGGCCAGCGCTCGAACATTTCGCGGCGCAGCGTCAGGGGAATTTCCTCGAGGCCCTCGGCCAAGCCATACCAGCCCGGTATCAAGAGGCGTACCTGCGTCCAGGACATCACCCAGGGGATGGCCCGCAAGTCTTTGATTTCGCGCACCTTGCCCGAACGGTAGACCGGACGGCTGGCGATATTGAGGGCTCCAATCTCGCGGATGGGGGTGAATTGCTCGTAGAACTCGAAGAATCCGGGGCGTAGCAGCAACTCGCGGTAGACCTCGGTGGAGCGTTTGGAGGCCCGGGCCATGGCCTCGCGCCAGTGGGGGTCGAGCAGCTCGGACTGACCATAGAGGTCTCGAGCCGAGGCCAGGGCAAGGTGGTAGAGCATCTGCTCGAGGTTGCGATAGGCCAGGTCGGGGTGGGAGTAGCGGTCGGCCAGGGCCTCGCCCTGTTCGGTCAGGCGCATCCGGCTGCCTACCGTGCCCGGCGGCAGGCTGGCAATAGCCCGGCCCGCCGTGCCGCCCCCCCGCGCGGTGGAAGTGCCGCGCCCGTGGAAGTAATACACCGCTATTCTCTGGGCTTTGGTCACTTCAGAGATAGCCTCCTGGGCTTCGTACAAGGCCCAGTTGGCGGCCAAAAAACCAGCATCCTTGTTGGAGTCGGAGTAGCCAATCATGACCTCGAGGCCCCCCCGCCCCTGCACGTGGGCCTTGAACAGAGGATTTTGCAGCAGCTGCCGCACCACTTCGGGGGCCGCCTGGAGGTCGCTCAGGGTCTCAAAAAGGGGCACCACATCGAAGGGTAAGGCCCGTCCAGGGCGATACAACCCGGCTTCGCGGGCCAGCAGGATGACCTCGAGCAAGTCGCTGGGATAGTGGGTCATGCTGACCACGTGGGCCCCGCGGGATTTCCAGTTTAAGAGCGAGTTCAGCGCGGTGGCGAGGGTTTTGGTCTGGGGACGGTAGCCCACCGGGGCCAGGGGACGGGCGGTGGCGAGTTCGCGGGTAAGGAGCGCCTCGCGGGCTGGGGGCTCGAGGGCCGCATAGTTTTCCTGAACCCCGCCTACCCGCAATAGCTCGGAGACCGCTTCGGTGAGGGCTTTGGATTCCTCACGCAAGTCCAAGCTGACCAGATCCAGCCCGAAGGCTTCGGCGTTGATGCGCAGGGGCCGCACGGTAGCCCTGGCAATGGCTTCCATCCCGACTTGGTTCAGGCTGTTCTCGGCCTTGCGGAGATCGGCGATAAACTCGGGTGTGGAAGCATATCCCGGCCCCGGTTGCTCACCCAGCAGCGAGCGCAGCTTGTAGCGCAGCCCCATCCCGAAGCGGCGGTAGGGTTCTCCGGCAAAGCGCTCGGGCAGGGGCAGGCGTTTGGCGTTGTCTTCCAGGGCCAGGCGCAATTCCCTCGAGATCAAAGCCCGCTCCTCGGAGAGCGAGAGGTCGCGGATGAGGCCGTCCACGTCGTCTACCAGACGGCGGAGGCCCTGTTCTCGAGCGTATTTCTGGGCCCAGGTGGTCACGTCAGGGAGCACGTTGGGGTTGCCGTCTCGATCTCCGCCAATCCAACTGCGAAACACCAGGGGTGCTGAGAGGTCGGGGCGCTTGCCATAGTGGGTCTCTATGGCCTGCTCGAGGCCCTCTACCAGCCGAGGCACGGCCTGCCAGAGGGTAAAAGTGGTGTAGAACAACCCACCTTTTACCTCGTCTTCGACAGCCGGGCGGGTTTTGCGCAGTTCGGAGGTGCCCCACAGCAAGGCCACTCGAGCTTCCAGCAGGGTGTCGGGTGTCGGGGGTCGGGGGTCAGGTAGCTCTGCTGGCTGTTGGTCAGGAAGCTCTGCTGGCTGTTGGTAGGAAACACCGTCCAGGGAGTAGGACTCGAGCAGCTTTTCGATTTCAGCGATGTGGTAGCGCTGGGTACGGCGGCGGGTCTCGGTGGGATGGGCCGTGAAGGTCAGATGCAGCCGCAGTTTGGAAAATACGTCCAGCACCTGCTCATAGCTCAAACCCTGGGTCTTCATGCTCCCCACCAGGGCCAAGAAAGACTCGCCACGCGGAGATTGCGGCGTACTGAGGCCCTCGCGCTCTCGATTGACCCGCACCCGCTGGCGTTCTTCGGCCAGGTTGACCAGATGAAAATAGGTCGAGAAGGCCCGAATCAGGTTTTCGGCCTCCTCCAAGCTAAGACCCTGTACGATCTCCAGAAGCTTTTGGTGTTGAGACGAGTCGTACTTCTGGCGCAGGGTTTTGCTGAGGTCGCGCACGGTCTCCTCGAGGCCAAATATCCGCTCGCCGGAAAGGGTTTGGATGGCCTTGCCCAGTGCCCGCCCGAGCAAATCCACCTCGCGTTTGAGCCGTTCAAATAGCAGGTCTTCGCTCATCAGAAGCCAGTGTACCGGAAGAACAACACGCTAAGACCAGGTGAAAAGGTAAAAAGGGTAAAAGGCAAAAAGTGGGGATACGTCGTAAATTTTTTCGCCTTTTTACCTTTTCTACTTTTTACCTTATCCTCTATGCTTGGCTCATGCCAAACCCCGATGTGGTTGTTATCGGAGCGGGAATTATGGGAGCGAGCACGGCCTATCACCTGGCCAAGGCTGGGCTGAAGGTGGTAGTGCTGGAGCGGCGCTCGAGAGCTGGTGAGGGCAGCACCCTGCGGGCTACGGGCGGCTACCGCGCCCAGTTCGGCACGGGGATTAATGTCAAACTGTCGCTCTTATCTCGGCAAAGGCTGCTCGAGTTCGAGCAGGAAACCGGGGTGAATCCGGGCTACCAGCCCTGTGGCTATTTGTTTTTAGCCAGTTCCCCTGAGCAAATGCAAGAACTCCGGCGGGGACTTGCTATTCAGCACCAGGCTGGATTGTCCGAGGCCCGTGAGGTCTCGAGTTCCGAAATCGCCCAGATCACCCCCTTCATTGCTCTGGACGGCATCGTTGGTGGCACCTTCTGCCCCACCGACGGCTTTATCCGCCCCGCCAACCTGCTGCGCGGATATGTCGAAGCGGCCCAAAGGTTGGGTGCAGAGTTCGTCTACAACGTCGAGCACTGGCAGCCAGTGCTCGAGAATGCATCCACCATGGGCATAAATACGCCGCTCGAGACCTATTCCAGCGCCTACGTCATCAACGCGGGTGGAGCTTGGGCTGCCGAGGTGGGTCAAAAGTTTGGTCTCGAGCTTCCGGTTCACCCGGAGAAGCGGCAAGTAGCCCTGGTTTCTGGCCCCTCACCTCTGCCTGATTCGATGCCCATGAGCATTTTCTGCTCGGACGGCTTTCACTTGCGGGTGCGGGACGGACGTGTGTTGCTGCTGTATCCGCAAACGCCCCCATCGGACAACCCTTTCGATACGGCGTTTGACTCGAGCTGGCTCTCGGAGGTGCTCCTTCGGGCCAAAGAGCGGGTTCCAGCCCTTGCCAACGCGACCATTGACCCAGGTGAGTGCTGGGCCGGGCTCTACGAGATGTCGCCGGATAAACACGTCATCTTTGGCGAGGCAAAAGAGCGTCCAGGGCTATACCTGATCAACGGCTCGAGCGGCCACGGCAACATGCACGCCCCGGCCTTGGGAACGCTCATGGTCGAACTCATCAGCTCAGGCCAAACCCAACTCGACCTGAGCCCACTAAGACCCCAACGGTTTGCCGAAGGGGAGCCCAACGTCGGCTCAGTACTCTTATAAGACGGCCTCATCAAAGATTTGCTTGAGGTGCGGCATCCGGGCAATATAGGGGCGGTCACGCGGGTCTACCTCGAGCCTAAAGCCACGCCCACGGAAAAAATATCGCCTGCGCGACCTCGGCCCCACCACCATTTTCCCTGTCGTGCCCTGATACTCAAACACGATATGAATGCGTTCTACGGCAATCTTCGGGCTTTCCAGCAATACCTCATCGAACATTTCCCACCTCCACGGCAAGGGTAGAAGATTGGGGGTTATGTTGGCGTTACGGCTGAAGCCCTCTAGAATCGCTGGAGTTCCCCTCGAGAACAGAAGCTCTAGAGCGCCGAAAGTTCCCTGCTCTTGGCCCTCTGGGCCTTTGCGGTTGACGGTGGACATTCAACGTCATACCGTATCCCCATGCCAGAGCGCCAATACATCTACCAAGGCCGCATCATCAAGGTAGCCCTCGAGGGTCATTACGAAATCGTCGAGCACGCCCACGCCGTAGCCATCCTGGTCGAGCAGGGAGGGAAACTGCTGTTCGTGCGGCAGTATCGCCCGGCAGTGCAGGCCACCACCCTGGAGATTCCAGCGGGCCTGATTGATCCTGGTGAAACCCCCGAGCAAGCCGCCCGGCGCGAGCTGGCCGAGGAAGCTCAGCTCAGTGGCGACCTCGAGTTTCTGGTAGCCTTCTACCTCTCCCCTGGTTTTTGCAACGAAAAACTGCACGTTTTCCGGGCCACCCACCTCCTTCCAGCCTATGCCCAGCCCGACGACGACGAGGATATTAGCGTTGAATGGCTCGAGCCTGGTCAAGTTTTAGCAGCTTCCAGGGCCGGACGGCTGGAGATTTCCGCCTCGACCTTGGCGGGAATCTTGTTCTACCTGAGCCACTATGTCCCTTCTCTCTCGGCGGGAGAGGGCTAGGAGGTTTGATGCTCCTGATCAATGACCCCGCCGATGCCCCTACCGGGCCTAAAGTGGTGGCAGTGGGCAGCTTCGACGGGCTGCACTTGGGCCATCAACACCTGCTACGCCAAGCCCAGCAAGAGGCCAGAACCCGGCACATGCCCCTGCTGGTGTACACCTTCGACCCTCCCAGCAAGGTGTTTACCAAGGGCGAGGGCTTTCTCACCGACCTGGCCGAGAAAATCGAGTTGTTGCGCGGCCTGGGGGTAGAAATTGCCCTGGTAGTGCCGTTCAACCAAGACTTTGCCCGGCGCAGCAAGGACGATTTTCTCAAGGATTTGCGCGGCCTCGAGGCCCAGCTCATCTACGTGGGCGAGGATTTTCGTTTTGGCCAGGGGCGAGCAGGTGGGCTCGAGGACTTGAGCAGCGTCGCACCCACCGAAATTATTCCTCTTTTACAGTTGGGGGGCAGCCCGGTCAAGTCCAGCCGCATCCGCGAGCTACTAAAGGTGGGCGCAGTAGACGAAGTGGGGCGCTTGCTGGATCGTCCCTATACCGCCAGGGGCATCGTGCAAGAAGGCGACAAGCTAGGGCGCACCTTGGGCTTCCCCACGGCCAACCTCGAGGTCGCTCCGCTCAAGCTGCTCCCGATGGGGGTGTTTGCCGTATGGGTACACGGCGAACACGGCAGATTCGGAGGCATGGCCAATGTGGGCTATCGCCCCACCGTTACGGGCACAGCCCGGCCCCTGGAGGGGCTACAACCCGTTACGGGCACAGCCCGGCCCTTACAACCCGTGGTAGGTCAAACCCTGCGCTTCGAGGTACATCTGTTCGCCTTTAGCGGCGACCTCTACGGCGAAGAACTCGACGTGGAGTTTGTCAGCAAGCTGCGTGGGGAGACCAAGTTCGCCGGGCTCGAGGAACTCCAGGCCCAACTGGCCCGCGATGCAGCGGCAGCTCGAGCCATTTTGGACTTATAGTGAGGAACCCAGAGCAGAGGGCAAAGAGCGGAGAGCTAAAGGCAAAAGCGTCGAAGTTCGAAGGCCAAAAACTCTAAGTCAAAAACACCAACTGCGTCCCAGACGGCGTTTCTTGATAGGGCAATTAGGCTGTCCTGGCGTGGCGTTAAGGCCCTTTATGTTTTGTCTTTAGTCTTCGGCCTTCGGCGTTAGTCGCTCGACGGTTTTGCCCTTGGCGTTTGGCTCTGTGCCCTCAGCTTTTAGCGTCTTGGGTTTTGCCTTTAGCCTCCCGTTCGCACTTTCTCGCCCAGATTGCCCAAAGCCGCGATATATAATGCCGGGGTGACCGTACGGGTTGACCTAGTGCCCAAATCTCCGTATCCACAACCCGTGCTCTTGGTAGATGTATTTCACGGTAGCCTGATTACCGGGTTGCTGGCCCAGGGAGCGAGCCAGGTTTGGGTTTCGCGCAGTGCTCGAGCAGCCCGTATTAAAGCTGGGAACAGGGCCTTGCTATTTGGGGAGCAAGAAGGCTTGCCCCCCGAAGGTTTTCATTACGGAACCTCGCTACAGGGCCTCGAGCGTCTCCAACTCGAAGGGCGGGAGTGTGTATTGCTTTCCCCGGCTCTAGCCCAGGCGCTGGACGGAATTCCTCTGGAAAGCCTGTTGGGGCATTTCCGCAATGCCCGTGCCAGCATCGAGCAGGCCGTGCAACAAAAAATATATACCCTGGTGGCTGCTTCTCAGGGCTGGCTCGAGCCTAGCCTGACCAATACCGTTGCAGCAGGCTTTTTGGCCCAGCGGCTGCATCAGCACCTGGGCCAGTGGGGCGAGTTACAAGATGGAGCCCGGATGGCAAACGCCCTGCTCAAATCTTTCCCCGACCCTCAGGAAGCCTTGCTCCAGTCCGACCTGGGAAAAGGACTCTTTCGCAGCGGTCACAGCGAAGATATCGCCCTGACAACCCTGATAAGTGTGGAAAATAGCCCCGTTCGACTGGCAGGCCTCGAGGTGCTCGAGGCCAAAACCCACGGTCTATCCAAGGATCGCCCGGTCTATGGGTTTCGACTTCAATAAATTCTCGAGGGACATTCAGGGCCTTGCGTTAATTTTTACATGTAAGATACATTAACGAAAATGAGGAAGCTATGGTTAAAGTGTTAAATATAGAAGTTAGCGATGGGCGGCGAATTGATTTGCTGGGTTTGCCCCTGGATATGGTTACTTTGGCGCAAAGCCTAGAACGCATCGAGGAAATGTTGCGGCGACCAGGCACCCATCAGGTCGTGACTATCAATCCTGAAGCCATCATTCGCTGCCAGAACAATCCCGAGCTACCCGCCACCATTCGCGAAGCGGAGCTGGTCGTAGCCGACGGGGTGGGCATTCTATGGGCAGTGCGGCAGCTTACTTCTTATCAAGTGCCCGAGCGGGTAGCCGGAGCCGACCTGATTCCCGCTTTGTTCGAGCATTTTGGCCCTAAGCTGCGGGTTTATTTTCTGGGAGCCAAGCCAGGCATCGCCGAAAAAGCCGCGCAAAACTCCCACCAGAAATACGGCATCCAGGTTGTAGGGGTTCAGGATGGCTATTTCCAGGATGAAGCCGCCACCGTAGCCGCCATTCGCCAGGCCCAGCCCGACCTGCTGCTCGTAGGCATGGGCGAACGCCAGGACACCTTTATCCACCGCAACAAAACCCAGCTGGGGGCCAAGGTCGCTATCGGGGTGGGGGGAATGTTGGACGTGCTCTCGGGTGAAGTCAAGCGGGTTCACCCCTTGGCCCAAAAGCTCAAGATCGAGTGGTTACTCCGAGTTGCGCTAGACCGCAAACGCTGGAACCGTGCCCCCCGTCTTTGGAAATTTATTCAACTGGTACGGACTACCAAGGCCCAACAAGCCCGGCAGTTCCCTAAATAGAGTTATCGCTCTATAGCCAGTACGGTGGGTCTAGAAATCCCCCCATCCCGCCCCAACCGTGCTTCAGATGATAGCCTTGGCGAGGTTTTTTAGCCCCTTAGTACGGGGGCAGAGGGAATTGATACTTGTGGCCCCAAGGAACCAAGGAAATATTCTCTATCTGAAGTCGGTATTGTCATGAAAAGCGCGATGATACCAAACCTAGAAAAGGGGCTGGGTTCTCCATTGATAACCCCTCTTCCAGGTTCTCTTTTACTCCCACGCTACCTCTGCGAGGAATGGTTTGGGAAAACGCTTAGTAGATGGTCACTGGAAAGGGTAGCGTAACCGTTCTGCTTTGACCGTTGCCAGAAATTGCGGTGTAGCTAGCTACGACTAAGCTGCCCTGGGCAGGGCGAGCGTTATCGGGATAGGTAAGGCTAAACTGTGCAACACACGGGTCAGTAGGAGTTTGGCCGGGTGTAGGAGTGCTGGGTTGATAGTTGGGGTTATTGGTTGGGCAGCCCTGCACTTCCCCACCGGGAAGGGTGCCACCCCCCACAAGGTTAAGGCTATTGATGACCCCACCCGAGCTGCCAAGTTGACTACGGATGATGTAGTAAATCTGGATTCCAGAGATTGTAGTGGTTGTTCCGTTGGGATTGGTAATTGATACGGTGGTTGGTAGAGTTCCGTTGGCAGCGATAATTACAGTTGGAATCCCGAAGTCGGTCACGAAGTTCCCGCACCCCGCCAGAAGGGCCAAGAACAAGGCCGCGATTGATAGCTTGACAAGTTTCATCCGATCATCTCCTCTCTCCATTTGGGGTTGAGCACGAAGAACGATAGCCTCGAGAGTCCAGCTAAAAAGTCCACGTTTTCCACCGCCACTTCCTTGGGGACTTCCAGAACTACAGGTGCGAAGTTCAAGATGCCCTTTATTCCTGACTCTACCAGACGATTGGCAACACCTTGGGCCGAATCAGCAGGAACCGCCAAAAGGCCGAATTCTATGCGTCTTTCGGCCACTGCACTGGGCAGGCTATCCATCCCTTCAACGTGCATTCCCCGAAAGGTCATGCTGAATTTGGAAGGGTCGCGGTCGAAGAGTCCGCGCAGGTCGAAGATTTCGCTAAAACCCGGATAGTCGGCGATGGCCTGGCCCAGTCGGCCCATGCCCACGATAGCCAAACCCCACTTGCGGTTAAGGCCCAGTATCTGACGCAACTCGCGGCGCAGGATTTGTACGGTATAGCCCACCCCTCGAGTACCGTAACTGCCAAAGTAGGAAAGGTCTTTACGCACCTGGAAGGCCGTAACCTGAGCTTCCTCGGCGAGTTGCTCAGAGGAGGTGCGGTTAACTCCTCTGGCCTCGAGGTCTTCCAAAATGCGCAAATACGTCACTAAGCGCGAGATGGCAGCGCTGGGCACCTTAGCCATTAACGAACCTCCAAAACCTCGAGCCCTTTGGCCCGCAGTGCAGTAGCCGCCGCCCCGGTGTTGTCCAGAGGCCCGACACGAACTTTAACCAGGCCATTCTCCTCGACCAAAACGGCATTATAGCCTGCTTCCTTGACTTTGTTCACGGTCGCTTGAGCGGTCTCGCGGTTGCGATAGGCCCCGACCTGTAGGAAACGTCCGGTGGATGCAGACGGGGTGGCGGAAGTAGCTGCTGAGCTAGGAGCAGCCGAAGCCCGCGAAACCCTAGGGGAATACTGCCCCAGGCCGTCGGCAATAGCTTGGGCCTTGGGTTGATCGGCATATGGCCCTACCCAGACTCGAGTAAGGTTGCCCGAGGTCTCGAGGCTCACCGGATATCCTTGCTTGCGCAAGGTATCAGCTAGACGGTTGGCATTGGAAACATCGGCGAACGAACCCACCGTAACCCGCCAAGACCCGCCCGTATCCGCAGTGGGAGCGGGTGGCTGCGGCTTCGGGGTTGCGGGAGCGGGGGGCTGTGTACTGGTCTGGTCTACCACTTTAGGTGGAGCGGGTACGGGCTTAGCAGACTGTGAATCATTGGGAGAGGTGGGAATCACAGTTACTACAGTTTCGCCCGGCCTAGCCTCGGCTGGAGTAACCGGCTTGGGGCTAATGGCTGGCTTGGAAGGGGTTTGAGGATTGTTCTGAGGGGGTTTGGTTGGCACAGTAGATGGAGTCGAAGATTGCGCAGAGGGAGAAGCCTGCGGCTGCCCTCCGCCTTGGAGAGCCGTGAGTGGGTTCACCCCAGTCAAGAAGAACACCACCCCGGCCATGATCACGGCAACCAGCAGAAAAATAATTGCGTCGAGCCAGTTAGAACGTAACCATCCCATGCCTACAATCTTACAGTCTTCCAGGAACGGGCTGATTAGCGCAGCAAGTCCTTAGCAGGAGCATAGCCAAGGTCAGCGGAATGCTGCCAGGCGCGTTTGGCCTCGGCATCACGCGAAAGCGACTTTAGGGTCAGGCCCAGGTTATACCAGGCTACAGCATTTTTATCGTCCAGGGAGACCGCCTGTGAGAGCACTTTTTCCGCATCGGAATAGCGGCCCACCGAGTAGAGTGCGGCCCCGAAGTTGGCAGCATTGGCTGCACTGGGCTCGAGGGTCTGGGCTTTTTCGAGCGAACTAGCGGCTGAGGTGTAGTCTTTGAGGGCGAACTGGGATAGACCCAACCAGCTCCAGGCATCGGCCCGATCAGCCTTCAGGCCCGTGGCTTGGGTTAGAGTTTGAATAGCATCGCTATAGCGACGCAGATTGTAAGAGGACTTACCGCGCAACACCAGAGCCTCGATGAGGTCTGGGCCTTGACTTTGCTTAGCAGCCAGGTCGGCGAAACGGGCTGCTGAAGCGGGTTGGCCCATGCGGTCGTAGGACGAGGCTAGGCCCAGCAACACCTTGGGTTCGTCGGGGTTTTGGGCGTAGGCATTCTCGAAAGCATCCAGTGCACCTTTGGGGTTGCCGTCCTTGAGGCGGCTCAGGCCCAGGTTGTATTGCGCCATCCATAGCTTGGGGTCGAGCAAAACTGCCTGCTGTAGTGCAACCCGCTGTTCATTGCCTTGTAGCAAGGTGGATTTCTTGAGCAGAAGCTGGGCCTTGCTGGAGTTGTCCTTGACCACCTCGAGGCCCCGGTCAATCTCACGCATGGCCCGGTCTGGCAAGCCCTGAGCCATGTAGATATCAGCGATCTGTGAAATAGCCCGCACATTGCCTGGATCGCTGGCCAGGATGTCATAGAGCAACGGCAGCGCATCCAGCGGTTTGCCCGACTTCACCAAGCTATCAGCCAGCATACTGGTCATGTCGGAATCTTTGGGCAGCTTGCCCAAGCCATCCTGCAAGACCTTGACCGCCTCGTCGTATTTGCCCTGCGCGCGCAGGGCCTTGGCCTCACCGATATAAGCTGGTTTGAGGTCGGTGGTGCTCAGGTTGGCCTTCCCACCAACTTCTATGGCTTTGGTGAAGGCGGTAGCCGCATCAGGAGCCTGACCCTGGCGATCCCGCACTACCCCTAAGTTGAACCAGCCCTCGAAGCGGTTAGCATCGAGCACGGTGAGCTGGGTAAACTCGAAGGCCGCGCCTTTGAGATCGCCTTGGCGGTACAAAGCCAGACCGAGGCCAAAGTGGGCACTGTAGTTGGAGAAGTCCTTGGAGACAATGGTTTCAAAACCGTTGATAGCCTCGGCCAGCCTACCGGCATCCAGGGCAGCCTGGGCCTGCTTGAGCGCAGCGTCATTGGCGCTGGGCTGAGCAGTTTGGGCCAGACCCAACGAAAAAACCAACAACACCGCACACAGGAGTTGTTTCATAGCGTTTCCCCCACGTAAAATCTGCATTCTGGGGGTTATTCTAGCACGCGATAAACCCCCAAACGCGGCAAATGAACATGGAGAACCACCCCACCCCAACCAGGGGAGCGTTCCACTGCATTTCGGTATGTATCTCTGGGGGGGATACCATCCCCCTATCTGAATGCTGGCGATCCTCAATGCAATGCTGCGTGACCCTCCCCTGGCAGCCTATTAAAAGTCTCCGGGGTGACTTAAGCAGAAGGGTTCCACGACAAGTTTGTTGGCGCGGTTTTCATAGATGGTTGGCTGTATTTGCAGGGGCACACCGGTATATCTGCTTGATGTGCCGCCGATCCCACCGCAAAAAGGGCGAACACCCAGGTTCGCCCCTATGGTCAATTAGAGCGGTCTTCATAAGGTTTGACCAGGCTGAGGCTTTAGGAATTGAGTCTCAGATTGACAGTTGGCGCTCGGAGGGGGTGCGCGTAGCGCATAGCCGCTCTGCGGCTAACCTGGAGGGGGTGGCCGTAGGCCGATAAATAAAGCCCGCCATAATGATGTTGCGTAACCGATGTCATTCTGAGCGAGCCTTTAGCCCTGAGCTATGCCCAAGAGGACGAGTCGCACACGCGCACCAACCGTCCATTTCTCAGGTACTCAAAGACGCATTTTGCTGCGAGGTTACCAAGCTTCTGGCATAACCCCTTTAGCTTGCTGCCTTTGACAAACCTGTTCTACTTCTGAGTGCGAACCTTTTTGCTAGATTTGAATCGCCGAGGACGAGCTATTTTAGAATCGTCAAGGCCAAAGCCCATGGTGCCAAACAGTTGGCCGGTAGTTGGCTCGATCAGGTTGCGGTGGTCGCGGTATAGGCGGGGAGTTTTCCAGAGGTAAAGTATGGCCTTCCAGTGGGGCAGCTCGTTGTAGCGCTCAGGCCACAGTTTTTTGATTTCGGCGGCAACCTGGCTGGCGTATTTGGGCGAGAGAATGGGGAAAACGTGGTGCTCAATGTGCAGACCAAACCCCAGGGTAAGCCACTCGAGCCACTTCGGATTGCGCACGGTGAGGCTGTTCATCAGCGGGTCGTTGGTCTCGGTGATGGGGTTCAGGAGGTGGTTGGTAGCGATAAAACTCATGGCGATGTAGTTGCCTACTACCAGGGGCAAAAGGTAAACAAACACGAAGTTGAGCGGCCCTACCAGAAACAGCACGCCGAGCCATACCAAGGGGGGCAAAATGGCCTGGAATATCACCACCGGGCGCTCATTAGGTTTGAAGGCAGGGAAAAAGCGCCGCAGCATGAGATGGGCGTGCAAGGTAAACCAAAAAGTCCAGGCAAAAAACAGGAAAAAGCTGCGGAAAGCCGGTACTTGGCGAAAAGTCCACTGGATAAAAGGCCGCTGAGTAGCCGACTCGAGGGCTCCCATGGCATCGGGGTCGTCCTCGGGGTGCTGGGTATTGCCGTGATGCTCGACATTGTGCCATTTGCGCCAGAGCCTGGCTCCAACCATCAAGGGCATAAAAGCGATAGTTCCGGCTATAGAGCGCAGCAGAGGGTTTTTGGTCACTGCCCCGTGCAGGATTTCGTGGGCCAGAAAACCCAGACCGATAAAGGCGTATCCTGATACCAGGGATAAAAGCAGTTTGAGCATTATGTAAGGCGTATCCAAGATACCCCAAGTAGACAAGCCAAACAGGGCCAGAAAGATGGGCATATAGATCAGCCGTGATGGCACTGGCTCGAAAAAATGGCGCGGTAGGCGAGCCTTTAGCGTTTTGGTGTATTCCCGTAGATGTTGCTCTTCGGTCATGCTAGATCTCCTTATTGGGCGAAGGGGAAACTAAATGCAGTATAAGCGAGAACCTAAAAAGATTCTGGTTTGTCGCGGTCTTCCTTGAGACTCCCTCCCAGGTGGGAAGCAGTGGTTCAATCCAGGACGCAGCCAGTCAACCCCACAACCCGTCCAATCCTGAAGACCACTCTGCACTCGGTATAAACAAGAACGGCCCCCACTCTTGGGAGCCGCCCTAAAGCTAACTAAAGTTAGGCTTTCTTGACATTCTTGGCCTGAGGGCCTTTGCCGTTCTTACCGGGTTCAATCTCAAACTCCACTGCGTCGCCCTCAGTGAGGGAGCGATATCCGTTGCTCTGGATGGCGGTGAAGTGCACGAATACGTCCGGGCCACCCTCCTGAGCGATGAAGCCATAGCCTTTTTCAGCGTTGAACCATTTGACTGTGCCTTTGTTCATGAACTACTCCTAATGTCCACCACTAAACCTGCTGGTTTTTAGGGACAATGGAGAGTAGCACACCCGCAAGAAGAAAGTCAAATCGGGATGAATCCCCCCTGTTCCACCAGCAACAAGCTTTCGTTGTCGTCCTCGAAAGCAAAACGCATCTGTAGTTTTTCCCCAGCCAGCACTTTTACAAGCCAGTGTGGGGCATCAGCCCACATCCGGTCAAAGGGTAATTCCTCGAAACCAAACCATTCGGGCCGCACCTCCTGGGTTGCCTGGGGTTCACCTTCCCAGAACTCGAGGCGAAACACATGTACCAGATTGTCCCACTCCGGTTTGGCCGGAAACTCGAAGCTAAGGTGGGCCGCGTACCAGAGGTTGTGCTCCTTAGCTCGCAAGCCCGACTCCTCGAGCAGCTTCCGCGCCACCGCCGCAATAGTCTCTCCCGCCTCGACTTTACCGCCAAACCCGCCGAACTTGCCCACCCCAAAACCGCGTTTCTTGTAGCCCAGCAAAACCCGCCCCAGCGGGCGGTCTATCGGGAAGACCCAGGTGTTAGTCCGCATTGCTCCCCCGTTTGCGCAGCAGCGCCTGAAGCATCTTCATGGCCCCCAGCGCAGCTGGAAAGCCTACGAATAGCGCCGACTGGATGATGGTTTCGCGGATTTCCTGTTCGGTGGCTCCGTTGTTCAAAGCTCCTTCAAAGTGCGTGGCCAACTCCTTGGGCGCACCGAGGCCAATCAGGCTGGTAATGGCGAGGAGTTCACGGGTTTTTAGCTCGAGGCCCGGCCTGGACAGCACTTCTTCATAGGCGAAGTCGCGGATGTAGGCGTAGAGGTCGGGGTCGGCTTCGTTTAGCGCAGCCTCAATCGCCTCAAACTTGTCGCCCCAGATGGCCTTGCGAACACTCATGGGGAATAGCCTACCAAGAGACACCTCGTTCGTCTTACGCCAAACGCCATATCCGCGCCAGGACAACATAATCTCCCTTTGGAGAATAGCGTCCAGGACGTAACACGCCTTTGCGGTGATTTTGGTATACGAAAACCGACCATAACATCACTTTTGGAAGGCCGCCGTTAGCTTCGCGCTTCTCACTTCCCCGCTTCGACAATTTCCACCAGCCCCCGCAAATCCTGCAAGGCCTGGGGGTTTTGCTGGTAGGGGTCGAACAAAACCGCCTCCACCCCGGCGGCGGTAGCCCCGTTCACATCATCTTCCGAGTCGCCGATATGGATGGCCTGGTCTGGCTCAACCTCGAGTTCTCCCAGCACCAGCTCGAAGATACGCGGGTCGGGCTTGGCCACGCCCACCAGGGCCGAGGCCGCCACGTAGTCGAAAAAACCGTCCAGACCGGTGGCTTTAAGCACTCCAGGCAGCGTCCAGTCCCAGTTAGACACCACCCCCAGCTTGTAGCCCTTGTCTTTGAGGGTTCCCAACACCTCTTTAGCCCCCGGCGTGAGCGGCCAGACATGGGCACTCTGCCAGTTGTCGTGCAGGTAGCCCGCGATCGTCTCGGCATGGTCGGCCAGACCAATACCTCCCAGCAACTCACGGTGAAACTGACCCCAAAACTCCAGGGCACTGTCAATATCCGTGGCCTGCATGTGGTTTTCGGCGTAGTGGGTATAGGCATCCAGGGTAGCCTGGCGCAGCCGGGTCATATCGGCTTTCTCCGCCAGGCCGTGTTTCTTTAGCACCGGCCACAGCCAAAATTTGGGGTGTCCGAGAATCAGGGTATCGCCCACATCGAACAAAACCGCGCGTTTCATGTATCCATCCTAAGCCGCGTTGGTGAGTCGAGTTTGCAGGTTGCTCCTCATTCGGCTGCATGATAGTCTTTTGACGTTGCTCACCAGACTGTCCTGTGAGGCAGATAAGGGCAAGTGATACGGGTGCGAAAACCTCTAAACTTCCCCTCCCAAACCACAACGGAGACGTGTATCGCCAGGCCAAGCAGCCTGGCGCGAATCATTTATGATTGACCGTTATCAGACACCGGAAATGAAGGCCCTGTGGAGCGAGGCCCGGAAGTATCAGACTTGGGCCGAGGTCGAGATTCTGGCCATGGAAGCCTGGGAAAACCTGGGCCAAGTCCCGGCGGGGACAGCGCAGAGATTGTGGGCTGCCCTCTCGGATAAGCCGATTGACGAAGCATTTGCGGCTCGAGTAGACGAAATCGAGGCCGAGACCCGCCACGACATCGTGGCGTTTACCAGAGCCTTGACTGAGTGGACGGGTGATATTGAAGTCGCTCGCTGGCTGCACCTTGGCTTGACTAGCACGGATGTCGTGGACACCGCACAGAACATAGTTTTGGCAGAGGCTGTGGGGCTCATCGAGGAAGAACTCAAGCTCGTTCAAGACGCGCTGAAGTCTCTCGCGCTAAAGTACAAGCGCACCCCCGCCGTGGGTCGGACTCATGGCGTACACGCCGAGCCGACCAGTTTCGGGCTGCGGTTCCTCAACTTTTATTCAGCCCTGCTACGCGACGCAGAACGGCTCTCGAAGGCCAAAACATCTATCAGCGTCGCTATGATTTCCGGCTCAGTAGGCAATTATGCCCACGTGGAGCCCAAAGTCGAGGCCTATATCGCCGAAAAACTCAGTTTTCAGATTGAGCCGGTCTCGACTCAGGTCGTCCCGCGTGACCGCCACGCCGAGTTGATGAGCGCTTTGGCGATTCTGGGTAGCGACCTCGAGCGCGTTGCTGTGGAGTTGCGCCACCTCCAGCGCACCGAGGTCTTGGAGACCCAGGAACCTTTCAGCTACAAGCAAACTGGCTCTTCGTCCATGCCGCACAAGAAAAACCCGGTCAGCCTCGAGAACATCTCCGGCCTAGCCCGTCTACTTCGCTCGAATTTGCAGGCTGAACTCGAGAACGTCGTCCTGTGGCACGAGCGCGACATCTCGCACTCCTCGGTAGAGCGCATCATCCTGCCCGACTCCACTACCCTGGCCCACTATATGTTGCGCCGTCTGAAGCGTGTACTGGGGGGCTTAATCGTATACGAAGAAAACATCGCCCGCAACCTGGGTTTGACCCGGGGCTTGGTCTACTCACAGCACGTTCTGGGCCTGCTCATCGAGTCAGGGATGAACCGCACCGCCGCCTATACCGTCGTCCAGCGCAATGCTTTGAGGAGTTGGGAGCAGGGCTTGGAGTTTCGGGAACTGCTCGAGGCCGACCCCGAGTGCGCGGTGAAAGGTGAAGCCCTGGCAAAAGCCTTCGACCCAGCTTATTTCCTGCGGCACACCGACGAGATTTATGCACGGTTCGGGTTCGAGGAGCATACTGTAGGTACAACATCTCCCCCGCCCTCCACCATAAGGAGTTAGCATGGAAAAACTCTACGAGGGCAAAGCCAAAATCGTCTATCCGGGGCCAGAAACTGGAACCTTCCGGGTGTTCTATAAGGATGATGCCACCGCCTTCAACGGGCAGAAAAAGGCCCAAATCGGCGGGAAGGGCGTGGTGAACAACAAGGTCTCGTCCGAGCTGTTCCGATACTTGGAGTCCCACGGCATCCCCACCCACTTCATCCGCGAGCTTTCCGAGCGCGAGATGTTGGTGAAACAGGTGGAAATCGTCCCGCTCGAGGTGATCGTGCGCAACCGCACGGCGGGTACGTTTTCCAAGCGCTACGGGGTGGAGGAAGGCATCGTCCTAAAGTACCCACTGGTCGAGTTTTCTTTGAAAAATGATGCGCTGGGCGACCCTTTGATTTACGACGATGCTGCACTGGGCCTCGAGCTGGTAAATGGAGCTGAACTGGCCCGCATCAAGGAACTGGCGCTGAGAATTAACACGCTGCTCAAGGAGTTCTTCGCCGAGCGGAACTTGGAGCTGATTGACTTCAAGCTCGAGTTTGGTCGTGCCCTCACCCCCGGCCCCTCTCCCAAGGGAGAGAGGGGAAAAATCCTGCTGGCTGACGAAATCTCGCCCGACACCATGCGGCTTTGGGAGTTCGGAACAGGCAAAAAGATGGACAAAGACCGCTTCCGCCGCGACCTGGGCGGGGTCGAAGAGGCTTATCAAGAGGTGCTGAGGCGCGTTATTGGAGGCACGGCATGAAGGGTTTTTCAGCGTTTTGCGTTTTGCGTCTTGGGTTTAGCACGCCGGAGGCACTATGAAGTATCACGCGACCATCCTCATCGAGCTGAAAAATGGCATTCTCGACCCCCAAGGGCGGGCGGTGGAGGGTGTTTTGCAGGGACTCGGCTACAGCGCCCAGAACGTGCGGGTAGGACGGGTGCTGGAGATGGAACTGGACGTACCCTCGGAGTCCGAAGCCCACAGCAAAGCTCTGGAAATTGCTAAGGCCCTCGCCAATCCGGTGATGGAGGTCTTCACGGTAGAAGCCATCAAACCCTTGCAGGAGGCATGAGTATGGCGTTGGGCGTACCGGAGGGGCTATGAAAGTCGCGGTGATTCAGTTTCCCGGCTCCAACTGCGACCAAGACACGGTTTGGGCACTAGGGATAGTTGGCATGAAAGCTGAGCTGGTGTGGCACACCGAGACCAGCCTCGAGCTCTTCTCCGCCGCCATTCTCCCCGGCGGCTTCTCCTACGGCGACTACCTGCGGGCCGGGGCACTCGCCAAGTTTTCCCCAGTGATGGGCGAAGTCAAGCGCTTGGCTGAGCGCGGGAACCCAGTTATCGGTATCTGCAACGGCTTCCAGGCGCTCACCGAGGCGGGGCTACTGCCGGGTGCGCTGCTCGCTAACACCAATCTGCACTACACCTGTAAAGACGTTTATATGCGGGTCGAGCGCACCGATTCGCCTTTCACCTTCGCCTACCAGCAAGGTCAGGTTTTGCGCGTCCCCATTGCCCACGGCGAAGGTCGCTATTACGCCGACCCTGACGTGTTGGAGCAGCTCGAGGCGGGCGGTCAAATCGTCTTCCGCTACGCCCCCTCTCCCTCTGGGAGCGGGGTTGGGGGTGAGGGAAACCCCAACGGCTCCCTGCACGATATCGCGGGTATCGTCAGCGAGCGCGGCAACGTGCTGGGCCTGATGCCCCACCCCGAACGAGCTGTCGAGCGCGTGCTGGGGGGGACGGACGGGCTGGGATTATTCGAGAGTTTGAAAGCAGCGCTGGAGGTCGTCGCATGAAACCCAAAGCCATCACCTTTGATTTCTGGGGAACACTTTTTATTGAGGGGCCAGACTACGCCGGGGAAGTCCTGGATTTGCGCTACGAAATCTTGATGGACGCAGCTTCGGAGGCGGGGGTTCCTGCCGATGAGGCAGGCGTGATTGAGGCTTGGCGGCAGGCGGCACTGGACTTCGACAACGCCTGGGGCGCAGAGCAGGTGCTGACCCCTTTCGAGCGAGTCACCCGCATCTTCAGCTACTTGAACCTGCCTTACGACGAGGGTCAGGTTGCTTTGACCACTCAGCGCGTCGTGGAGGCGGGCCTCAAGGGCTCCTTAATCCCGCTCCCCGGCGTAGCGGAGGCAATTCCCAAGCTTGCGAAAGGGTACACCTTAGGCATCGTTTCGGACACCGGGGTTTCCACAGGTCGGGTGCTGCGTGAGCAGTTGCAGCGGCACAAGCTGCTCGAGTGCTTCACCGGGCTCTCCTTCTCGGATGAAACCGGCTTCGTCAAGCCCAAATCAGAAGCCTTCGCGGTGGCGCTCGAGGAGATGAGCGTACCCCCCGAAAAAGCCCTGCACATCGGCGATATTCCCCGCACCGACATCGCCGGAGCCTTTGGCACAGGCTATCCCTGGGCGGTGCTCTACACCGGTCACACCCACCGGAATGGCGGCCCGGAGCCGACGGCGCGAGTGGCGAACCACTTAGAGCTGGTCAAGCTCCTCGACAACGTCATCGGCGGGACTCCGAGGGCCATGTAATGGAAGAAACCCTCAACCCCCTCCTCAAAGAAACCGGCATCCCGCCGCAGGAATACGCCGAAATCGTGCGGCTGATGGGGCGCGAACCCAACAGGCTCGAGCTGTACTTGTTCAAGGTGATGTGGTCGGAGCACTGTGCCTACAAAAACTCGCGCCCCCTGCTCAAACTCCTACCCAAGGAAGGCCCAGCAGTATTGCAGGGGCCGGGCGAGAACGCGGGCGTGGTGGATATCGGTGAGGGCTGGGCGGTGGCCTTCAAGATTGAGAGCCACAACCATCCTTCGGCGGTGGAGCCGGTACAGGGGGCGGCGACAGGCGTGGGGGGCATCATCCGCGACATCATCGCCATGGGCGCACGTCCGATTGCGCTCTTGAACTCACTGCGCTTCGGCGACCCTGACAGCCCCCGGACGCAATACCTCGAGCAGGGCATAGTCGGCGGCATCGCGCTCTATGGCAACGCAATTGGTATTCCCACGGTGGGGGGCGAGGTCTATTTTCATCCCGACTACCAGGAAAACCCACTGGTGAACGCGATGTGCGTAGGCTTGCTGCGGGCCGACGAACTCAAGAAAAGCTTCGCCTCGCTCGGCAGACCGGTATATTACGCCGGGGCCAAGACCGGGCGCGACGGCATTGGCGGGGCGGCCTTCGCCTCGGAAGAACTCAGCGAAGACAACGAGGTCAAGCGGCCCAACGTGCAGGTCGGCGACCCCTTTTTGGGCAAGCTGCTGATGGAGGGGACGCTCGAGGCCATCGCTCAAGACCTCGTGGAAGGTGTGCAAGACATGGGCGCGGCGGGGCTGACCTCTTCCCTCTCGGAGATGGCGCACAAGAGTGGGCTGGGCCTCGAGCTTGACCTGGACAAGGTTCCCAAGCGAGAGACCGGGATGAACCCGCTCGAGCTGATGCTTTCCGAGAGCCAGGAGCGGATGGTCTTCGTGCCGCATCCGGGGAAAGAATCCGCGTTGGAAGAATTGTTCGCTAAGTACGGCCTGGACTGCGTGGCGGTGGGGCACACCATCCCCCAGAAAGTCTTCCGCATCGTGGAGAACGGCAAAACGGTGGGCGAAGTCCCCACCGATGCCCTCGCCGACGCGCCAACCTACGTGCGGGAGGGGGTGGAAGATGCCGAGGTCAAAGTTCAGAGGGAGCAAGACCTCTCCGCCCTCCCCATCCCTGCCGACTTGCAGGGCATCCTGCCCAAACTATTAGCCTCGCCTAACCTGTGCAGCCGTGCCCCGGTGTATGAGCGCTACGACAGCCAGGTCGGCACCAACACGGTGCTCGTCCCCGGCAAGGGCGATGCCGCCATGGTGCGCATCAAGGGCACCACTCGAGCCATCGTGGTGAAGGTGGACTCCAACCCGCGCTACTCCAAGCTCTCCCCGCGCCTGGGGGCGATGCACGCGCTCGCCGAGGCCACCCGAAACGTCAGCGTGACCGGCGCGAAGCCGCTGGCCTACACCGACGGCCTGAACTGCGCTTCTCCCGAGCACCCAGCGGGCTATTTCGAGCTGTCGGAGACGGTTCATGGCCTGGTGGAAGCCTCTAAGGGGCTTTCTCTTCCCTGCGTCTCCGGCAACGTCTCGCTCTATAACGAAGGCCCCAGCTACCGTATCCCCCCGACCCCCATGGTGGGCGTGGTGGGGCTTTTAGAAAACGTAGAGAACCGCGCCCAGATGGGCTTTTCTAAGGCAGGCGAATTCGTCGTGCTGGTCGGGGAACCCGCCGGTGAGTTCGGGGCTTCGGAGTACCTGTGGGTGAGGCAAGGGCTCGAGGCCGGAACTCCGCCCAAGCTCGACCTCCAGCGTGAGGCCAAAACCCAAGCTGCCATCCGCGATTTGATTGCCAGGGGCTGGGTCAAAACCGCCCACGATGTCGCCGAAGGTGGCCTGGCTATGGCCTTAGCCGAGATGTGCTTCCCCTACGGCTTAGGCGCAACTGTCGAGCTGCGCGACCAGAACCGCGCCGATGCCCTGCTCTATGGAGAAGCCCCCAGTCGCATCCTTTTTACCATCAGCCAGGCCGATTTGCAGATGGCGGTGAAGGTTTTGGAAGGCTATGCTCTCCCCCACCGCATCCTGGGCCAAGTGGGTGGGGACGAACTCACCATTCTGTTGCCCAAACTGCGGCTAAACTGGCCTGTGGACGAG
>JADMIM010000047.1 GCA_015478585.1 Thermaceae bacterium | reverse complement strand
GAGAACTTGCAGTTATGCAGAAGGATTGAAAAGAGCGTCCTTGTGCCCTGAAGCTAGGGCTTGCGATGAACAAGAACACTCAGGGAGTATTCTTGCTGGTTTTGGCGATGATGCCAAGGCCCCATCTAAAGGCCAGCCTGAAAGCGGTGCTGTACGTGAGCTACATCCTGCTGGGCTACCTGTTTGGTCTGGATGACAGTAAGGCTGGGGCTGAGGTACGTAACCGGATGCAGCCCGTGCTGCTAGAGGTATTGCCCACACCTATGCAAAACCGACTGTTCGAGTTTGGGCCGGTGCTGACGAGCAATCCGGATAAGTCGGGCACAGGCAAGCCAAAACTAAAAGCGAAACGGCTACAAACCTTGGAGGAGTTGCTGAAGGCCCACCCTGAGATCAAGGAGGTGCTGATTGATGCTACCGAGCAGGAAGTGCCCCGCCCTGTAGGCAAAAGACCTACTACAGCGGTAAACAGCAACGCCATACCATCAAAACCCAGGTCACCATTAGCACAGACCTAATCTTGCACGGCTCGGAGAGCATTGATGGCAGCGTCAGCGACCTCACCCTGCTCAGAGCCAGTGGGGTCATGTATCACCTCCCCCCAACCCGCAAAGCCCGCCTGGACATGGGTTATGAGGGAGTCGAGCAGGAGTACCTCCAGGTCAACATCGAAAAACCTATCCGCAACCAGCACAACCACCGCCTCACCCCCTTAGCTAAGGCTTGGAATCAAGTCCAAAGCCGGGCCAGACTTCCTGTCGAGCACATGATCGCCAAGCTGGAAAAGTTCAAAATCCTGGCCGGTGAATACAGCGCCCGACTCCACACCTACAACCCTACCTTGGCCCTGGTCTCAGGATTGGTCAACTTCAAAACCCTGGGAAAGCTGGCTTGGTGATACATCCAAGGCAAACTGACCTCTCCGACTTGCCTGAAGCTTTTTCCCTTTATTACGCCGATGGTCTTGTGAAGGCCGCGATAGTAGACTCCCATCGGTCGGGTTAGATCGTCACCGAACAGTGACGATCTAACTGAACTTGGTATTACAGGCTAATCGTGCCCTGTCCGTTGCTAAAGGTGATGGTAAGGGAGCTTCCGGTGGGCAGTGGGACATCGGTGTCGAGACTAAAAGTGCCGGTTACGGTGTTGGGAGTGGGGGGTTGGGAAATCACACTAATCATCTTGCCCACATTGTCAATGTTGCCGCAGAGGTTTTTCCCGCTGGCTGTGACCGTGCTGCCGGTTCCGCTCAAGGTGAGGCTGCTAGCGGTAGCGGCGAGGTTGGCCGGGCCGTTAGTGCCATCGTTGACGCTTACGTTGAGCTTGATGTTGCTGAGGTTGATGGTTCCACTCACAGGAGCATTGAGGGTAACGGTAAAGTCGTAGCAGACGCTAAACTTGCTGGGGCTCAAGGGAAGACTGCTGAGGCTGATATCCGCAAAGGTGGCGGATATAGCCCCGCTCTGGGTGGCCTGGCTTCCGACGCTGGCGACAGCCGCAGACGCACTTAAGGTCACCAATTTGCCGTTGAGGGCCAGGGGGTCACTGACTGTCACTGGGGGAATCAAACTGCTACAGCCTGCCAAGGCTAGGGCCAAAAGGCTGCCAAACAGCACTGAACGCTTCATAAGTGCCTCCTTACTCCGCTGGTCGCTTGTAGTCTACCGACCAAGATGAGTTTATTCTTACTTTTGCGGCAAACCTGCTGATTTGACCGCACTACCTGGCCTCGAGGGCCTTCCAAATCAGGTTGGAATACTGTTTGGAGAGCGCTTCTAGGTTAAGTTTCCCGCCGGGGTGATACCACTGATAAGTCCAGTTGAGGGCTGAGAGCACGAACAACGTGGCAACCCGCACGTCTTCTACTTGAAACTCTCCTCGTTTTGCCCCGTCCTCGATGGCTCTGCGCCAGTGGGCCTCGTAGGCATCGCGCAAACCCTTGACTTTAGCCTGGAGGTCAGAGCTTAGAAACTTCCACTCGTGAAAAAACACCGTGGCGCTCCCCAGTTCGCGTAGCACCACCTCGAGGTGGCCCCGCACCAGCCGCGCTAGCCGTTCCCTGGCAGGCAAATCTACCGGCACCGCCTCGGCGCTGGCTAAAAACTCGTCGGCAGCACGGTTTACCAGCTCAAAAAGCAGTTCTTCCTTGGAATCTATGTGGGCGTAGAGGCTTCCGCCTTGCAGGTTTACGGCTTTGGCCAGGTCGCGCATGGAAGTCGCATGGAATCCCTGGCGGCTGAACAGCTCGCCCGCAGCATCCAATATTTCGTTTCGGCGCTCCGAAGATTTGCTTTCAGCAGGGCGCTTGTTTGCTAAAGGCTTGTTTGACACCTTGGGGCGAGTATAGAGGCCCGCACACAGCACCGTCAACGTCAGGGAAATCTTGACGTTGGGCAGCTTCGCGCCTACAATAGCGGATGCTGATTTGGGTGTTGCTGCTTAAGCCGTGTGGTGAGTGTAGCTCAGTTGGTTAGAGCACTGGTCTGTGGATCCAGGGGTCGTGGGTTCAAATCCCATCACTCACCCCAAAAAACCCGGCCCTGAGCCGGGTTTTCTCTTTGTTGCACTGGCTTATAATCTCGTGTACACTCGCTTTTGCCCTTGCTTTGGGCGCGGATGGTGGAATTGGTAGACACGCAAGACTTAGGATCTTGTGAGGCAACTCGTGGGGGTTCAAGTCCCCCTCCGCGCACCAAGTACAAGATTTTGCGGTCGTGACGGTCGAATGTGCTTTTGACCGGTCACTAGACGGTTTGCAGGCTCGAGGATTAAGCAATGGCAGCGGTACTCAAAACTCACCTTGGGTTGTACACTGTTCCCTTGGTGACGTGCGAAAGCGCAGTCTGATAGAGGTGTGATGTGGCAGAGATTCTAGAACGCGAAGGATACCGCGTAAAAGTAAAGGTCGAGGTTCCCGCCTCGGAAGTTGAAAAGACCTACCAGCACGTACTGAGCGACTATGCCAGCCAGGTCAAGGTGGCGGGGTTTCGCCCTGGCAAGGCTCCGGCCAAGGTTATCGAGGCCAAAGTGGGGCGCGAGGCGCTCTTGGAGGATGTAAAAGAGCATCTGCGCGACCAGAGCTTTCCTGAGGCCGCCAAGGAACTCAAGCTGCTGCCGGTAGCCGCTCGAGTCCTCGAGCAAAACCTAACCTTCGGGCAGCCCTTTACCTACACCGTCGAGGTCGAGAACTATCCCGAGGTAAAGCTGCCCCAGTGGGAAGACTTCACCCTCGAGGTACAGACCCCCGAAGTCACCGACGAGGTGTTCAACCAGGCCATCGAAGACTTGCGGGCTCGCTACGGCGAGATGGTGCCTGTCGAGCGCGAAATTGGTGATAAAGACCAGGTGTTCATCGAGACCGACGACGGCGGACGCTTCCCGGTGAACATGGAGCAGGCCCAATCCCACGTGCGTGAGGTGTTGCTGGGCAAAAAAGCTGGTGACGAGACCAAGGTTCCCGTCAGGGACGGCGATACCATCCTGCGTGAGATTCCCACCAAAATCCTCGAGGTCAAGAGCCTGCAACTGCCTGTGCTCGATGACGAGTTTGCCAAAACAGTCGGAGAGGACGACCTGGTGACCCTCAACACTAAGGTACGCCAGAGTTTGGTGACTCAGTTTGAGCAGCAAGGCCGCAATGCCAAGGCCAATCAGTTGTTGGACAAAATCGCCGAGGCTTTAGAGATAGAGATTCCCCCTTCTATGCAGGCCACCGAGGAGCGCAGTTTGCTAGAGAGTCTGGCCGAAGACCTCAAGCAGCAAAATACCGATATCAATGCTTATATCAGCTCGCTAGAGAAAGACCAGAAGCTCGAGGAGTTCAAGGCCAATCTGAGCGAGAGCGCCACCAAGCGCATCCGTCGCTCGCTGGCGATGGAGGGTTTGGCCGAGCAGATGGGAACCGAGCTGAGCGCAGAGGAGTGGAATGCCTACCTGGGCGAGCTGGCCCGGCAGTACCGCACCACCCCAGCCCGAATGCAAAACGAACTCGAGCCAGCGACCTTAGACCGGCTGCGTACCCAGCGCACCTACGACAAGGCGTTAGGGCAGGCCCTGGATAAGGTCGAAGGCAAAACTCGCTAAACCCTGGATAAAACTGCCCAGCCTGCCTAGGCAGTTTTTATGTGCAGATGGTCGCCCTAAACACCTCGAGCGGTTTTCATGAACTTTGGGGTAGCAGACTTTTTGCAGAAGTCGCAGCGGATAGCCAATAGCACCTTCGGGACGATAGCTCGAGCTAGCTTTATCATGTTTCCCAGACGTACACTCAGGCCGTCCCAAGGGTTTTTCCGAAAACCCCCTAGATCATTTCGGAGGTATATTTATTGCGCTTATCTGAGCAGAGAACCGCGATAGAAGGGGGGATTCTGAAAGCGCCCGCTGCTTCAATCTGGTATCTTGGAGGCAAAGTTTCGAGAGATTTAGATTCAACTTATGTGGCGTGATGCCCTCTTGAGCTGAACCCAGAGCATAAAATGGAGCCGATATGGTAGTCCCCTACGTCATCGAACAGACCGCCCGTGGTGAGCGTGTTTACGACATCTACTCTCGTTTGCTCAAGGATCGCATCATCTTCCTGGGCACACCCATAGACTCCAGCGTCGCCAACACCATCGTAGCCCAATTGCTTTTCCTGGACGCGCAAAACTCCAACCAAGACATTCGCCTTTACATCAACTGCCCAGGCGGAGAAGTCACCTCGGGGCTTGCCATCTACGACACCATGCAGTTCGTAAAGTCGCCGGTTTCGACGATTTGTGTGGGCATGGCGGCCTCGTTCGGCTCGCTGCTGCTGGCCGCGGGCACATCAGGCAAGCGATATGCTCTGCCCCACGCCAGGGTGCTGATCCATCAACCCTGGGTTCAGGGTGGGCTGGGTGGACAAGTTTCCGACTTACAGATTCGTATCGAGGAGTTGACCAAAAATAAGCGCACCCTCAACGAAATTTTGGCCCGCCACTCTGGACAGTTGGTGGAGAAGGTCGAAAAGGATACCGACCGCGACTACTGGATGTCGGCGGATGAAGCCCAAGTCTACGGGCTGGTAGACCAGGTGGTTGCGCGTGAGACGTAATAAACCCACCTGCTCGTTCTGTGGGCGCAAGCACCCCGAGGTGGCACACCTGATTGAGTCGCCCCTGGGCGAGGTGTTTATCTGTAACGAGTGCATCGAACGGGCCAACGAGCTTTTGGAGAGCGAGCCCAAGGCTCCGTTTGCGGGGCCAAGCCACCTGCCCAAGCCCACCGAAATCAAGTATTTGCTGGATCAATACGTAATCGGGCAAGAAGCCCCCAAGAAAACCCTCTCGGTGGCGGTCTATAACCACTACAAGCGCTTGATGCACCCCGAGGCCGAGGTGCAAAAGTCTAACGTGTTGCTGATTGGCCCCACCGGAACTGGCAAGACCCTGCTGGCTGAAACCCTGGCCCGGATGCTCGACGTACCCTTTGCCATCGCTGATGCCACCACCCTTACCGAGGCAGGGTATGTGGGTGAGGACGTGGAAAATGTCCTGCTGCGGCTGTTGCAAGCTGCGGACTTTGATGTTCAGGCTGCTGAGAAAGGTATCATCTATATTGACGAGATTGACAAAATCGCCCGCAAGTCAGAAAACCCCAGCCTGACTCGAGATGTCTCTGGGGAGGGTGTTCAGCAAGCCCTGTTAAAGATCGTCGAGGGCACGGTTTCTAATGTGCCGCCACAGGGTGGGCGCAAACACCCGCACCAGGAGTTCATCACCCTCAACACCAAGAATATCCTCTTTATTCTGGGTGGAGCCTTTGACGGCCTCGAGCGCATCATCTTGAGCCGGGTAGACCAGAATCCGATTGGCTTTGCCAGGCCCAAACGCCTGGAAGAAAAGCCCGAAGTCACCCCCGACGACCTGGTGCACTACGGCTTGATTCCCGAGTTCGTGGGCCGTCTGCCGGTGGTAGTGGGTCTGGATGCCCTGGATGAAGAAGCCCTGGTACGCATCCTCACCGAGCCAAAGAATGCTTTAGCACGCCAATATCAAGAGCTGCTGCGCATGGAAGGCATAGAACTGCGGTTCACGCCGGGTGTGCTGCGGGAAATTGCCCGTCGGGCACTCAAGCGGGGCACCGGGGCCCGGGGGCTGCGGGCTGTGATCGAGACAGCCATGATGGATTTGATGTTCGAGCTGCCGGGTTCTGGCGTGCAGGACGTAACCTTCGACCTTCCTCACCTCGACCGCCCGCTCAAGGCGCTCGAGGAGGCCCGTCTACGTCAGGCTTCGTGACCTGAGAGCCAGGCTGGAGCACAGTTGGATTTTTCTTTGCCGTAAATAGGCAAGCAAAAAGCGAAGCTAGTGCCCACCCCCAGTGTGCTCTCGACTTGGATGTGGGTTTGATGCAGCTCGAGAATCAGCTTGGTGATTGCCAGCCCTAAGCCGGTGCTGCTCAAATCTTTGGGGCGGTTTTTCTCTACGCGGTAAAAACGGTCGAAGATATGGGGTAAATCCTCAGGAGGGATGCCCTGGCCGGTATCTGTAACCCGCACCGTGGCTACATTGTCGCGTTCGACCAAGCTGAGCATCACCGTGCCCCCGGTAGGGGTGTGGCGCAGAGCATTGTCGAGCCAGTTGGTCAGCACCCGCTCGATCAGGCCAATGTCCCCTTCGACCAACACGTTGTGATCCTGCGTTACCTCGAGGCCCACCCCCCGCTCCTGGGCAATCAGCTTGTACTTCTCGGCCACGTCGTAGACCAACTCGCAGATGCGGAAGGGCTCCCTTTGCAAGCCTGGCTGAGCCTCGAGCTTGGCGAGATCAAAAAGGTCGGCCACCATGCGCGAAAGGTGCTCGCTGTGGCGGAAGGCGGTATTTAGAAAGCGGCGGCGCTCTTCGGGGTCGAGCTGCTCGTCTTTCATCAGCAGGGTCTCGAGGTAGCCCCGTGTAGCCGCCAGGGGGGTGCGCAGGTCGTGCGAGATATTGGCAATAAGCTCACGCCGCCCGGTATCGGCGGCCCGCAAAGCCTGAACCTGCTCCTGAATCCGGGTCTCCATCTCGGTAAACACAGCACCCAGGCGGTCAATCTCATCCTCGCCGAGGGCCGATTTGGTCTTGGGCATGACCACTTCACCCTGGAAGTCACTCTTCTGGAAGGCCTCTATGGCTTCGGTCAGGGTACGCAGACGGCGCGTCAGCAAGTTGAACATGAACCAGCCCGCCAGTACAGTAAAGGTTAGCCCCAAGCCCACCGCCCACAAGGCCAGGTGCAAGATGTATACCCGCTCGGGGATGTTGACCGAATACATGGTGGTGCCGACAAAAAGCCCGGCCAGGGGTATCAGCAGCACCAGCAGGGCCAGGGCCAGTTTGGCGTGTAGGGTGTGAAGTAAGCTGGGGCCGGGTTTATGGGTCAATGCGCTAGTCCAGTCGGGCCTTCTCACTCTTTCCATAGCGCTCCTGTCTTCGCTAATAGCTGCTAGCGTGTCGGAGGATTAGCCAGTTAGCTACCGGCTATAGACTATCAGCTAGTAGTTAGAGCTCGGCGAACTTATACCCCACACCCCACACCGTGAGGATATAACGCGGATTGGTGGGGTCGGCCTCGAGCTTGGTGCGCAGGCGGTTGATATGCGAGTTGACAGTATGCTCGAAACCATCGAAACCTCCACCCCAGACTAGCTCGAGCAACTGGTTGCGCGAGTAGACCCGCCCTGGATAACGGGCAAACTGCACCAGCAGGTCGAACTCCTTGGCGGTGAGGTTGAGGGCTTTGCCCCCGAAGCTCGCGCGACGCTTGTCGAGGTCTATTTCCACGTCACCTACCCGCAAGGTCTCCTGGGTGGGTTCGGGTGAGGCCAGCACTTCCATCCGACGCAACAGGGCTTTGACTCGAGCCTGCAACTCGCGGATGCTAAAGGGCTTGGTCATGTAGTCATCGGCCCCGATTTCCAGCCCCAGCACCCGGTCTAGCTCGCTGGAGCGGGCCGTGAGCATCAGGATGGGCACATAGTTTTGCTGGTTGCGCAGACGCTTACAAATATCGAGGCCGTCGAGGCCGGGCAGCATCAGATCCAGCACCACCAGGTCGTAGTGCTGGGCCAGGGCTTTCTCGAGCCCACTGTGTCCATCCAGGGCTAGGTCTATCTGGTGGCCCAGATCGCCCAAGTTCAGGCTCAGCAGATCGGCAATGTCCCGATCATCCTCAACCACCAGAAGCTTCTTACCCATGCTAACCTCTCCGTGTTATACCCAGAGGGTATCACGCTCTCAAGCGGCTAGGGCCAGGGTCTCCAGGCGGCGCTGCAAACCTTTCTGATCGAGCCAATAGACCCCCCTCGAGCCCCGTACCAGACCGAGATCGCGCAGCAGGGTCAGGGTGTGGGTCATGGTCGGGCGCTGCACCCCCACCAGCGAGGCCAGTTCTTCCTGGCGCAGCCCTAGTTCTAAGCGGCATCCCCCCTCGGCTTGTGTTCCAAAGCGCTGGCCCAGCCATAGCAGGGCTTTGCTGACTTTGATCAGCACCGGAGCCTGAGCCAGGTCGAGCAGCTCGAGCAAGTCCAGCGTCCGCCCCGCCAGGGCCGAAAACAACGACTCAGATAGGTTGGGATGTAGGTGTAGCGACCTAGCCAGGGTGGCGCTTTCGATAGAGATCAGCCGTACTGGGGCCAGGGCCCTGGCTTCTTCGGTATGGATACCTTGCTGGCGGAGGCTGCCCAGCCCCAACACATCCCTCCGTCCCATCAACCCTACCACCCGCTCTCCCCCAAACTCGTTGAGCCGGGAGAGCTTGATCAGGCCTTCCAGCACCAGGTAGATGGCCTTAGCACAGTCGCCCGTCTGGTAGAGCGTTTCTCCCCGGTTCAGGGCATACACCTGCCCCAGGCTCTCCAGGCCCACCTGGGCCTGATTTCCTGACTTTGGGCTCAGGTACGGCAGTAAGGTTACTGAAGTCACCGGAACTGGGATGGATGGGGTCATGGGGTTGTCTCCTGCACACCAAGCTAGCCCCCAACCATTGCCACAGCCTCACATAAAAGTCACGAAAGTATCACGGTCACGCTTTGTAAATCACCAGCATTTCCTGCATCTACGCTCCCCACATCCCGTACCCATCATATTTCAACCATACGGGATACTCGTGGGAACCGCGATGATAATGTGAGCAGATAGGTTGTGCATCCTTTCACAAAGAGGTACAAATGTCCTGAGGGCTGATAGGCCTGATTGGGCCAAGCTAGCCCAGGAGGACAGAATGTCCAACAAGCACGTAGTGATATTGGGTGCGGGATTCGCCGGGTTGAACGCGGTGCGGGTGCTCTCGAGGGAAAGTGGTGTACGGGTCACGCTAGTAGATCGCAACAACTATCACCTGTTTCAGCCACTGCTTTACCAAGTAGCTTCGGCGGGCCTCGAGGCTCCCCAGATTGCCTTTCCGATACGGGCCTATTTGCGCCGCTACAAAAATGCCCGTTTCCTGATGGGCCAGGCCGAGGGGATTGATCCCGCCGCCAAAGTGGTGCTGGTGGAGGGAAAGCCCATTGCTTACGACTACTTGATGGTAGGAACTGGAACCCGCACCAACAATTTTGGCCTACCTGGAGTCGCCCAATACGGTTTTGGGATGAAGGGCCTCGAGGAGGCCCTACGGATTCGTGATCGCATACTGTCGGCTTGCGAGGAAGCTGGGCGCACTGCCGATGCTGAACGCCGTAAAGCCTTACTAACTTTTGTGATTGTCGGTGGTGGCCCTACCGGGGCCGAGCTGGCCGGAATCTTCAGTGAAATTCGCCGCCATGTAATTCCCCGTGACTATCCCGAACTCAATATCGAAGAAGTAAGAATAGTCTTGATTGAGACGGGCAAGCGCATCCTGGATGCTTTCACGGTTTCTTCGGCCCAATATGCTGAGGATTACCTAAAACATATGGGGGTCGAACTCCTGCTAGGCCAGCGCGTTACCGAAATCACAGCCATGGGTGTGCGGCTGGGCAGTGGTCACTTCATTCCCAGTTTTACCCCCATCTGGACGGCGGGGGTAACAGGCCAGACTCTGCCCGGACTCACCACCGTGCGGGGCAACCGAGTGGAAACCACACCGGCCTTGCACCTGCCCGCCGACTCCTCGATTTATATTGCCGGGGACATGAACTTTACCCAGTGGAAGGATGGCAAGCCCCACCCGCAGGTGGCTCAGCCCGCGATTCAGATGGGTTTGTTGGCTGCCCGCAACATCTTGCGCGACCTGCACGGCCAGGAGAAGCTGGTTTTTCACTATAAGGATAAGGGCAACATGGCAACCTTAGGACGCAACAACGCCATCGCCGAAATCGGCAGGCTGCACCTGCGAGGCTTTGTGGCTTGGTCGGCTTGGTTGGCCGTACACCTGTATTATCTGATTGGTTTTCGCAACCGAGCATTGGTGCTTTCCAACTGGGCCTATAGCTACTTCACCTACGATTTTGCGGTGCGTGTACTGCATGAACGGAATAACTTTCCTGTTATTAATCACGATGAACGAGACCCATTCGTAGATAAGACTGATTCACGCAATGAGATCGAGGATTTATAGCATCCCCCGCGGCTTGCCTAGCCGTTGCAGGAAGTCCTGTCCGTAGCGGTCTCGCAGGGTTTTATAGGGGTGTAGTGCAGCGAGATTTCGAGTAGGGCCTGCCCCCCCAAAGCTTGATGCCGGGCTCGAGGTTATGGGGGTCAAAATCCAAGACGATATTCTCGCCCAAATCACCAGAGGAGCAAATTGTTGAAGTATGCACCCCTGACGGGGTGCGGCAAACCTTGCAGAAAGAGGACAGGCTCGAGAACTTCCCTGCCCGCCCCGATTTTAGCTGTTCGGTGGCCGATTTGTTTGCCTGACGTGGTTTGTAAGCTGCTCGAGAATGCCCTCTGGGTCGTAAAGAATCCGGCAGCCATCTTTTATTACTCGAAAGGTTCCGGGGTCTACCGGGGCAGTGGAAGCCCAGGCGAGCGTGCTGAAGGTGAACTCGAGTTCGCTCCCGTCCTCTAAAAATACACGTCGTGACGAGGCCGCTCCGTAATCCTCGTCCTGCCAGCGTTTCGGTTTTGACACGGAGATTTCCTTAACCCACTTCGTTTCTCGCTCAAAAAGTTCTGGCTCAAACACCAACAGCATCAAATCCATGTCGGAGTTGGGCCGGGCTGCCTCTCTGGCCCACGAACCCACCAGCGCGACGGCCCGAACATCAGGGCGAGCTTCGGCCCAGACGGTAATTTGCTCGAGCAGTCGTTTTACAGCTTCAGCGGTCATATTCCCAGGATAAAGCTGTAGGGACGCATAGCTATGCGTCCCTACAGCACCTACAACTGAAGTTTAGTCGAGGAAGTCGCGCAGCTTGCGGGTGCGGCTCTCGTGGTATTTGAGCTTCCTGAGCGCTTTGTTCTCGATTTGGCGGATGCGCTCACGGGTAACACCGAAGTAAGCCCCGACTTCCTCCAAGGTGTGCTCACGCCCGTCAATCAAACCCTTGCGCAGCTTGAGCACCATCGCTTCGCGCTCGGAGAGCTTGCCCAGGGCTTTTTCCAGCTCCTCGCTGAGCATGCTCTGGGCGGCGGAGTCCACCGGCGAGGACATGTGCTCGTCGGGGATGAAGTCACCGTAGAAGCTATCTTTCTCGTCGCCGATGGGGGTCTCGAGGCTCACCGGTTCCTGGGCAATCTTGAAGGTCTCCTCGACCTTTTTGGCATCCCAGCCTGGCCCCATGGCCTCGGCGACCTCTTCGTAGGCGGGTTCGCGGCCCAGTTCCTGCTGCATCTGCCGGGCGGTGCGGGTGAGCTTGTTGATGGTCTCGACCATATGAACCGGAATACGAATGGTTCTCGCCTGGTCGGCGATGGCCCGGTTGATGGCCTGGCGAATCCACCAGGTGGCATAGGTCGAGAACTTATAGCGCCGCTTGTACTCGAACTTTTCTACCGCACGAATCAGACCCTGGTTGCCCTCCTGAATCAGGTCGAGAAAGCTGAGGCCGCGCCCGGTGTACTTTTTGGCGATGCTCACCACCAGGCGTAAGTTGGCTTCGATCAGGTGCTGGCGGGAAATCTCACCGTCGCGGGCGATGTGCAGGTGGCGCTTGACTTCGCGCGGCAGTGCCCGCAGGCGGGTATCTACGGCCTGCACGGTATCGGGGTCTACGCGTAGCTCGGTGCCGGGGATATTGGAGACCCGGCGGCTGCCCTGCACCTGGCTGCGCAGCACGTGGCGGATCAGTTCGGCCTCGAGGCCAGTCTCATGGGCCAGGGTTTGGGCGGCGGCTACACCGTCTTCCACCCGCCTCGCCAAGTCAATCTCTTCCTCCAGCGTCAGCAAGGGAACCTGTCCGATTTCGTGCAGGTATTGGCGCACCGGGTCGCTGGTAGAAACCCTGGGCAAAGGGAGGTCATCTTCGACTTCCTCCTCTACCTCCTCGGGGGGGATATCGCCGGGCAGGATGTCAATCTCGGCCTCGAGCAGGTCGGGCTCCTCGAGGTCGCCATCGGCGGACTCTTCTTCTTCGGTGGTCGGAGCCACCACACCTACCGCCGCTTTGACAACTTTGGTTATAGGCGGCTCCAGGTCGTCGAGGTCGGGGGCTTCGGCTTCGTCCTCGAGTTCTTCGGCGGAAGTGGGAGCCTCGAGGTCATCCACATCCAAGGCCAGCTCTTCCTCCTCGAGGTCGTCGTCCTTAGCGGGCAACACCCCCTTGCCCTTAGCTACCAATTTGGTCTTGGTGGCGGTTTGGACGGTGGGCTTGGCTGCGACCTTAGCAGGTGTTTTGCTGGGTTGGGGCAGCTCTTTGCCGACACTTTTGGCTTGGGTTTTGCTTTTGGTAGCTGGAGAGGGCTTGACTTCGGGTTTTGCTGCGGTCTTGGGCTGGCTTTGGGTGGGCTTGGCAGGCGGCTGAACCTTTTGGGCCACAGCTTTTTTAGGCTGAACGGGTTGGGTTTTGGATTTAGCAATAGACTGGCTTTGGGTCTTGGCGCTGGCTTTGGGTGCGGACTTAGTAGGAGTTTTGGTCATAGGTTTGGCGGTTGGAACTGCTTTGGTAGCAGCCTTGCTAGGGGTTTTGGGGTTTGGTTTTACCGGCTTTGCGCTGTTCTTCACGGCTTTGCTGGGGGTGGGCTTGATGGCTTTTGCGGGCGGGTGGGCGGCTTTGCTCACCGCGCTGGCCTGGCTGGATTTGCTCAGGGGTTTGGCGGGTGCTGTTTTGGCGTCAGGTTTGCTCTTTTGCGCCTTGAGTGAGCTAGTTTTCTGGGCGGGGGTCGGGGTTTTTTTCAAAATGATTCACCTCCGGCATTTCTGCATACTGGGCGCTTTACTGGGCCAGAATGACTTTGTAACTGGCTACTGCGAGTGTATGAACCTCCGCGAAACCTTCGGCTAGCAATGGCTCGTAGGGCAAAAATCGGTTGGCGACAAGATAAAATCTCCCGCCCCTTTCCAGGCGGGCTGCGGCTGCGGCAAGGAATGCGCGTGCGGTTTCTAGCACGACAAGGCCCCCCACATGGAAGGGGGGATTGCTGATTATTGTAGCGAATTTTTGCCCGTCCTGCAAGCCCTCATCCACGTCGGAGTGCTGAATGGTGGCCGATAACCCATTAGCCTGGAAGCCCGCTCGAGCGCTTTGAACGCTTACCCAATCGTCCTCGAGCAGAGTCAGGTGGGTAGCTCGATCGGCTAGGGGCAGGCTCGAGGCCCCGTAGCCAGCGCCTAGGTCGAGCACGTTGCCGAGTTCGATGGGAAGCTGCTCGAGCAGCATCTGGGTTCCTGCGTCGAGGTGTCCGGCGGAAAAAACACCGGGCAGGTAGCGAAATCGGTAGGCTTTGCCGAAAATCTCGGCCTCGAAATCTTCCCAAACCTGCGGTAGCGATGGGGCAGAGCGCTCTTTTTCCAGCACCGCGACCCGCACTGGGCCTTGGCGCTCGACCAGGAAGCCAAAACCCAACATCTTCTGAGCCAGCTTGAAGTAGTGCTCGAAGCCCTTATCCTTGCTGCCGGAAATCCATAAGCGTCCCCCTGTACGCAGGGCTCGAGCTGCAGCCAGCAGGGTCATCTCTACATAGCGGGTTCCCCGGTTGGCGGGCAGCACCAGGGCTACTAGATCGGCGGATTCGGGCGCTCTTTCCCAGGGGAAGCCCCGCCGCACCTCAACCTCTGGGCCAAAACTGCGCTCCAGACAGCGCAGGGCCGCCCTCGAGGTTTCTATTGCGGCCACCTTCATCCCCGCAGAATGCAGTGCCTGAGTCACCAGGCCCACCCCAGGATTCAAATCCAGAGCCTGGCTGCCGTGGGGCTCGAGCTTGTGGGCTAGCAACTGGTATTGCGGTTCGGCGAACCCCCTAGCCCCAGCCTTGATAAAGAGACTTCCACCAGGTACAAGAACCGGTTGAAGGGTGTGATACTGGGATAAAGTCACGAACCTATAGTTTACAAGCGGGTTCATTCTCAGGCAAGCCGCCTATAAATAGAGCGCCTCGACCCCCAATTGGCCCGCTTGAAGGGCCTTTTGGCCCATCTGCACCAGGGCCAGCCCGGAAGGGGGTTCGTCCAGGCTAAAAAGTCCCTGGGGCTCGAGTTCGCTCAGTTTGCTTCGGTAGGGATTCACGATTGCCCGTGCATTAGCGGACTGGACACTATATTTGGCCGCATAGCAAAGCCCATTGCGGGTGGTGTGGGCCACGCTGACGGTTTTGCTATAGCGCATCGCAACCCCTGCCAGGGTATCTACGCCCACCAGCGGAATCCCCAGCCCACGGGCTAAGCCCAACCCGGCGGCAATCCCGACCCGCAGGCCGGTATAAGAACCTGGTCCCCGCCCCACCGCAATTCCCTCCAGGGCTCGCTTGGACAGGTTATTGCTGGCGAGAAAATCCTCGAGTTCGGCCCACAACACCTCGGCATGGCGGCGCTCCAGGCGCAGCGCCCGCTCAGCTCGAGGCAGGCCCAAAACCAGATAGGGGGTAGCGGTGTCTATAGCTAAGACCAGCACCAGGGGAGTATAAAGCTGCTCGAGCAGAACCAGAGCCCTAGGGCTTGGAAAGGCTTAACGGGAAGACCGGAAGGTTGAGTGCGGCCAGGGTGGCGTAGTCGGTTTTCCAGCCCTCAGCCGTAAAGTTGAGCCGAGCCTCGCCGCTACGGGTAAAAATTCCGGTAGCGAGGTTGGCAACCACCTGGAAGCGCACCCTGGCGGTGTTGCCAGAGATGCTGGTTTGCAGGTTTTTTAGCTCGAAACCATTCAGCTTGGAAGCGCCCAGCATGAATACGTTGGGCGCACCCGCGATAAACTTCGCGCTCCACTCAGTGTTATTGCAGCGCAGGCCCTCGAATATCTGCTGTACCGCATTGACTGCCAGCGAGGCCGTGGGTTGGGGCTTGGCGACGGCGGCAGGGTCGGTGATACGGCCTACGGCTTCCTTGGCCCAGTGGCACGGAGGTACGTCCACGAAAGGCGAGTTGGGCACGGCCTGTTGGGCCAGCGCCAGACCGAGCAGCAGGGTTAAGGCTAGAATTTTTCCCATAGCATGAGTTTGCCCGACACTCAGCTTAGACGGATGAAACCCCTAACCCAGCTTAGCCCCGGTATACACTGTAGGGCGATGGAGAGAGCCTACTTTGGAACCGACGGTGTGCGCGGCGTAGCCGGTGAGCTGCCCCTAACACCGGAATTCGTCCTCAAACTGGGTCAGGCAGCAGGGGCTTATTTTCGGGCTCATGCCCAGCGACCTGGGGTGCTTTTGGGCAAGGACACCCGACAATCGTGCGACATGCTCGAGGCCGCCCTCGCCGCCGGGATGATGTCGCAGGGGGTGCGGGTGGAGCATCTGGGGGTGCTGCCCACGCCCGGCGTGGCCTATCTGACCAAGGCCCTGGGCGCGACAGCAGGGGTGATGATTTCCGCCAGCCACAACCCTTATCAGGACAACGGCATCAAGTTCTTCAGCGCCGATGGGGACAAGCTGCCCGATGCCGTGGAGTCGGAGATTGAGGGGTTGCTGTCTCGAGATTTCAAGACCGATGGTATTGGCACGGTCTCGGATTTCAGCGAGGCCGAACGGATGTACCTGGATTTCCTCAGCAGCAAAGGGGGGAGCCTCGAGGGACTGCGCATCGCCCTCGATACCGCCAACGGCGCGACTTATCGCTTGGCCCACCGCTTGTTTCAGCGCCTGGGGGCCGAAGTCTTCGTGCTGTTCAATACTCCAGATGGTCGCAATATCAACAAGGGTTGTGGTTCAACCCACCCCCAAGTCTTGCAAAAACAAGTAGTGGATGGAGGCTTTGACCTCGGTGCGGCTTTCGATGGCGATGGTGACAGGGTAATTCTGGTGGATCGCCTGGGGCGCGAGTTTCACGGCGACCACATGCTCTACCTCAACTCGGCGGTGCGTCGTGAACCGGGCGTGGTGGGCACGCTGATGAGCAACATGGGCTTGGAAGTCCGGCTGCGCGAGGCTGGAATCAGCTTTTACCGCACGGCGGTGGGAGATCGCTACGTTTACGAAAAGCTCAAAACCAGCAGCCTCAGCCTGGGTGGGGAGCAGAGCGGTCACGTGCTATTTCTCGACCATGCTCCTACAGGCGACGGGATGCTCACTGCGATTCTGACCCTGAAGGCCATGCGCGAGTCGGGGCGAGACCTTGTGCAGTGGCATGATGCCTTGCCGATGTATCCCCAGTTGCTCAAGAACGTGCGGGTAAAAGATAAACAAGCCCTGATGAAAAGCCCCGAACTGCATGCCGCCATCGCCAAGGCCGAAGACAGGCTTTCTAGGCAGGGGCGGGTTAATGTTCGCCCGTCGGGAACCGAGAGTCTGGTGCGGGTGATGGTCGAAGGCCCGGCAGAGCTGATTGAGGCGGTGTCCTCGGAGTTGGTGGCGATGCTGGAGCGATTGGATCAGGTGGGCCAAGCCTAGAGCGGTTTTCAGAAAGGATAGAACCGTCTACCCGCTTAGAAAGACCGTGCCGAACTCGTTTTTTGCCGCTGAGAGTAGTAGAAATAGTGCAAACCGCGATAACCATGACGATTCGCTTGCCAATTACCGTGCGCTACGCTGAAACCGATGCCATGGGGGTGGTACACCACGCTTCTTACGTGCCCTGGCTCGAGGCTGCCCGGGTGGAATGGCTGGGCCAGGTTGGGCTACCTTACGTGGACGTGGAACGGCGGGGTTTGGCTTTTGCGGTTATCGAGCTAGGTCTGACCTATCGCAACCCGGCTCGGTTTGGCGACATCGTAGAGGTCGAGACCTGGCTGGTAGAGGTTGGCTCGAGGGTGCTGCGCTATCAATATCGCCTATGGCGCGGCGAAGTGTTGCTCTGTGAGGGCTTTACTCGGCATCTATGTCAAGAGTTCTCGGGTAAAGCCCTGCGCATTCCCACCGACTTGCTGGGGGTGCTGGAGGCCAATCTACAGCGGGTTTGAGGGTATCTCAGCGCATCTTAAGCTCGGGCTGTTACCGTGAGAGCTATGAAACCTGGTCTATTTTTCCTGGGGCTCTCGTTGACTGCGCTGGGTTTGGGTATTGCCCAGTCCAACAATGCCGCCCAAGTCACGGTGCCCTCGGGGTTTGCGGTGAGCATTTTCCAGGCCGGGCTGGGTGGCCCCCGCATGATGGTGTTCGGGCCAGATGGCAAGCTCTACGTGAGCCTGATGGGCAGCGGCAAAATTGTGCGGATCTCGGTGGAGGGCGGGCGGGCGGGGCCGCTCGAGACCCTGAAGAGCGGTTTGTTCGAGCCTCACGGCCTGGCCTGGTACAAAGACGGCTCGAGCCAATGGCTCTACTTGGCCGAGGAGACCCAAATCCAGCGCTTCAAGCTGGTCGGTGACTCCCTGGGCTCAGGCCAGGTGCTGATTAACAATCTGCCCAGGGGAGGGCATATCACCCGCACCATACACTTTGGCCCCGATGGCAAGATGTATGTTGCCATCGGCTCGGGCAGCAATAAGTCCGACGAATCCGACCCTCGCCGTGCGGCTATATTGCGCTATAACCCCGATGGCTCCATCCCGGCGGACAACCCCTTTGTTCACAGTGTCGACCCCCGGCAACGGGCGGTTTGGGCCGAGGGGCTACGCAATGCGGTGGATTTCTTGTGGACTCCCACCGGTCAACTTTGGGCCAGCACCCAAGGCAGCGACAACGTGGTGCTAAAACCTGGTGACCCCCCCGACCTAGAGCCCTACGAAAAGCTGGTTAATTTGGTAGAGAAGGGCAAAAACTACGGCTGGCCCTACTGTATTCCGGCCAAGCTGGGGGTCAATACCCCCACCGACCTACAAATTCCCGACCCCACTACCCAGGCCAGCAATCCGGGTCGTTTCGATTGTGCCAAAGCCATACCCCCGCTTTTTACCACCGTGGCCCATGCTGCCCCGCTGGGCATGGCTTGGGGTAGCTCTTCTAACTTCCCGGCTGCTTACAAAAATAGCTTGTACATTGCCCTGCACGGCTCCTGGAACACTAACAACCCGGCCAACTACCGCGACTGCAAGGTACAACGGGTGGTGCTCGAGAATGGCTTACCGGTGCGCAGCGAGCCCTTCGCGGTGTTTAAACGGGGTCTTGATCAGCGCTGCGGCGAAGCCTGGGGTCGCCCTGCCGACGTGGTGTTTGGCCCCGATGGCAGCATGTACATCTCCGACGACCAGGGTGGGCGCATTCTGCGGGTGGTGTACACCGGTGGCTAAGCTCTAAGGCAGGTTTATAGATTGTGGCGGGGCGAGCTCGAGGGGTGAGTCAGATTACCTGAGACTGCTGTGGAGGGATGCGTCCCAACGGGAGCATCCACCGCTGCGCGCTACGCGAAGTAGGAGACCCAAAGGGCTGGGCATAACGCTGACGTAACCCCCCTTGTCCTATACTTCAGCCAGCAATATCGGGGGTACATCATGCACTGGCAAACCATCGATCAATATGAAGATTTTCAGCTAGGAACCGAAATCGTGTGGCTGAGCAGCGATGGGGTACTGCGCGGCAGCATCAGCGAAATGGCCCAATCCCCCGAGGGGACAGTGTTCTGGCTGTCCTGCGCACCATTTTGGGTCAAGCCGGAGGCTGTTCGCCACGCCGCAGCCCACTGGAAGGCCTCGAGCTTTAGCCAGCCTCCGACCCACCCCTGAGCCTGGGGTTCTGTCGCGGTTTCCACTATTTTTGCCGCTAGGAGTAGCGGCAAAAAAGAGCTGGGTACAGTTTTTCTAACCGAGTGGATGGCAAAACCGCTCTAACCTCGGAACACCCGCTTTACCTTGTCCCACAAGCCATCCGGGGCGACTTCCTCGCCCATTTCCTGGGCATATTGGCGCAACAGTTCTCGAGCCTTGCTAGAAAGCTGGGTGGGCACTTTGAGGGTAGTCACCACCTGTAGTTTTCCGCGTCCACGCCCACCGGGATAAGGCAGACCTTTGCCGTCGAGCTCGAATACCTCGCCATCTTTGGTTCCCGGCGGCACGTGTAGCTCGAGGTCACCCTCGAGACCCGGTACGTGGGTGCGGCTGCCCAGGGCAGCCTGGGCCAGGCCCAGCTCGAGGGAATAGATCAGGTTGGGGCCTTCGCGCTGGAGACTTGGATGGGGCTTGATATCGGGCCGCACGAACAAATCGCCGGGGCCGCCCGGCCCCAGGTTGCCCATGCCCGACACCCGCAGCAGTTGATTGTCGTCCAGACCGGGGGGCATTTGAACTTTGAGGTGTTCCTCGCGGCGCATCCGGCCCTGGCCCTTGCAGGTTTCGCAGGTTTCCTTGAGGGTGTAGCCCCGGCCCCGGCAGGCCACACAGGGAACTTGGGCTACCATGTTGCCAAAAAAAGTGCGCTGCATTTGTTCGACCATGCCGCGCCCACCGCAAGCCTTGCAGGGCTCGCGCTTGCCGCCCTGCCCAGCGCAGGTCTCGCAGTTGACCAGACGGTGATAAACCAGTTCTTTTTCGACTCCGTGTAGCACGTCGGACAGCTCGAGCTGCACTGTCGTCTCCAAGTCCTCACCACGGGGGGCTCTGGGGCTCCCACCACCCGGTGTGCGAAAGCCAAACACCTGCTCGAACAAGTCGAAGATGTCCCCAAAACCCTGTGCACCCGTGCCCCCCAGACCACCAGGATTGGCCGTGCCGTAGCGGTCATAGTTGGAACGCTTGTCAGGGTCGGAGAGCACCGCGTAGGCTTCGTTGATTTCCTTGAAATGTTCCTCGGCGGCCTTGTCACCAGGGTTTTTGTCGGGGTGATATTGCAAAGCCAGCTTACGGTAGGCCTTTTTGAGGTCATCCGCACCAGCCTCCTTGCTCACCCCCAGGATGGCGTAGTAGTCCTTCATCGCATCTAATATAAACGCACGCAGGTTTTTTTATTGCAACTTGCTACCCGAATCTGCCCCCAGGCTCACCCTGTTGGCCGGGGTAAGCTTTCAAGACTGGGCTACCCCAAGATTCTTTGCGAAAACCGCTCTAAACTGGAGGGGTCAGTAAAGGAGGTTCTATGGCAGTATTCCGCAACCAACCCTATAGCAGTGGGCGCTTTGTGGTGGATTTGGGAACCGGGGACGAGGGGTTTAGCGAGGTTCAGTTGCCTGTTTTTGCCGAACTGGGCACCATTTACCGCGAGGGTGGCGACAAAAACTCGGCCCAGCACAACCTGCCCCTACATCCCCAGTTTGGCCTGGCGGTGCTACGGCGGGGCTTTCAGGGCAGGCTCGAGCTGTACCAGTGGTGGCGTGAAATTGCCCTGGGGCAGGTGGCCCGGCGCGACGTGAGCATCAAGCTGCTCGACGAGAGCGCCTCCACGGTGGTAGTGATCTGGAAGCTCAAAAGTGCCTGGCCCTCGGGCTACTATTTTTCGCCTTTGTTGGCCGGTGGATGCGAAGTGTTGATAGAGAGCCTCGAGCTAACCTGCGATGAAGTAGAGATGGAGTGATACCTAACTGCCAATCTAGGACGTAATTTCTAAAATTTTTGTTGGGTCAAACAGTATGAAGACTGCTCTAAAAGTGGTCGTCTCGGACGTAGCTATGGGCTATCCGCCAGAAGCTATTAGCGACGTCTGCAAGAAGTCTAATCTGAGCAAACAGCACGATTGGTTCACACCGAGGCCGGATGAGTTTGTTAGACTGACCCTGAATCAGGCCGCTAACACCTATGTGATATACCCCTTACCCGTAATGGAAGCAAGGCTTGGTTCATTTACCCAAAACCTGTCAACGCCAAGGAGGGTTCATGGGATGGATTAACTGGTGTAGCTTTCTGCTGGGCGGGCTCATCTTGTGGCTTTTGGGATGGCTCTTGAGCTGGTTTTTTCGGGGCAATAGCCGCTTGCAAAGCGATTACGCCCAAGCCCAGGCCGAACTCGGGCGCTTGCAGGCCGAACTCACCACCGCCACCGCCGCTAAGGCCCGGCTGGGTTTGGCCGAGCAGGAACTTTCTGCTCTGCGGCCCAAGGTTCAGGAGTCGGAGGCCCTCCAGGATAGCCTTGAGCGCCAGGGTAAAGAGCTTTCGGCAGCCAGGCTGCAACTCCAAAGCCTGAGCACTGCCCTCGAGGAGAATACCAACCTCAAAACCCAACTCACCAGCCTCCAAGCCCAGCTCAACCAGCTCCAAGTCGAGCGAGACCACACCGCTAACGAACTCCAGACCCTGCGGGGCCGGGTGAGCAGTTTCGACCAACTGCAAGGCGATTACAGCGGGCTACAAACCCGTCTGGCCTCCCTCGAGGGGGAGCGCAACACCCTCAAAACCAAGCTCCAGAGTCTCGAGGCCGATTATAAAACCCGCCTGGAAGCAGCTCTGAGCGATAGTGAGGGCCTGAAAACAGAGCTACAGGGCCAGCGGGCCAAAGTCTCAGAGTTGGAGGCTAGGGGCCAGGAAAACATCCGGCTGATGGGTGAAATCGAGCGCTATAAAAACGAGTTTAGCGGCTTACAGTCGCGTATCGGCAGCCTCGAGCAAGAACGCACCCAACTTGCGGCGCAGCTCGAGGGAACCAGCGCCAACTTGGGCAGTTTGCAAGGGCGTTTGGGCGACCTCCTCAAGGAACGCGAGCAGCACAAGAACGAATCGGAGGATTTCAAGAGTCAGCTCGCGGCCATGGGCGGCTCGCTGCTGGTGCTGGAAACCTTGCGCAAGCGGTTGGGGGGGGTGGAGCCCGAAAACTTGGAGTCGCGCTTTGTGGCCCTCCAGACCGAGCGCAACCAGTATGCCACCGAGCTAGACACTGTGCGCAAGCACCAGGAGGTTCTCTCCGGCGAGCGTGAGTTTCTTCGGGCCGAAGTCGAAGGCTTACAGCGCCGTCTGGATGAGCTGAGCCACCAGAGCAATGAAATCCTGACCGAGCGCAACCGCCTGAGCACCGAGGCCCTGCGGCTGCGGGTCGACCTCAACCAGTCTCAGGGGGCCTACCAAGACCTCGAAGGAGCCCACCGCGACCTCGAGAGCCTGCGCACCCGCTTGCAAAAAGCTGAGGAAGAGCGCAATTGGTTCAGCGGTGAGGTGCAGGGGCTGCGCCAAGAACTCCAGGCCCATCAAGCCAACTCCACCGACCTCGAGCAGTTCCGGGCCAACTACACCGCCCTACAAGCCAGGGTTTCCGACCTGGAAGCCCAACTACACAAAGCCAGTGCTACCGCTGGAGAGGCTCAGGAACTCGCGGCCAACTACGCTTCGGCCCAGGCCCGCATCTCCGACCTCGAGCAGCAGGGAGACTCCAAGCGCGAGCTGGCCGAGTTTCAGGCCAACTATACCGCCCTACAAGCCCGCATTTCCGATTACGAGGCCCAGCTTTCCCAGGCCCAGCAGCGCACTAAAGAATACGACCAACTCGCCGCCAACTTTGCCGCGATGCAGGCCAGGGTCTCGGATACCCCACCCTCCCCGGTCAAACCCGACGACCTCACCCGTATCGAAGGGATTGGGCCAAAGATGAACAAGGCCCTCAATGCGGCGGGTATCTACACCTTTGCCCAACTGGCTGCTGCCCACCAGAACCAGCTCCACGCCGCCATCGAGACCGCCGGGATGCCCTTCGCGCCTAGCCTTCCGACCTGGGCCAAGCAAGCTGCCTATCTGGCGCGAGGCGACGAGAAAGGCTTTAGGGAGTACACCGACCATCTGATTGCGGGCCGCGAGCCCCAAGGGGGTGAAGCATGAGCCGGACCTGGACGGGCTACGACACCTTCAAGCTGCTGGGGGCCATCCTGCTATTGATATTGCTGCTGCTGTGCCTGGGCCGCCAGGGTGCGCTGGGGACAGCTTTCACCTTGCCCAGCCTCTCGAGCCCGGCCCTGGGCACAACGCTCCCGGCGAGGCTGGATTTCTCGGGCAAGGGCCAGGCCAATGGCGCACTGAGGCTTTTTCTAGGGGGCAAAGAACTCTCGGCCCAGCCGCTCAAAATCGGGGCCGATGGCAACTGGTCGCTGCCGGGAGTGGATATCTCCAAGCTGGGCCTAACCCCCGGCAGCTACGACCTCGAGCTGCGGGGCGTAGACCCCAACCATCCCGACCAGCTGCTAGGAAGCAATACCCTGGCCTTTAGGGTATCTAGCGCCACCAATACCGGCGGGTTGAGCATTAGCCAGCCTGCCGACGGAGCCCAGCTCGAGGCCGGGGGCTTCACCCTAAAAGGCCAGGGCAATCCGGGGGACGACCTAGAAGTTTTCGAGGATGGCATCAGCTTAGGCCGGGTGACGGTGGCCTCAGACGGCTCCTGGAGCCTGAAGGTGCCCTCACCCGCAGCCGGTTCCCACACCTATGAAGCCAAAGGAACCGCCGGGAGCGCCAGCACCAAGGTCGCGGTGGCGGCGGCAACCGGCTCGGCTACGAGTTGCACCAAGACCTTTACGCTCTCGCTGAGTGACGGCCAGACCGTCAACAAACCTTTCCGCTTCGGCGGCGAGGGCAGCGGCAAGGGATATACCGTCACCATCAAGCGTGGCAGCCGGGTGGTGGGCATCAAGGTGATTCCGCTCGATGCCACCTGTGGCTGGAGCTATACCTCCAACCCTGGCAGCGGCCCCATCATCTACGAAGTGCGCGAAGCCGGGGCCGTCTCGAGCAGCAAGGCCCTGGCTGTCCTCAACCTAAAAGTACAGTAGGCTCGAGCTAACTGCGTCCTGGACGGTGTTTCTCGATATTGATAGAGCAATTAGGCTGTCCGGGTCTAGCTTTAACCCTCGAGGTTGCCAGAAGGCGGCTGGGCAAGCTCGGGCTTCAGGCGAATCTCGCTTTGCTGATCGGGGTTTTTGCCGGTTTTGTCGGCAAAAAAAGTCTTGATTTGCTCGAAGTCGGCTGGCAAGTTTCCGCTGGGGTTGAAGTACCCACCCACGCCCACTTCCTTGCGCTTGTAGTCCAGATAGGCCAGGGCCAGGGGCACTTTGGCCTCGAGGGCCATGTAGTAAAAGCCAGTGCGCCAATAGAGAGCCTTTTTGCGGGTTCCGTCGGCGGCCACTACCACCCACAAGTTGTCACTGCGGTCAAAGATGCCGGCCACCTGGCTCACGAAATCCCCGCCCTGCTTGCTCCGGTTGACCGGTATTCCCCCTAGCCAGCGCATCACCAGGCCCAGTACCGGTGGGAACAGTTCTTTCTTACCAATCCAGCGAAAACGCTGACCGCTGGCCCAACCCCACAGCACGGCATAAAGAAAGTCCCAATTAGAGGTGTGGGGATAGCCTACCATCACATACTTTTTGCCCGTTGGCGGAGCCATTACCGCCGTCCAGCCCAGCAGACGCAGCATGGCAACGGCGAATTTTTGCAAAAGGCTATGCCCCTGAATGGCATATGGATGAGTGGTTATCATTCACCGGGTAGTTTAGCAGAAAGCCGGAGTAGCCTGAGACCAGGGAAGTTGTTTTTGCTTACTGCCAGGACTTAGCGCCGGAAATATACCTTGCGGTGGAATCTCATACCGACTTCAGATAGATAAAAGCTATCCGGGTATCCACCCACTATCGCGGTTCTCTGATTTTTGCCGCCCAGGGCGGTGGCAAAATATCAGATAGGCCTAGTAAATAGGCCCAGGCCACCCCAAGATTCCTTGCAAAAATCGCTCTAAGGGCGTGCTTGGACGGCCTGTTCAGCCTCGACTTCCCACAGCAGGTCACGTAAAATCCAGCCTTTGCCGGGCACGTCTAAGCGGCCTGTGGAAATCTGCTCGATCAGGTAACTGCGGATATGTTCGATGGGGATGCCCCCATGAATCAGCTCTCCCAGGTTGCGCGAGCCGTCCAGCAACACCGTGAGGTCGCTGGGGTTGGCGATACCCGCCTGGGTGCGGCGGGCCGAAGGATGGCGGATACGTAGGGCATACCAGGCATATTTACGCATCTTGCTCAGGTCGCCCTCGCGCAGGCCGCGCCAGGCCCGTTCCACCGCGATAATCAAGGGGACATTCCAGGCTTTGGCTGCGGCCCGGATGCTTTTGCCGCCAAAAAATACCGCGTAGGGTTCGATGGCCCTGGGGGTCTCGAGCACCCGACTGGGCGAATCGAGCAGGGTGCGAAAGCGCCCCCACTGGTCGTTCATGCGGGCCCATTCGCCTACCAGGGCCTTGAAAGGCATCAGGGGGATTCCGGGCTCGACCGACTGGGTAAAGGCAAAGCGGCCCTTGGGCGGATGCAGCGGAAAGGCACTGATGGCCTCGAGGCCCTCCCAGTCGAGGATTCTTCCGCTGGTAATCTCGCCCTCGCGCAGGCGCAGTTCCAGCGGTAGCCGGGCGGTTTCAAACTGCAATCCACCCGAAAGGCGCTGCGAGAAAATCATCTCGAGCACGTCACTCAGACCGATGGTGTCAAAATTTCCTTCCACTGATACCCTTCCCCAGCTTGCAATACCAGGGTATTGCCCTCTCTGACGTAGTCGCTCAAGGCTTGCCGGACGGCTTGGGCCTGGGCCGGGCGCACCAGTGCAGCCAGGGTTGGGCCAGCCCCACCCACGAAGGCCGCCAGCGCACCTGCGGTATAGACTTGCCCCAGGGCTGGTTCGAGTCCGGGCATAAGGTGGGCACGCGGGTGCTGGTGCAGCCGATCCCTGGCCGCCTCGCGCAGCACCTCGAGCCGCCCGGAAAACAGCGCGGCGGGCCACAGAGCACTTCTGGCGAGGTTAAACACCGCATCCGATAAGGCCACCGCTTGGGGCAGTGCGGCTCTGGCTTGGGCGGTGGGCACTTCGTAAGGGGGAATCCCCAGCACGAACAACAAGCCCTCCGGCCAGGGCAACGGCACCGCCAGAGGCGGGTCGGCCAGCGCAGCCACGAAGCCGCCATAGACCGCCGGGGCCACATTGTCAGGGTGGCCCTCGAGGGCTGCCGTGACCCGGAACACCCCATCCTTGCCCAGCCTGCCCCCAGACATCGCGTCGGCCAGGGCCGCCCCCGCTACCAGCGCGGCGGAACTGCTGCCCATGCCCCTGGCCAGGGGAATCGGGTTGTGGGCCTCGAGAGCTACCGGGGGGGCAACTTCACCCAGGGCTTGCCAAGCTGCCCGCCAGCCTTGATGAATCAGGTTGTCCGCAGAGAGCGTCACCGCCCCTTGTCCGACATAGCGAAACTGGTCTATAGCCGCAGGACGGGCGATCACCTCGAGGTATAAATCCAAAGCCACGCCCAGGGCATCGAAACCCGAACCCAGATTGGCTAGGGTCGCGGGCACTCGTACCTGTAGGGTAGAACCGCGTGAGTCTTTCCTGCCCATCATGGGATTTATCATACTGTTTGCCCCAAACCTTCCCGGTGAAAATCAGCGTATTTGCAGCCTGCTCTATGGCGGCTTTCTGGGTTTCTACTGCTTCACCAGGGGAAGGTGGCAAGCGGAGAGCTGAAGGCAACCGCAAAAGACAAAACCCAAAGGGCCAGAAAGCTACACCAGGACAACCTAATTGCCCTCTCGAGAAACACCGCCTGGGACGCAGTTTATGTTTTTAGGTTTTTGACTCTATCGCACCATTACGGCGCACTGCCTGTGCCGTAGGTGGCAAACACGATAGGTCAGGCTGTATAGACCATCAAAACCGCCAGATACATCCCAATACTCCCGGCCAGCACGAACAAATGCCACAGCCCATGAAAACCCACCACGCGTGGTAGCGGATTGGGCTTCTTGAGCGCATATACCACCGCGCCAATGCTGTACGCTGCGCCACCCACAATCAGAAAGCCCAGCGCCCAGGGGCCAAGCACAAGTTTGGGAATCAGGAAAATCGAGAGCCAGCCCAAGCCCATGTAGGTCAGGACATATATCCAGCGCGGAGCTTTGAGGGCGAAAATACGGAACAGCACGCCGAAGGCCGCCAGTCCCCACACCAAACCCAGCGCCCCGGTTCGCCAAGCCGGATCTAGGGCTTGCAGCAGCAAGGGGGTGTAGGTTCCGGCAATAAACAGAAAAATTGCCGCGTGGTCGAGCCGGCGGAGTGAGACCAGAGTCTTTTGCGAGACGTTCAGGGCGTGGTAGAGGGTACTGCTGGTGTACATCAGGGTCATGGTTAGGCCGAAAACCAGTGCCCCGACCAGCTTGAGTACGTCGCCATTGGCTAGCACTGCCAGCACGACCATGCCTGCCAAGCCCAGCGCGATTCCGGCGGCGTGCGAATAGGTATTAAACGGTTCACGCACCCGCCCAGTGGTGGCGGTAGAACCGGGGTCGGACAGATAAGGATTCTTCATTGTTTGCTCCTGCACCCCACACTACAGGGCCAGATTTGATTGTGACACGCTAGGTATGAGGATAGTTATGGGGGCTCAGGGCGGCCCAAGCCGGGTGCTAAACCGACGCTATGGTGAACCCGGTGCTCAGCCGCTGTCTCCCGAGGAGTACCTCGAGTGGGAGCATGGGCAAGCGACCCGGCACGAGTACGTGAATGGCTATGTGTATGCCATGTCCGGGGTGAGCCGCAGGCATAGCCGCATCACCATGAACATTGCCGTAACCTTACGGCCCTCAGCTACGGAGCGGGGCTGTCGCATCCACCAAGCGGAGGTAAAGCTCGCCCTGGACAAGATTTTCTGGTAATGGCCTACAACATACTGACGCGAGACAGATGGTAGTCGTGAACGAAGCATTTGAT
>JADMIM010000176.1 GCA_015478585.1 Thermaceae bacterium | reverse complement strand
CTTAGGCATACCGCCAGCGTTCACCCTGAGCCAGGATCAAACTCTCCATATATGGAGTGACCTAACTAGAGGTCTTAGTCCTTTATTTATATCGTCGCGGAAAAACGACGTTTTGGTCGTGCTTATTCCTAACCTGTGTTTTCAAGATTCCCGGTCGCCAAGCCCTAAGGCTTCAAGCGACGCAAAGAAGAGAGTATCAAACGCAGTGGGCCTTGTCAAGAGACGGTAAGATAATTTCGGCCCTTGTAAAGGAGCCGAGTAGTATGGAGAGCATGGATTTATTGGTGATAGTTCCCCACCCCGATGATGAGGTGTTTGGCGCAGGGGGAACCCTAATTGAGTATGCTCGGCGCGGCCTCGAGACGGGCCTCATCACCCTAACCAAGGGCGAGGCCGGGCGCACGCTGGGCCTGTGTCCACCTCAAGACTTAGGGGAGTTTCGGGCCCAGGAGCTAAAGCGGGCGGTAGATATCCTCGAGATCGGATATTTCGAGCTATTCGACTTTCCCAACGGCAGGCCCAACGCTGCCCTGGAAGGAGAGGCCAGAGGGGTTGGATTCGAGGCCCACCAAGGGGTAGCCGAGCATCCCGAAATCGTTGATTTGCTGTTGTGGCGTTTGCAATTGCTACGTCCCAGAGCCATCATCACCTTTGCGCCCAACGGGGGCAATCGCCACTTCGATCACGTAGCCACCCATCAGTTCGTGACGCGGGCGGTGAAAAACTCAGGCCAACGGATTGACGTGTTTTATTACGCTCCACCCAAACCTCTGCCGGAGTTTGCCGAGGGTTGGTTGCCACCAACGCACATCCGCCACATTCCAATGGAAGTGCTCTTGCAAAAGCTGCGGGCCATGGCCCAGCACCGTACCCAGGCCCTCTCCGTGCTTCAGTTTATGGATCGCTTTGCGGGGCGGCTGGCCCTCGAGAGTTTTCACCTGGCGGACTACACGGGGCCGCTCCAAAACGAGCTTTTATGGTATGCCAAAAGCTAGAAACCCCGTCTGGTACAACAGTCCCGCATAGACTTGCTGAATAGTGTATACTGTGATATTATGTTAAACATCAGCGGCTAAAAAGCCGCCTTTTTTATTTTAGATCTCCGGCGAACGTCATAGAGGCTGAGCGAGCTGAAGGTCAGCGTTGTACAAACCAGCGATAAGGTTGAGGCCCAGGCCGAATCTACGGCGGAGATGGCGTATTGGCGAAGGGCTCGAGCCAGCTTTACTTATTATTAGGAATCCATCTAAGGTTTTGTTCTTCCTAGGTTGGCGCTTTGCCCGGCAACCTGGTAGTGGCTCCGGTTTTCAGGGAATCAATCAGCAATGAAAGTAGGCGCTGACGCAACTCGGCGGTACGCTCGGGGCTTCCCAGGCGGGTTTGGGAAATGGCCTCCAGCATAAACCCCACATCCAAAAAAGTTACATCTTGGCGCATCGCACTCGAGGCTTTGGTGCGCTCAAACAAACGTTCACCCAACTCTTGTAGTCTTTCCCCCAGTTGCGCGTGAACTTCAGTGGGGGTAAAGGTTCCCGCGAGGCGGCTGCTGAGGGAGTGGGTATCCTCGGCCACGATTCTCCTGAGAAAATCAACATAGGCATCCCACGGTGAGCGGGTGTCGGCGAGGGCGGCTTCCGTCTCGGCGATATAGGTACGCTGCCCATTCAAACACAAAGTGGCTAGCAGGTCTTCTTTGCTAGGATAGCGCCTATACAGCGCTGCCATACCCACCTTTGCTCTTGCCCCCACTTTTGCGATTGGAGCATGGGGGTCTTCGACAAAAACGGCTTTGGCGGCCTTGAGGATCAGGTCGTCGTTCTCGTTGGCAAGCTGAGTTCTTCCTCCTCCGCAATAGTAATAGGTTCAGTGAGGTTCCAAAATCCTCAGGAGGTTATGTATGCCGCTGTTGGTCACAGGCGCAACTGGCCCAATCGGACGCTTGCTGGTTAGCCAACTTCATGCCGCTGGACAGCCGGTACGGGTGGTTAGCCGAGAAGCAAGCCCGGTTTTTCCAAAAGGGGTCGAGGTGGTTCAAGGCGATTTTACTAAGGGTGATCTACCTTCCTCAGCCTTCCACGAGGTCAAGGGGGTATTTGTATTTCCTGCACAAGGCGGGGTAGATGCTTTTGTACAGCAAGCCCAAGCACTGGGGGTTGAGTATTTTGTAGTACTTTCTTCGCTAGCTGCCGCCCTCGAGCACGTTCGAGACCAAGGTTCCGCGAGTGCCTTGCATCATCTTGCCGTTGAAAATGCGGTCAAGGCCACTGGAATCCCAGCGACCTTCCTACGCCCAGGAACTTTTGCTAACAATCTGCTGGCCTGGGCGCACTCCATCAAGATCGAAGACACAGTGTATGGGCCCTATCCCACCCCGAGACAAGCCCCCATCCATGAAGAAGATATCGCTGCCGTTGCCTTTGCAGCCCTTACCCGTGAAGGCCACCAGGGCAAAACCTACGCTATGACGGGGCCGCAGTCGCTGACCCGAGTAGAGCAACTTGAAGCCATCGGTGCAGCCATTAATAAAAAACTGCGTTTCCAAGAGGTCTCGCCGGAAGCTTTTCAGGAATCCATGTCAAAGTTTATGCCTGCACCCATCATCAAGATGTTGCTGGATTACTGGTCGGATACCGTCAGCCAACCTGACCTAGTGCGGCCCACTGTAGAGCAAGTTACGGGAAGAAAAGCCCGAACCCTAGTGCAATGGGCCCAAGCCCACCTGGCGGATTTTTCTTGAGTCAACCTTGGCTTGGCGTACTGTAGAAGCTCACACCATATGGCGTTTCTCACGGCGCTAGCTTACTGGGTTGGCTCGACCCTGAAATCCTGGCGCGGGGCATTTTGAAAACCGTAATATTCCTCCAAGTCCTGAGGGACGTACCAAAGGGAAGCCTCGAGACCCTGACCCAGGCGTACGGCAGCCGCTACAGATGCCCTTGGCCATCCCTTGAGACTGACCCTGACCGGCGCACCTGACAGCAGAAGC
>JADMIM010000046.1 GCA_015478585.1 Thermaceae bacterium | reverse complement strand
GACCCGCATTGGGGGCAGGAGTCCATAGAGCTTGCTGTAGCGCTCGGATAGATCAGCACACAGCCGGTTGGCCTGAACCTGAGCCCCCAGCAAACCGCCGAGCAAAACGATGTTCTCGAGAATCCCGTAGGGGCTGCTCGGCAGCGGCAGCGGAAAAACCGGCAGCCCGGCCTCGTGCAACTCGTTTAGCAGATCGCGCTGTACCCCGGTGCTGATGAGCACCAGGTCTGGGTTTAGGGTGCGCAGCAAGTCCCAGCGCACCCTGGTGTAGCTCGAGACCACCGGCAGCGACAAAGTAGCGGCTGGACGGTAACAAAAGGCGCTTCGGCCCACCACCCTCGAGCCCAACCCCAGCGCGTAGAGGGTTTCGGTGGCGTTGGGAGCCAGGGAGACGATACGCTGGGCCGAATCGGGCAGTTCCAGGAGGCCCAGCCAGTCGTGGACTATTCGCATCTCGAGACCCCTTCATACCAGTTCTGGACGTGAGAACGCAGTTGCTCCAAGTCGCCGTCGTTGGAGATAACCCAGGTGGATTTGCCGATTTTCTCCTCCTGCGGCATCTGGGCCGCATCCCTGGCCCGGAAATCTGCCTCACTCAGCCCATTCCTGAGTTTCGCTCTTTCCATCCTTAGTTCCGTCGAGGCCACCACCAGCAATACCCCCTGGAAAAGCCCTTCGCGGCCCGTCTCGAATAGTAAAGGGATGTCCTGAACGATGATATTCGCGCCAGAAGCAGCAGCTTTCTGGGACTCCTCGGCCATGCGCCCCCGCACGTAGGGGTGGAGGATGGCCTCGAGCCGTTTCCTGGCCTCTTGGTCGGCGAAAACCCGCCTGCCCAGGGCCGCTCGGTCAATCCCGGCCTGACCACAAACCTCGGGGAAAGCCGCGCAAATCTCGCCCTGGAGCAGGGTAGCCCCTTCTCGAGCGAATTTGTCCGCATCCAGCACGGGCACGCCCAGTTCATGCAGCATGGCTGCGACGGTGCTCTTGCCACTGCCGATGCTGCCGGTGAGCCCAATCTGCCGCATTGGATTACTTGCGCTTGCCCCGTCCCCGGCGGCGTTTATGCTGGCCTGAGTCTTCTTGTTCTGGGGGCGGTTCGGCCTTGGGTGCTGCTTCGGCTTCTGGTTCCCACGCGCCGAAGTAAATCTTCCGCGCGGTGACCCGCACCGGCTTGTCGAAACCTCGTTTTTGGTCGGGTGGGCCCACCACCCGACCGCTTTTAGATTTGCCCGGTGATGGGCTACGGCTAGAGTCCTTCATAGGTTTTTGACTTTTTTTGCCTTTGTCTTTCGGCTTTTTATCTTTGTCCTTCAAGGCTTGAGGCGCGCTGGGCGCAAAGCTTTGGGCCCCTACAAGGGCAGAGGGCTGACCGGGCGCTCTGCTGTGTGCCCTCTGCTCTGGGCGTTCTTGCCCTTGGTAAAACTTCTCGGTCGGAGCCAGGTCAATCTGCCGGGCGGCGGGGTTAGCAGCTTGGATTTGCACCTCGAGCACGTCCCCGATGCGAATCCGGCGCTTGCTGCGCACCCCCTCAAGGGCCAACAAATCCTCGAAGTAGTGATAATGGTCGTCCTCGAGCGACCCCAGGCGAATCATTCCTTCAACCCCGCCCCCAATCGTCACGAAAACCCCAAAGTTGGTCACGCCCGAGACCATACCGGGGAAACTCTGGCCCACCCGCTCCTCAGCCCAAAGGCACTGATAATACTTGGTCAGCTCCCGCTCGGCGCTCTCGGCGGCCCGCTCCCGCTCGGAGGTGTGCTCGGCGAGTTTGGGAAACCGGCTGGCCCAATCGGCCTTGAGCTTGTCGGTAACCCTGCGCCGCAGCAGGGTGCGCAGAACGCGGTGAACCACTAAATCCGGGTAGCGCCGGATGGGGCTGGTGAAGTGCAAATAGTGCTCGGCAGCCAGGCCGAAGTGTCCTAGGTTTTCGGCGGCGTAGCGGGCCAGGCGCAGGCTGCGCAGCAGCAGCGTAGAGACCACCGGAGCCTCCGGCTTGCCCTCGGCTTTTTTGAGGATGGCTTGCAGGGCTTTGGGCGTAGGCTCACCCCCCTCGAGGCTGTACCCCAGCCTGCCCAGGGCGTTCACCAGCTTGTTCAGCGCGGCCTCGCTGGGATCTTCGTGAACTCTAAAAAGGGCGGGAATCCCGCGCTCGGCCAAATGCTGGGCCACGATGCGGTTGGCGAGCAGCATGAGTTCTTCAATCAGGCTTCTGGCTTTAGGCTCCTGCTGCGGAATGAGGTGCAGGTCGCCCTCTTCCCCGACCTCGACCTTGACCTCGGTGAAACTGAAGTCGAGCGCCCCTTCTTCCAGCCGTCGTTTCTTGAGCGTGGCAGTGAGGTCTAAAAGGGCCTCTAAATCATCACCGATTCCCGAACGAGCCGCATCCGACAGCGGGTTTAGCGCCAGACCCTCGAGCGCTTCCCACTTCCCGAGGGGGTCGCCAAAAGCCATAGCGGCTTGCACGGGCAAAGCCCGGCCCGTTGGGCCTAGTGCTTGCACGGGCAAAGCCCGGCCCGTTACAGGCGCACAGCGCCCCGGCTTTGCCGGAACAGGTAGGCCTAGTGCTTTGCCGCTAACCTGGCCTCCCGTTTCCCGCGCCTCTGCCAGCGCCTCGACCTGCGGGTACGTCAGCCGGGCCACGCTGCGAATCAGGCCCTCGTGGAACTTGTAGTCCTTGATTTTGCCCTTCGGCGTAAGTTCAGCGACGACGGATAAAACCAAGCGCTCCTCATCCGGCTTGAGCGAACAAATCCCGTTGGAGAGCCGCTCCGGGAGCATCGGCAAAACCCGTCCAGGAAGGTAAACGCTCGTGGCCCTGGCATAAGCATCCTGGTCGAGCGAGGTGAACTCTGCCACGTAGTGCGAGACATCGGCGATGTGGATTCCCACGCTATAGTTGCCGTTCTCGAGCTTCTCCACGTGAATCGCATCGTCAAAATCCTTGGCATCCTCGCCGTCAATGGTGAAAACCCGGAGGTGGCGGAAATCGGTACGGGACTCAAGTTCGGCGGGCTCAAGCCTTGCGACCTGCTCGGCTTCTTTCAGGGCTTCGTCGGAGAACACTGGCAGCAGCTCGTACTTGGTGATCACTGCCTCGGTCTCGACTTCGGGCGTGTCTTCCTGACCTAAAAAGGCTTGAAGCTCACCGTAAGGCTCGGCGGGGCCTTTTTTCTTGGGTTCGGGGTAATGCACCGTGACCGAGATGCGGGCTCCGGGCTCTAAGCCATCCAGACCGTCCGGCAGCAGCTTGAGGTCAGGCAGCCGGGCATCGTCGGGCTTGAGCATGGCGAAGGCTTTGCGGAAGAACAAGCGCCCGGTGACCCGGTGATGAGCCCGCTCGACAATGGAAGTAACCATGCCCCAGGGCCGCCGGTCACGCCCCGGCGGCTTGGACTCAGCCCGTACCGTGTCGCCGTGCCATGCCCCGCCCAGATAGCCTTTGGGGATGAACAAATCGGGCAGATTGGTATCGGCGGGAATCACGAAGGCGAAGCCCGAGGGATGCCCTTGCAAGCGGCCCTCGAAACCCTTGCGGGTCTGGGCCTGGGGCAGTTGGTAAAGGTGGCGTGAGGTCTCCAGCACCTTGCCCTCGGCCACCAGCAGCTCGAGGGCTTCCCTAGCTTCGGGCTTTTCTAGGCGCAGGCTACGGGTAATTTCGCGCAGGCTATGCGGCTTTTTGGGGTGACGCTTGAAAAGGTCGAGAATGCGGTCGGGTTGGGTCATGTGGATTCAGCAGCTCACGGCAGATAGGGTCTCACGCAAGCCATCGTTTTCAGTGTACACCGCAGCCAAAGCAAGCGTTGCGATGGAGACTCCTATACGCTCGAGGTTGCCCTGATCCGCCCTCTTGCTCCGACCCAAAGCACTACCGAGGCGGCCACAAACCACACCGACTGCACGATCAACAAATCGTCAATCACTGTCTGTAGGGCGTTGAAAAGGCCCACTAGCCCGAACACCTGCAAGGGGGCACCCAACAAAAGTGCACCCCCTCGGGAGCAGGCTCGAGTCCAGCAACACCACTCCAAGCGGCAACAAAAGTGCTGGTGCAACCAAGAAGACGTGCTGGACTGCTTTGCGTAGGGTGTCGCTGGCGAGGGCGACCGCGGTGTCCCCGGTAAGCGTAGCCTGGACTATGGCTAGGTATAAAGCGATCTCGACCAGGCTTACCAGCAGGATGCAGGTTCCTGCAAGCAACGTGATCCAACCAGCGAAGCGGTTGACAGCCCCGCCAAGTGAACCAGTGCCAGCGCGAACAGCACCAGCAGCAGCGAGCCGATGCCTTGCAGCCAGCCCCCCAGAATGATAGGGGAATGGTGCTGGCGGGCGAATTCGCCCAACTGGGAGGTGGTTAAGTTATCAGGCGGCGTGGGGTTGATTACAAACGATGTGACTAAAACAACCGCGCCAAGAATGCCACAAAGTCCTGTCATGCTATGAGCAAAACGCAGGTTCATATATTCCACCGTAGCGGCGTATCCCTTGCCCTTGCTTATTATTTAGATATTCTAATTATCAGAATATCAAGTGGTGTTGTCCAGGCCCGCCCGATAGTAAAAACTGTGTTCCATACCCTACGCGCCCTTAGCAACGAGATTGACCGGCTCGATGGGGTTGCCGCCGGGCAATTCGATCTCAACCGCACTGACCAACGCGCTCTGGACATCCTTCACCGCCTGGGTGTGATACCAGCGAAAGCCTTGGCTGAAGCGTTGGGCCTTACTACGGGTGGCGTGACCACTCGAGCTGGGAACGGCTGAACTGCCGGATGACGGACGCCGACTCGCTGCACTGGGAGGGAGTACGCCATCTGCGAGGCCGGGGTCTGGAACCTGGTGTGGGTGATGGAGATGACGCACCAGGCCGACGACTACAGGACACCCTCGAGCGCCACCTTCGTTGCTGCCAGCGCCTCCCCGAGCGCGTCCACGCACTCGTCAATGTGAACCCGCTCGACGATTAGGGGCGGCTCGAGGCGCACCACCTTGGGGTTGTTCAGCCCGAACGCGGTGAGGATGCCGCGCGTGGCGAGTTCGGCCACCACCAGCCCGCCGATGTCGGCATCGGTGAACTCTAAGCCCACCATCAGCCCACGCCCACGCACCTCCTCTATGAACTCAGGGTAGACCCGCCAGAGTTGTTGCAGCGAGTCTAAGAGGTATTGACCGCTCTCGAGGGCTCTCGAGGGCAAATCTTCCTCCAAAGTCACGTCAATCGCTGCCAGGGCAGCCGCGCAGGCCAGCGGGTTTCCGCCGAAAGTGGTGGAGTGAATCAGGGGCTCGGTTTTGTAGATTTGCAAAATCTCCGGACGGCACATCGTCGCGCCAATGGGCATCACCCCCCCGCCGAGGGCTTTGGCGCTGGTCAGAATATCCGGCTCTACCGCTTCCCAGTTCACCGCCCACAGCTTCCCGGTGCGGCCCATCCCGGTCTGCACCTCGTCAGCGATCAGCAGCACGCCCTTTTCACGGGTGATGCGGCGCACCTCGCGCAGATAGCCCTCGGGTGGTAGGCGAATCCCGCCCTCACCCTGGATGGGCTCGAGGATCACGGCGGCGGTATCCGGGCCAATTGCTTTCTCGATGGCCCGTGCATCGCCAAACGGGACTACCGTCACGCCGGGGACGAGCGGCCTCGCTGGTAGCTGGTAGTGCTCCTTGGGCGTGACCGAAAGGGCTCCCATGGTCTTGCCGTGATAGCCATTTTGGGTGGTGATGAAACCGGGCTTGCCGGTGTAGAAGCGGGCGAACTTGAGCGCGGCCTCGACGGCCTCGGTACCGGAGTTGCAGAAGAAAACCATTTCCAAGGGCCCCGGCGCAATCTCGGCGAGCTTGGCGGCCAAAAAAGCGGTGGGCCCGGAGACCATCACCCGCACCGACATCGGCATTTTGTCAAGCTGGTCTTTGACCGCCTGCACCACCCTGGGATGGCGGTGTCCCAGTGCCAGCGTGCCATAGAGCCCGAGGAAATCCAGATAGCGCTTGCCCTCGGTGTCCCAGACATAGACCCCTTCGGCATGAGACTCAACCTTATCCAGCCCAGTAAAGCGCAGCAGCCCGGCCAAACCGGGGTTGACGTGTTTTTCGTAAAGCGCGAAGGCATTCATAGGTGTGAACTCGAGTCTAGCACGAGACCCTGTAGGAGCAAGAAAAACCTCTCCAGGCATCGGGCCTCGAGCAACTCCAAGACGGCAGGTTCAATCAGCCACCGGTGGCTCGAGCCTGTCTTTAGTCCTGCGCACCGCCCACGACACCACTGCCAGACCGACTATGGCCGCTACCACGCTGCTGCTGAGCACCCCCATCTTGGCCTGGTCGAGCAAACCCTTGTCCGCGAAGGCCAGTGCCGCCACAAAGAGCGACATCGTGAAGCCAATGCCGCCCAGAAATCCCGCACCCAAAATCATCGGCCAGGACACACCGGCTGGCAAGGCCGCGAGGCCTAGACGCACGGCCAGCCAGCAAATCAGGAAGATGCCCAGCGGCTTGCCCAGCAAAAGCCCCAAGAATGCACCCAGCCCAACCTCGCCAAAGCCTGTGCCCGACAGCCTTACTCCCGCATTGAAAAAGGCAAATACCGGTAGGATGGCATATGTGGCCCAGGGGTGCAGGAGGTGCTCGAGGCGGTGCAGTGGGCTTTGGGCACGTTCCAAGGTGCGCTCGAGTTGGCCCAGCTCGGCCTCCAGGAGTTCGGAGTCTTGCCTCAAGAGTTCACCCAACCGACTCCGTAGTTCGGGTATTTTCACCGCTCTAGAAAGGGGAATCGCCATCGCCAGGAGCACCGCCGCCACGGTCGGGCTCACGCCCGACTTCAGCATAAAAAACCACATGAAGGCTCCCAGCAGCATATATATCCCCAACATCCGTACCCCCAGCCGCCCGGCAACCAGGGCCAGCACGAAGAAACTCAGCGCCGCCAGAAGGGCTGCATAGTTGAGGGAGGAGCTGTAGAAAAAAGCGATGATCAGAATTGCCCCTAAGTCGTCGGCGATGGCGAAGGCCGTGAGGAAAACCTTCAGGCCAAAGGGGACGCGGTTTCCCAGCAGCGAGAGCACCCCCAGCGAGAAGGCGATATCGGTAGCCATCGGTACGCCCCAGCCGGAGGTTCCGGGGCCGCCCGCATTGAGGAGAAGGTACACCACAGCCGGAGCAATCATCCCGCCAATGGCGGCGAGAAGGGTCAACAGGGCCCGGCGCAGATCCGAAAGTTCGCCCAGCACCACCTCGCGCTTGATCTCGAGGCCCACCAGCAAGAAGAAAAAGGACATCAGCAGGTCTTTAACCCAGCTCGAGAGGGTCTTGTCCAGAGCAAAATCCCCGAAGCTGAGCCGGAGGGGGGTTTCCTTCAGCGCCGAGTACCAACCGTAGCCCCCAGCATTAGCGATGACGAAGGCCAAGAGTGCTACTACAAAGAGGATGAATCCACCCCTGGCCTGGCTATTCCAGAAATCTTCGATGGGTCGTAGCAATGCCCGCATCTGTCCTCCCACACAAAAGGCGAAGACCGTTGATCCGTCTCCACCTGTTCGGCTGCGATGCAGCGAAGTTTTCAGTGATTATTACATCGAGTCAGGGGCAAGAAAAGTGTTATCTGACCGATAGTTTTTACCTCGAGGCCGTCACCATCAGCGATTCAGCGGCCTGCCCGAGCCGTGCGATGCCCTCACGAATTTGCGCCTCGGTGGGCTGCGAGAAGGAGAGGCGCAGGGTGTTTTCCCCACCGCCATTGGCGTGGAAGGGCTCTCCCGGCACGAACGCGACTTTTTGCTCGATAGAACGCTTGAACAGCTCAGTAGCAGCCATCCCCTCAGGCAGTCGCAACCACAGAAACATCCCGCCCTCCGGTCGGTTCCAGGCGATTTGGCTCGGCAAGTTGGCTCCCAGGGCGGCGTGCATGATATCGCGGTTGCGCTCGTACTTGGCCCGGATGCGCTCGATTTGCGGCCCCAGACCGGCTTTAGCGACCTCGTAGACCAGCATCTGGTTGAAGCTGGGAGTGTGCAAGTCGGTGCCCTGTTTGGCCTGCACCAGCTTGCGAATCACCACCTTCGGCGCGACAATCCAGGCCACCCGCAGCCCTGGGGTGAGGGTTTTGGAGAAGGTCGAGAGGCGGATGACATTATTAGAGCCCATCTCGCGGTCTAGCTCAAACAAGGTAGGAAGCGGCTTGCCGCTAAAGTAGAGCGCCGCGTAGGCATCATCTTCTAGGAGTGGAACCCCATACTGAGCAGCGAGTTCGACCAGTTTGTGCCGACCCTCGAGGTTCAAGAGCACCCCCGAGGGGTTTTGGAAGGTGGGCAGGGCGTAGATGAACTTGGGGCCAGATTTTAGAGCCTTCTCGAGGGCATCCAAATCCAGCCCTGCTTCGCTCAGGCTCACGCTCACATAGTCGGGTTCGTAAGGATTGAAGGCTTGCAGTGCGCCCATATACGTGGGCGACTCGACCACCACCTGGTCGCCAGGGTGGATGAAGACCTTGCCCAGCAAGTCCAAACCCTGCTGCGAACCCGAGACAATCAGCACCTCGTCGGCCTCGACTTGGTGCTGCTCGGCAATCCATTCGCACAGCTCGGGGTAGCCTTCGGTAGGGCCATATTGCAAAGCCTCGCTCGGCTTGTCTCGCAGGATGCGCTCGGAAGCGGCTGCTAAAGCTTCTACCGGAAACAGTTCGGGGGCTGGCAGCCCGCCAGAGAAGGAGATAATCCCCGGCTGACGGGTGAGCTTCAAAAGCTCCCGGATAGCCGAACTCCGAATGCGCTGCTTGGCCCGGCCCGAAAAGCATCCCTCCCAGAAAGAATCGCTGTGTTGTGCCATGCTTTAGTGTACATCGCTGGTCTGACGTTTGTCTGTTAGTTGACTGCAAATACGTCATATGCCTTAGACCATGCGAATGTCAGATGCTGTAATAATGCTGCTTTGGTACTCGGCGTTCGTCATTGCTTTTGCTGGACTACCTCAATTTCAGTGTCCTGGACAGGAACTGTGCTTTGGGTCTTCGACCATCCCTCAAACCCGGCGATAATCTGGCTCGAACAACCTGGCATATTCGTCCAGCGCGTAGCGGTCGGTCATCCCGGCGATATAGTCACATACCGCGCGGTGCAAGCCCTCAGTCTGGGTGGCCCCTCTGGCTTGCGGGGGCAGCATCAAGGGGTCGGCGGTGTATGCCTCGAACAGGCGCTCGAGCACGAATTTACTCTTCCCCACCTGGCGCACCACGTAGTGATGGCGGTACAAACAGGCATACAAAAACTCGCGCAGCTCGCCCAGCCACTCGGTCATCTGGGGGGAATAGGTAGCGAGTGGGGCCGGATGGTGACGCACGGACTGTAAACTTCCGACGGCGTTTTGCTCGAGCTGTTGGTTGGTTGCCGCAATAGTGTCATTGATCAGCAAACCCAGCAACTCCCGCACCAACACCCGCCGTTCGCGCTCGGCAAAGCGATCCGGGTGAAAACCCAGTTCATCCATCAAGGTTTGTAGCAACACAACTTCGGGCAGTTGGCCTGGCGACAACAGTCCGGCCCGCAGCCCGTCGTCCAAGTCGTGGGCATTGTAGGCAATTTCATCGGCCAGGTTGACAATCTGAGCCTCGAGGCTGGGCTGCCACTGGGGTTCGTAGCCCTGGGCATCGGGCAGGTCGTAGCGGGTCTCGTGCTTGACGATGCCTTCGCGGGTCTCCCAGGTCAGGTTAAGGCCGCGAAAACCTGGATAGCGGTCTTCCAGATAAGTCACGATACGCATGGATTGCTTATTGTGGTCGAAGCCGCTGTAGCCCGCCATAAGGCCGTCCAGCACGCGCTCACCCGAGTGTCCAAAAGGGGGATGCCCGAGGTCATGGGAGAAAGCGATGGTCTCGGCGAGCTCCTGATTCAGCCCCAACGCCTTGGCAATCGAGCGGGCCACCTGGGCCACCTCGAGGGTGTGGGTCAGGCGGGTGCGGTAGTAATCACCCTCGTAGTTGACGAATACTTGGGTTTTGTATTGCAAACGGCGGAAGGCCGTGGTGTGGTTGACCCGGTCGCGGTCTTTCTGGAAGGCGGTGCGGTACAGCGATTCGCTCTCGGGATGGGCCCGGCCTCGGCTTTCCCCGGCTTTGGCGGCATAAGGAGCCAGGTGAGCAGTTTCGATGGCCTCGAGCTTGGCGCGGTCAAAAAGCATACCTCAGTCTAGCGCGAGTCTAGCGCGGGAGACCTTGTGACAGATACACGAAATTTCACCCACCAAGCTGAGATGATGGAGCCATGAAGGTCATCCACCCCCTAGCCCTGGGTATTTTGATGGTTTCGCTGGTGGTAGGCTGTGCCCCTACCGCCAATACCGGCCCGCTGGTTGAGCACAAATCGGCCTACAACTTTACCGTGGACAACAGCCGTTGCCAGGGCACTTACCGCAACTTGTTCATCTACCGCAACAACGTAATTCTAGGTCAGGTGCAGGGCGAACCCCGCGTTTTTCTGGATGTCCCCGCCGGGAGCGCCGACTATAAAGCTGCTCCGGTGCTGGGTACTAGCCGCCCCTTTCTCAAAACCATCCGGCTCGAGGACAACAGCACCTGGCAGGTTTGCCCATAGATTCTTAATCTGCTCTACGGAAATCCTCACGCAAAGCCGTCATGCTCGAAGTAACTATGCTGCGTTTTGCTCTTATATCCCTGGCCCTTTCGGTAGTTCTGGTAGGCTGCGTACCTGCAACTCAGGCCAATGCCAAGCGCTACAGCCTGATCGTGGAAAATCAGTGCAAAGGGCCGAATCAGACTGTATATTTCTACATCAACGACCAGTATTGGGGGGTGGTCAAGGGCTCGAGAATCTATCAGGACTTAGCCGCAGGAAGCTACAATCTGCGAGCGGTGGGTACTCAAGCTGGGGCCATCACCTTTACCCGCACCCTGCAACTCAACCAGGATGCAGTGTGGACGCTAGGCATTGGGGGCACCCCCTGCTGAGGCTATCGCCAGTCCCTCTGGCCATACTCCCCCTAGCTTTTCCCAGGCCAAGGCCATATCGGCGGGTATAGGGGCCACAAAATGCAGGTATTTCCCGGTACGCGGATGCTGAATGCGGAGTTCGTAGGCGTGCAGGGCTTGCCGGGCTATGAGTGGGCTGGGCTTGCCGTAGACCTGATCCCCCAGAATGGGGGCGTTCAGGTGTTTGAGGTGAACTCGAATCTGATGGGTTCGGCCAGTGTGTAAAACAGCGCTTACCAGAGCGAAGTTGTCGGCTTGGGAGAGCACCTCGAGGTCGGTTTGGGCGTAGCGCGCTGCCACCCCGCCCACGTGCATCCGGGTGCGGTCTACGGGATGGCGACCAATGGGGGCGGAAACCTGTCCTGCCCTGGGAACCCCCTCGGTGAGGGCCAGGTAGCGCTTGTACACACTGCGCCCGGCAAAAGCTTCGGCTAGACGGCGGTGGGCTGCCTCGTGCCGTGCCACCACGATTACCCCGCTGGTGTCTTTGTCCAGGCGGTGGACGATACCTGGGCGTACCAGCTCGGGCTTTTCATTCTCCGAGACCTCCAGGCCAAATCGTCCCAGGACTGCGTTGACCAGAGTTCCACTAAACACGCCGGGGGCCGGATGGGTAATCATGCCGGGGGATTTGTTGATGGCAATCAGGTCGGCATCTTCGTAGAGAACGCTGAGGGGAATATCCTCGGCAGCCACACTCACCGGTTGCTGCGGGGGTGGTTCCACCTCCACCATCTCCCCTTTTAGCTTGTACGAAGCCTTGGTCAGGGGTTTACCATCCACCAAAACGATACCCATCTCGATCCATTGCTGGGCCTTGGCCCGGCTGGTATTGGCTTCAAAAGCCACAGCCTGATCGAGACGGACACCCTGTACCTTGAAACGCACCACAAGAGCCATTGTCGAACGGCCCAGGCCGAGCGTCAAACCCGGCCCTGCCAGGCCAGCAGATGGCTCAACACCGCAACCTTAGCGGAACGAGGCCCCAAAGAGCAAACGGCTGCTGGGAGAGCTGTCGAAAGGGAAGATTCCCTGTCCACCGATAAATAGACCGGTGCTGCGATCGAGGGCAAACTCGATTCCAGCATCAATGGTGAGGGCAAAACTGATCGCACTGGGAAACTGTACTCCCAACCCCCCTCCGATATAAGGGCTGATGCCCCGCAGGTCGCGGTCAAACTCGCCCAGATCGGGTTTAAATAGCACCTCGCCCCCCAGCAAAAACGACGGGCCTCTGAAGAGTAGGTCGCCATAGATATTGGCAACCAAGCTGCGCTGTATGTCAGCCTCGATTCCAAACCCCAAAGATGGTCCAGGAACCCCAATGCGAAGCTGGAAAGCCCGCTGGGCCAAGGCCGTGGAAGCGGCGAGTGAGACAAAAACCAACAAAAAGACCGATAGTCGCTTCATGTCAAACCTCCAGAGCGTACCCTAAGGCATACCCGCCTAAAAGTTCCAGTAGGCTCGCTCTCACCTTTTGCTAAGGCCATACTTATACAGTAGCTTCCGTATGAAGCGTGGTCTTTTTTTCGTGCCGGTGCTGCTGGGCCTGCTCTTTGGAGGCTGGCTGATGGCCCAGGATAAATCCGTCCCCAACCGCATCGGCTATATAGATAGCGATGTGGTTTTGCAGGCTCATCCCGACTTTGCCAAGGTCAAGGAAGTGCAGACTCAGGCTCAGGGCGAACTCAAGCCCTTACAAGACCAGCTCACGGCGCTCGAGGCCAAGCTTCAGGGGGGTGGAGCCACCGCCAAAGACCAGCAGGACTATCAAGCCTTGCGCCAGGGCTATCAGGACACCCTCAAGAAATGGCAGGCCAAACAAGACGTGGTCTTGAACCCCATCACCGACGAGATTAATAACATAGTGGCAAAGGTTGCCCAGGAGCAGGGTTTTGCTCTGGTCATGGACAAGCGGGTCGCGGGCAGCAGCGGCTTGGTGGTCTACGCCGACAATGGCCTAGACCTCACCGATGCAGTGGTCAAGGCCATTCCCAAATAAGCAGCAATAGCGGCCTAGAAGTGTGCAATCCCACAGTTTCGGTCTGATTTCTTGCCCCACAGCGAGAAAATAGAACAACGCGATAGGAGTGATTGAGAATGAAACACAGTCTGTTTTTCGTACCCGTCCTGGCTGGGCTTCTGCTCGGTGGTTCTTTGGTAGCCCAGAACAAGAATGTGCCCACCAAGATCGGCTACATAGATGCCCAAAAGGTAGTGCAGGCCCATCCCAACTACAAAAACATCAAGGATCTAGAGGCCCAGGCCCAGGCCGAGCTAAAGCCTTTACAGGACAAGCTCACCCCACTTCAGGCCAAGATTCAAAGCGGCACGGCCACCGCCAAAGACCAGCAGGACTTCCAGGTGCTGCGCCAGAGCTATCAGGAGGCCGCCAAAAAATGGACAGACCGCTCACAAGCGGCCCTCAAGCCCATCACCGAGCAAATTGATAAGGTAATTACTACCGTGGCTCAGCAGCAAGGCTTCGCTATGGTCTTCGATAAAAAGGTGGCTGCTAGCAGCGGTCTGGTAGTCTATGCCGACCCCAGCCTGGATCTCACCGATGCGGTAATTAAGGGTTTGCCCAAGTAGAGCGGTTTCCGCTATAGCCTAGCCGTTTTGCAGGCGTGGGGGTTGTGGCCCTCACGCCTTTTGATTGATCCCAAACCCTCGGCGGTGACTTTTCCTAAAGTCAATACCTCTTCATTAACCCGTGCTTGTCGCAGCAATTGACCAATATGTTACAATCGTAAGCGATGGCGAAGCCAAAGCCCAAGGGTGAAAGGGCCAAACAGGCCACCCCTGTCGAACGCAAACGTGACCTCGAGGCGCTCTCCCTGATCGTGCTGGGCTTGGCGGTGGCTACCGCCGCGGCTATCTATTTTGGTTCCAACCTGGCCGGACAGCTCGGGGGCAGCTTGCGCGGCTTGCTATGGGGCAATCTGGGTCTGGTGGCCTGGCTGATTCCACCCGCCCTGGCGGTGCTGGGGGTGTTGCTTCTGTTAGACCGGCCCCTGGTGGGCCTGGCTCGAGTCACCGCGCTGGTTTTTGCGGCTGGGCTGCTGGCCTTGCCCCTGGTTGCCCACGCCTCGGCCCTGCTGGGGGGAAAGCTGGGAACTATCCTGCATGGTCTGCTCACCGGCAAACTGGGGCCTTTAGGCTTATTGCTGCCCCTGCTGGCCCTGACCCTGGTGCTGGATGTGGCCCTGCGGCAACGTCCGGGGTTCCTGGTGGGCAAGGGAATACGCCGGGTGGCGCTGGCTGGACACCGCTTGCAGCATTCGTATCAGCTCGCCAGAGCGGCATCCCATCTGCAAGGGGAGTCCCAGGCTCTGGCAGCCCGCTACCCCGAACACAAGGCTCTTGAAACCCTGGGGCGTGACCTACAAGCCTTTCGCAAAAACCCCCAGGACACCGCCGAGCTGGCCTCTTTGCAGCAGGTTCTGGGAGATTTCAGAGCTGAGCGGGCCAGGGAACTGGCCGAGAAACTCAAAGCCGAGGTGCGTCCACTCCCAGCCCGCCTCGAGCGCCTCGGGGCGGCCCTGGCGGCCCCGCTCAAGGGGGAGGGGTTGGCTCAGGCTCTGGAAGAACGCCGCACCGCACTGGTGCTGGAAATCAACACCCTACTCGCCAAGACCCAGACCCTCATACGCCAGGCCGACCAAGCCGCAAAGCGGCTCAACACCCCCAGCACCAAGGGCATACTGGCGGCTTGGGACGAGCATCAGGCTCGACTGGGCCAGTGGCGCGAAGCCGAGGAACTCACCACCGGCCTCGAGGCCAGGGTAGATGCCTGGCTGCGCTGGGCCGAGTGGGCCGAGGCAGCCCCCGCCGAAGCCCACCCTGCAGGGCTCAGAGCCCTGCTCGAAAAGGGTCTCTCGGCAGACCCTCCAGCCTTCGCGGTAGCCACCGCCCGGCCCGAGCCAGCAATAGATTTCGACTTCGTATTTCCCGAACCAGAACCCAAAGAAAAAGTCAGTCAGGCCGCGATTCCTGTTCTGGAAGCCAAACCCGCCGCCTCTAAACCCAGCCTTCCCACTTCCAAGGCCAAAGCCTCGACGGCCCTGGCCCTGCCGAGTTTTGACCTGCTGGACAAGCAGGAGACTCCCCGCTACGACCCCAAATCCCTGGAACTCAGCACCCGCCGCCAAGTAGACCTGATCAACAACACCCTCCAGCACCACGGGGTCGAGGCCAAAGTGGTCAACTGGTCGCGCGGGCCAACCGTGACCCGCTTTGAACTCGAGCCCGCCCCCGGCGAGAAAATCAGTCGGGTACAGAATTTGCACAACGACCTGGCCCTGGCTCTGGCGGCGGGCAGCGTGCGCATCGAGGCCCCCATTCCCGGCAAAAGCGTGATCGGGTTGGAAGTTCCCAACACCGAGCGCGAGCTGGTGCGCTATAGCGAGGTCATTGGCAACACTGCCTTCACCCGCACCAAGGACACCCTGCCAATGGTGCTGGGCAAGAGCATTGATGGCGAAGTCTGGGTCAAGGATTTGGCCCGGATGCCGCACCTGCTCATCGCCGGTTCGACGGGCTCGGGCAAGTCGGTGGCGGTGAATACCTTGATCACCAGCCTGTTGTTCAAATATCTGCCCACCGAGCTACGCTTTCTGATGATTGACCCCAAGATGGTCGAACTCACCCCCTACGAGGGCATTCCGCATCTAATCCGGCCCGTGGTGACCAACCCCGCCGATGCGGCTGGGGTGTTGATGGGCGCGGTAGCCCACATGGAGCGCCGCTACAAGATGCTCAGCCAGGTAGGTGCCCGTAACCTCGAGCAGTTCAACCAGAAAATGAAGCTGGCAGCCGAACCCACGCTGCCCTACTTAGTTATCGTCATAGACGAGCTGGCCGACTTGATGATTACTGCGCCCAAAGAGGTCGAGCAGGCCATTTTGCGCCTGGCCCAGATGGCGCGGGCCACCGGGATGCACCTGATTCTGGCGACCCAGCGCCCTTCGGTGGACATCCTGACCAGTTTGATTAAGGTCAACGTCCCCGCCCGTATGGCCTTTGCGGTCTCGAGTGGCTTTGATTCACGTACCATCCTCGACACCTACGGTGCGGAGCGGTTGGTGGGGCAGGGCGACATGCTCTACCATCAGCCCGGCTTGCCCAAGCCAGTCCGCCTGCAAGGCCCTTTCTTGTCGGAAAGTGAGGTGCACCGCATCGCCGAGTTTCTGCGCTCGCAGAGCTTCGAGGACTTTTTCGTCGAGCAGTATGCAGGCGATTTTGAAGGCCCACTACACATCGCCAGTGAAGGTGGCCCCGGTGGAGAGATAGACTTTGGCGACCCGCTGCTCAAAAAAGCTGCCGAGATCGTCATCGAGGAGGGCTACGCCTCGGTGAGCAGGCTCCAGCGCCGTCTTTCGGTGGGGCATGCTCGCGCAGGCAAGCTGGTGGACGGCCTCGAGGCGATGGGCATCGTAGGGCCACACCAGGGCAGCAAGCCCCGTGACGTGCTGATTACCAGAGATCAGTTGCCCGAATACTTTGGTGGGGGAGTCTGATCTACCCAGGGAAACCCACCTGGGTCAGCGTGCAGTTTGGCGAGCGGTTCGACGAGCTCGAGGCTAGCCCGGTACGGGTCTAAACCGTCCATCTTTGTACGGTGTAGGGCGGCTGTTGCACGAATCCCTCGCGGGGCAGCACGTACATCACCCCTTCGCGCCAGGGTTTTTGGGCCAGGGCATGGTCAGATATGGAGAAATAGTAACGCGTATCGCTCAAACGCCCATCCGATAGCTCGAATCGCAGAGCCGAGTTGAGCATCCGCAACACGAAGCGCTCACGGTTCAGAATCGCGTAGAACATCGGCCAGATACCATCGCTGGCAAACACGGCAGTCAGCTGGCTAAACTCGTCGTCATCGGCGGCGTTGGGTGAACGAGGCTCAAACTCTGCGATGGGGGGTCGCCGGAACCATGCAGCAACAATTTTTTCGATTCAGCCAGCCAGTGGAGGAAAACCCATTTGGGCACGGGTAAATCCTCGGGTATCCAACCGCCAGGGGGAGTGGAGTTGTAGATGGCCTCGAGCTGATTTTCCAGTGCTTCGCTCAGGCAAAAAGTAGGCCGAAGTAGCCATTAATCGGGTATTTCCATCCCTCGAGAATACTGTCTGTGCTAGAGCATTGCGAGATGTGACAGAGATTGCGAGTAGCTGCGCAGAGCGGGGCTGCTACTGGAGTGGAGTCCTAGACGGTGATAGCTAATGCCGACTTCAGATAGATAAAAGCTATCCCGGTATCCACCCAACCCAGGACACTCGGCTCCACCAAAAGGGTTACAATTGCGCCATGCGTGAAATTAGGCCACCTGCCCAGGAGCCCCAGGTCAAGCCGGATTGGAAAGACTTTTTTGCTCTGGTTATTGCTGCCTACTCGTTGTTGCTACCTCCCTTGCTGGTTATTCTGGGGGTTGGGCTGCTGCTGGTACTGCTATTGCGTATGGTGTTTTGAGGAGCCGCTATGACCACCTCACCCGAAAGTCTGTTTGATTCGCTACCAGAGGGCTATCAGGAGCGCTTGGGCCGTCCGGGACAGTATCCTTATACACGCGGGTTATATGCGCGTATGTACCTAGATCGCCCCTGGACTATGCGCCAGTACGCCGGGTTTTCCAGCGCCGAGGAGTCCAACCGGCGGTATCGGTATCTGCTCGAGCAGGGCCAGACTGGGCTCAGCGTAGCTTTCGACCTGCCCACTCAGCTCGGCATGGATCCCGACCACCCCCTGAGCGTGGGCGAGGTGGGCAAGGTAGGGGTTTCTATTGCTTCGATTGAAGACATGAAAGCCCTGTTAGACGCTATTCCTTTGGACAAAGTGACCACCAGCATGACCATCAACGCACCCGCAACAATGCTGCTAGCGCTGTATTTGCTGGTTGCTGAAGAACAAGGGGTGAGCTGGGAGGAAGTTGGCGGGACTGTCCAGAACGATATTTTGAAGGAATATATTGCTCGCGGAACCTACATCTACCCGCCTGCTCCTTCAATGCGCCTGATTACCGACTTGTTTGCCTTTTGTGCGGCTAAAGTTCCCAAGTGGAACACCATCAGTATCTCGGGTTATCACATCCGTGAGGCGGGCTCGACAGCAGCCCAGGAAATCGCCTTCACCCTGGCCGATGGCAAAGCCTATGTCAAAGCAGCGCTCGAGGCGGGCTTGGGTATAGACACCTTTGGTCCCCGGCTATCTTTTTTCTTCGCCGCCCACGGGGACATTCTCGAGGAAGCCGCCAAGTTCCGCGCGGCCCGGCGGATGTGGGCCCACATTATGCGCGAGGAGTTCGGGGCCAAAGACCCCAAAAGCTGGATGTTCCGCTTTCATACCCAAACCGGTGGCTCCACCCTCACCGCACAGGAGCCGCTTTCTAACGTGGTGCGCACAGCCTATCAGGGCCTGGCGGCGGTATTGGGCGGAACTCAAAGCTTGCATACCAACGCCTACGATGAAGCCCTGGGCTTGCCCACCGAGAAAAGTGCCCTTCTCGCGCTCAGGACACAGCAACTGCTGGCGTACGAGTCTGGCGTGACCAGGGCCGTAGACCCGCTCGGCGGCAGTTTCTACATCGAGCACCTGACCGACCAACTCGAGGCTAAAGCCGCCGATTTGATCGCCCAAATTGACCGTTTGGGCGGAGCTGTAGCTGCCGTCGAGGCCCGGTTTTTCCAGCAGGAAATTGAGGAGTCGGCCTGGACTTTCCAGCGCGAGATTGAGTCGGGTAAACGCACCATTGTGGGGATGAACAAGTTCAACCGAGCCGACAGCCCTCTCAACGAGCACACCCCGGTGCAGCACATTGACGAAGCCCTGGGCAACCGCCGCAAAGCGCAAATTCAGGCTTTTCGGGAAAAGCGTGACGGGCAATCGGTGGGGGCTGCTCTGGAGGGTTTGCGTTCGGCTTCACGAACCACTCAAAACCTGATGCCCTTCATCCTCGAGGCCTTCCGCCGCCGGGCTACTTTGGGCGAGATTGCGGGTGTGTTGCGCCAGGAGTGGGGGGAATACCAGCCGGGATACTGAGGACGTAACCTTAAGCCCTCCTAAGGAGCTTTCACATTTACCGGGAGGGTCTGTGGGATTAGTCTCGAGGAGATATGGGCTGGCTGAAGCCGCTGTGGCTATTGGGAGTAGGAGTTGTGGCTATAGCAACTGCCGGATTTCTATTGCGCCCCAAACCTGCTCCTGACCAAACTGCCCTCTACCGCAGCTACACCGCTACCGGGCAAGTTGTGGGGGTCAAAGCGCTGGCAGGGGGCCGCTGTAGGGTGCAGGTCAAACTGCACAGTTGGTCTAGCCTATCGCCCGGCTTCACCCTTGCTGATACCCCGCGCAAAGGCCAAGTCTACGCCATAAATGCTACCCCACAAAACTGCACGGCCCTCGAGGTAGCCCTAGCCGCCCAAGGCAGTCCCGACGATTTGAAGAGCCCACGTCACATCTACTATCAGGCCACTCAAGCCCGCTCGGGTGACTGGATGTTAACCCAGGCTCCGCAAGCCCCGGTGGGCTGCGGCGGCTTGTAAATCCCCTCCCTTCCCTTTAGGGTGTCAACCGCATTTCGTACAGCGCGAGGTGAAACCCTCCCACCGTTTTCTCCCCGACATCCTGAAATCCTAGCGACTCGTAGAAAGAGCGCAGTTTGGGGCGCTCGAAATGGGTGTCCATGCGCAAATAAGATTTGCCTTCGGTGCGAGCTTTCTCGATGGCCCAAGCCACCAAAGCCCTCGAGACCCCCATCCCCGCCACGCTTCGCCGCACAGCAAGCTTGTGGAAGAAGGCCGATTCACCCTCAGGAACCTCGGGCCAGTAGGCTTTATCGTGATACTGAAAGGTGATTGTTCCCACAGCCTTTGCCTCGAGCCATCCCAGGTAAAGCTCGCCGCGTTCGACTCCGCCCCTGGCCCACTCCTGGGTGAATTGCTCAGGGTTCCACAGCGGCTGACCCTGCGCGATGGCCCACCTCGAGGCTTCAATCAGGATTTCGGCGGCAAAATGGGCATTCTCCGGTGTGGCCGGGGCCACGAAAAGGTTCATTGGCCCCAATATATCAGGGTTGCGTATGCTAGAGCCAAATGGCGACCCACAAGTTCAAACCCACCCACTACTGGAATACCCTTGGCACGCATCCCCATGTTTTGAAGGTCGCGCCCGGTGACACCGTACTTACGACCTGCGTGGATGCCCGTGGCCTCGACCACAACGACCAACAGGCTACCCCTCCAGGCAATCCCATGACTGGGCCGTTTTATGTCGAAGGGGCAACCCCTGGTGATACTTTGGTGGTTCGGTTGGAGAAACTCCGTCCTAACCGTAAGCGGGGTTGGTCGGGGGTGTTGCTGGCATCCAACGTGATAGACCCTGACGATGTGGCTAAACTGGCTCAGGCCGGGGATGGGCAGGGGCGCTGGGACTGGGAGGTGGATGCTGAGACTGGAACCGCCAAACTCAATCATCCCTCAAGCCCTTTGCACGGCTTCGGGCTCGAGCTAGACCCCATGCTGGGCTGCTTCGGGGTGGCCGCCAGCGGCGGCCAGGCCATCTCTACAGCGACCTCCGGAGCACACGGCGGCAACATGGACTACCGGGGCTTCCGCGAGGGGGTGACAGTGTATTTCCCGGTGTTCGCCGAAGGCGGACTGTTCTTTCTGGGCGACGGGCACGCCCTGCAAGGCGACGGCGAGGTTTGCGGCACGGGCATCGAAATCTCGATGGACGTGCAGTTCACCCTCGAGCTGATCAAAGGCCAGAAAATTGAGTGGCCCAGGGGCGAAAACCAGGAGTACATCTTCACCGTGGGCAACGCCCGCCCGCTAGACCAGTGTGTGCAGCACGCCTCTTCCGAAATGCTGCGCTGGCTTACCACGTCCTATGGCCTAGACACCGCCCACGCCTCGCTGCTAATGGGCCAGACCGTGCGCTACGACCTGGGCAACATCTTTGACCCGGCCTATACGATGGTTTGTAAAATGCCAAAAAAACTGCTCGAGCGGCTAGAGTAAGGGAACTTGAAATAGCGGGGGTTCACGGCTATACTTTCAACTTGGCACTCACACGAGTGGCCTAAGACAGCGAGCGGCGCAAGCCTTAATCTCTCGCCGAGGCGCTAGTAGGGAAGCGACTGCGCAGGAACCGTTGGGATTCCCCTAATCCCAAACCAAGCAAAGGGCTGTCGGCGGATGGGCAAAGGAGCTTTTCCTAGTACCCCACCCCTTACACCCTAATCTAGGAGGAACTTTGCCTAGCAAGCGCAACATCGAAAACCTCGAGGCGCTCCAGTCCACCCTGCAAGGGGCGGCGGGCTCTTTCTTCGTGGTGAACTACCAAGGTCTCGAGTCCGGCCCCACCGGAAAGCTCCGCAAAGCCTTGCGCGAGAAGGGTGGCGAGTTGATTGTCGCCAAAAATACCCTCATCGCCAAAGCCATGAGCAACCTGGGACTACCCGAGATCGAAGGTCTGAACGGCCCTTCAGCAGTGGTGATTTTCAACGAACCCGCTGCCGTTGCCAAGGCCCTCAAGGAGTTCGCCAAGACGAACGATAAAGGCATCCCGGCCCTCAAGTCGGGCGTGCTCTCGGGGTCTGCCCTCTCGGGCAAGCAGGTAGAGATCCTGGCCGAACTTCCCAGCCAAAAGGAGCTGCAAGCCGAACTCGTCGGCGTGCTCTCTGCCACGATGAGCAACTTCGTGGGCGTGTTGGGAGGTAAGGCGCAGGAATTCGTCGGCATCTTGGATGCCCAAGTGCAAAAACTAGAAGCGGCCTAAGCCGCACTTTGGAGGTAAATCATGGCTCTAGATATCGCTAGCATCAAGACTCAACTCTCCGGCGCTACCGTGCTGGAACTCAAGCAGCTCATTGACGACCTGAAGGAGGAGTGGGGCGTGACCGCCGCCGCTCCAGTGGCTGTGGCTGCCGTCGCTGGCGCTGCTGCTGCCGCTCCTGCTGCCGAAGAGAAGACCGAGTTCGACGTGGTGCTCAAGGACGCAGGGGCAGCCAAACTCAACGTCATCAAGGAACTCCGGGCCATCACCGGATTGGGCTTGAAGGAAGCCAAAGACCTGGCCGAAGCCGGGGGCAACGTCAAGGAAGGCATCGCCAAGGACGAGGCCGAGAAGATCAAGAAGCAGCTCGAGGACGCAGGTGCGAAGGTCGAGTTGAAGTAAAAAGGATTTCGCCCGGCCATGCAGCCCGCGTCCCCGTAGCAAGCGTCTCGAGGACGCAGGTGCGAAGGTCGAGTTGAAGCGAAACCAGTTGGGATAAATACGGCGCAGAGTCTGCGCCGTATTTGGTTATACCGAACAATCCCTGTGAAGTTGGTATTACTTCGGATGCAAATACTTAGGCCCGAAAGCATGGGGCAGGAGTTCCTCGAGGCTGAGGGTGCGGCCTTGCCCAGCTTGGCTCAGACAATGCACTAAGGTGCTGGGGGCCGCGAACTCCGAGAGCACCTGGCGGCAGCCCCCACAGGGCGTGGCCGGTCTGGAATCTTTTGCCATCACCCATACCTCGGCTATTTCGCGTTCGCCCGCAGCCACCATTTGCAGCACCGCTCCCTGCTCGGCACAGCGGGAGAGAGGATAAGCGGCATTTTCCACGTTGGTTCCGCCATAGAGCTTACCGCTTGAAGAACGCACCACCGCGGCGACATGGTAGTCGGAATAGGGGGCATAGGCACGTTCTAACAGGCGGTGCAGCAGCTCGAGGATTTCTGGCGGAATAGACACGCCAATAGCTTACCGCAGAGCCCCGAATTGCCAGGTGAAACGCAAGGGCACGCAACCCACCAGCAAAAGGCCATCGGCCCAGCTCGCACGGGCAAAGCCCGGCCCTGTGGGCCTAGTGCTCGCACGGGCAAAGCCCGGCCCATTACAGGCGCAGAGCCGCTATGCGCTGTGCGCACCCCCTCGTGGTAATCTTGGGCTGCCCGAACCCTATTGCAGGGCTTTTTTGACAACGGCCTGGGCTTTGCACGCTAAAGCTTTCTCCAACAACCTCTTCAGGATGCGCTTTGATAGAGAAAGGATTCGGTTATGAGCACACCTACCCCCTATGGTTCTCCCATTACCCTCGAGCAGGCTAAAAAGGTCGTGGCGACTGCCGAAGCCGAAGCCTTCAGCAATGGCTGGCCGGTGGTAATTGCCATCGTGGACTCGGGCGGCAATCTGGTGTTGTTGCACCGCTTAGACAATACCCAACTTGCCTCTGTCGAAATTGCTCAGGCCAAGGCCAGAACCGCCAACAATTTTCGCGGCCCTAGCAAAAACTTCGAGGACTCCGTAGCCGGGGGTGGGGTTGGACTGCGCCTGCTGGCAATGCCCGGCCTGGCTCCGCTCGAGGGGGGTATCCCGATTATCGTAAACGGCCAAGTCATCGGGGCTATTGGGGTTTCGGGGGTGCAGTCGGGTCAGGATGCCCAGATTGCCCAGGCCGGAGCCGAGGCCCTGACTCCATAAGCCCAACCTCTCAGTTGCATTGTGATTGGTGGCAAAAATACACACAACTGCGATAACCATGCCCGAGATTGATTTCGTCCGTAAAACCAGAGTCCCCAGAGGCTTGCGCCCGGCGCTACGGGGTTCACTCGCAGCCTTGATGGGTGAGCTTGGTTACGCCGACCGTGCCCTGACGGTGGTTTTTGTCGCCGACAATGAAATCCGGGAGCTGAAAAACCAGCACTGGGGCGAGGATGCAACCACCGACGTGCTCTCCTTTCCCACCTTCGAGCCAGGGGATACTTTCGTGCCAGCCCATTTAGGCGATATCGTGATTAGCCTCGAGACCGCCGCACGCCAGGCTGCCGAACATGGGCACAGCCTCGAGACAGAGGTTAAAATCTTAGCGGCACACTCCTTGTGGCATTTGTTGGGCCACGACCACACCAGCGAGACCGAATGGCAAGGGTTCCACCACGTCCAGGAACGGATCCTCTCCCTCTAAGGGGGGTGCAGGCATCGTTCAGTTATGCCTTGTCGGGGCTGCGCTTTGCCTGGCGCAGCCAGCGCAACTTCCGGCTCGAGGTCTATATCGCGGCCCTGGCCCTGGCCCTGGCTCTGTGGTTGCAGGTGAATCTGGTCGAGGTATTGCTTTTGATTGCTCTGGTGCTGGGGTTGGAACTCGGCAACACTGCCCTCGAGGCAGTAGTGGATTTGGCCTCGCCGGGTTTCCATCCCCTCGCCAAAGCCGCCAAGGACGTGGCCGCCGCTGGGGTTCTTGTTGTCAGTCTAATTGCCGTTCTGATCGGGATAATCTTGTTCTTGCCTCGGCTTGTGAGGGTGCTGGGGCTATGATAGACTTGCGGGTATCGTTATGGAACCCCCTCCCAAACCTAGGTGTATATGTGTCCCGGCAAATGCCGGGGCCGGGGGAGGCAATTGTCTTGGAAGCCCCGCCAGGTTCGGTGACTGGGCCTCTGTTGCAGACCGTGCGAACCGTATATCGGAATTCACCCGCCGGAACCCAAGCAGAGAAACGTAAAAAATATGACTGGTATCGCAGGTAGTTTGGGGCAGATTGGGATAATTTTCCTTCTCATCTTGCTTAATGGATTTTTCGTGGCTGCCGAGTTTTCACTGGTTGCGGTGCGCCGCAGCCGGGTCGAGCAACTCGCTGAAACCGGCTCCTTTAGCGGCAAGCTGCTCCGGCAAGCTGTTGGCAAGCTCGACATCTATATCGCCACCACTCAGCTCGGAATTACCGTGCTGGGGCTAATTCTGGGTTCATTCGGTGAGCCTTATATCACCCGCTTGCTCGAGCCAGGGCTCACCCGGCTGTTAGGCGGCTTGGGGGGAGAAATTGCCCCAACTGTGGGTTTTGTTATCGCCATCTTGATCATCACCTATTTCACCATCATTCTCGGCGAACTGGTGCCCAAGAGCTTATCGCTCCAGCTCACCGAGCAAATCGCCCTTATCACCGTGGTTCCGCTCACCGGCTTTCAGCGCCTTATCTACCCGTTCGTGTGGTTGCTCAATCGTTCAGCCAATCTGATACTGCGCGGTATGGGTCTGCGCGAGGCCCCTTCGCACTCGATGGTGGGTTCCGCCGAGGAACTCAAGCTGATCGTCGAGGCTTCTTCTAAAGAAGGCGTGCTCGACGCAAGTGAGGGCGAGATTATCAGCCAGATTCTGGACTTGGAAGAAACCCAAGTGCGAACCATCATGGTTCCCCGAGTAGAGATGCTAGCAATAGATGGGGATGCAACGCTGCGCGAGTTCTGGAAGTTGGTGCGTGAACATCGCTATTCTCGAGTGCCAGTGTTTCACGAGACCATAGATAAAATCACCGGCATTGCCTACGCCCGCGATTTGCTCGAGTATGCCGGAAACGCCCTGGACACCATCAAGATAGCCTCTATCAGCCACCCTGCTTACTTCGTACCCGAGACCATGGGAGCTAGAAACTTGCTGCGCGAGATGCGCCGCCGCAAAACCCACATGGCTATTGTGGTAGACGAGTTCAAGGGAACCGCTGGGCTGGTCACGATGGAAGATATCGTGGAAGAAATCATCGGTGAAATTTACGACGAGTCCGACGAGGAAGAAGAAGCCCCCATCCGCGAGTTACCTGGCGGTGCGTACGTGCTGGACGCAGCTACCCCCCTCGAGGAAGTATCCGAGACTTTGGGGGTAGCGCTGACCGAGGGCGAATACGAAACCCTCTCGGGATTTCTGATGGATCAGTTCGGGCACATTCCCGAAGTGGGCGAAAAGCTCGAGCAGGCCGGATATACTTTCACTGTAGAAGCGGCTGACCCCAGGGGCATTGAACGGGTACGGGCCGAAAAGGTCGAAGCGGTGACCCAGGTCAAAGCCGAGGCTCCGGATGAATCCGTAACCTCCGAAGAAGCCTGAGATAAATATCTCCAGGATAGTTTTGTCAAAAGCCACCTCGAGAGGGGGTGCGCACGGCGCATAGCCGCATTCTGCACGGTATCTGCCTGCCACCCTTGACCTAAGCGGTTTTCAGAAAGAATAGGACAGTCCACTGAGCTAGAAAGACTGTACCCAGCTCCTTTTTGCCGCCATGAGTAGCGGCAAAAATAGCGGAAACCGCGATAACTCTCCAGGTATGGATGTTCGCACTCAGGTAGTTGGCACTGACAAGCCCGGCTCTAGCCTCGTTTCACCCCAACACCACCCGCACCCGGTGAATCTGACCATCATCCACCAGACCGATACCCTCGCTAGGGTTGAGGGGGACAGAGTCCAGCTCGAGCAGCCCCACACCCCTGCAAACCCCGTTGGGGTTCTCAACCTGGATTTCGTAGACGACTGAGAGGTACTCAAAGCGGATGCTATATTCGCGCCAGGTTTTGGGGATGCAGGGGTCGAGGTACAGGCGCTGTTTGCGCACCCTAAAACCCAAGAGCCACTCCAGCCCTGCACGGTACATCCAGCCCGCCGAGCCAGTGTACCAAGTCCAGCCGCCCCGCCCCATGTGGGGCGCGACCGCGTACACGTCGGCAGCCATCACATATGGCTCGACCTTGTAGCGGTGAACCCCGGCGCGGGTGGTGGCCTGGTTGATAGGGTTGAGGATCGAGAGCAGCTCACCCGCCGTATCGCCGTCCCCCAGCGCGGTGAAGGCCATCGCGCTCCACACGGCAGCATGGGTGTACTGCCCGCCATTTTCGCGCACCCCGGGGGGGTAGCCTTTGATATAGCCGGGGTCTTGAGGGGTATGCTCGAAGGGCGGGGTGAACAGCAGCATCAGCCCATTCTCGCGCCGCAGCAAATGCTGCTCGACTGCCTTCATGGCCTTGTGGGTACGCTCGAGCGTACCAACCCCACTCAGCACCGCCCAGGACTGAGCAATCGCATCAATGCGGCACTCGCTGTTGAGGGCCGAGCCCAATGGCGTGCCGTCGTCGAAGAAGGCTCGAATGTACCAGTCGCCGTCCCAGGCCTCGCTCTCGAGGGCGTGCTTGAGCTTGCGGACGTGACTTCGCCAGGTTTTGGCCCTGGTCTTTTCGCCCCGAGATTCGGCGATTTTGGCCCACTCCCAGAGGTTGGTGTGCAAAAACCAAGCCAGCCAGACGCTCTCGCCCTTACCGAGTTGCCCGACGCGGTTGAGTCCGTCGTTCCAGTCGCCACCACCGATCAGCGGCAAGCCGTGGGAGCCGAGGGCCAAGCTGTGATCTAAGGCGCGGGCGCAGTGTTCGTAGAGGCTGGCAGATTGCTCGGAAACGCGGGGTTCGAAGTAGCTGTCCTCTTGACCCTCGGGGATCGGCTGCCCCTCGAGGAAAGGCACAGTCTCGTCCAACACCGCCGTGTCGCCGCTGACCTCGAGGTAGTGGGTGGTGGCATAGGGCAGCCACAGCCGGTCGTCGGAGATATGAGTACGCACCCCGCGCCCGGAGGGCGGATGCCACCAGTGCTGCACGTCGCCCTCGGGGAACTGGTGAGCGGCAGCCCGCAGCAAGTGCTGGCGGGTTTGCTCCGGCAGGGCCAGGGCCAGGGCCATGCCGTCTTGCAACTGATCGCGGAAGCCGTAGGCCCCACCGGCTTGGTAAAAGCCGCTGCGTGCCCAGATGCGGCTCGAGAGGTTCTGATAGAGCAGCCAGCGGTTGAGCATCAAGTCCAGGGCCTTGTCGGGAGTGTTGACCTGTACCGTGCCAAGGGTGCTGTCCCAGAAAGCCCTCACCACATTGAGTTTCTGCTCAATATCTGCGGTTCGGTACTGCTGGATCAGTTGCTGGGCGGCTGCGCGGTTCGCGGCCTGACCCAGCAGTAGTACCACTTCGGTGCTTTCGCCAGGGGCCAACTCGAGGGTGGTCTGCAGCACCGCACAAGGGTCGAGGGCGGCCCCAGCCCGGCCCACCAGCTTGGCATCCGGCTCGAGGCCCTCGGGGCGTTGCAGGGTACCTCCAGGCCCAACAAAACTGGCCCGATCGCAAGTCCAACGCTCCTGCTGTCCGCGCAGGTCGGCAAAGGCCACATTAGCGGCAAACTCGGGGTTCCAGGGGTTCCAGGCCAGCAGGGCTTGGCTGGGGTCTATCTCGGTAACGGTGTGGGCCGCCGAGACTTCCTTGGAAACCCCCAAGACCCACTGGGTGTAGCTGCTAACGATCATGCGGCGGGGTTTGCTCGAGCGGTTCTCGAGGCGCAGGCGGGATATTTTTAGGGGGTCGTGCAGCGGAACAAACTGCACCAAATCGCTATAGATGCCCTTATGGGTGTGTTCAAAGCGGCTGTAGCCCTGGCCGTGGTGGGCGATGTAGACCCCGCCGATGTTGCGGATGGGGCTGGCGGTAGGGGTCCAGAGTTCGCCGCTGTCTTCGTCGCGCAAATAGAAGGCTTCGCCCACCGGGTCGGTCACAGGGTCGTTCGACCAAGGGCTGAGTTTGTTTTCACGGCTGTTGCCAGCCCAGCTATAGCCTCCGCCCGATTCGGAAACCAGGAAACCAAAGCCCGCGTTGGCGATCACGTTGACCCAGGGGGCGGGAGTCCACTGGCCCTCGCTCAGTCCGATCACGTACTCCT
>JADMIM010000045.1 GCA_015478585.1 Thermaceae bacterium | reverse complement strand
GCGGTTCTCTGAATTTTGCTGCCGCCATGGGCGGCAAAATATCAGATAGGCACAGTAAATAGGCACAGGCTATCCCAAGGTTCTTTTCGAAAACCGCTCTAACTACCACAGCGGATGTACCTGAGCCCGGATATGCTGGTCGTAGATGGCCTGGATTTTCCCCATGGTTTCGCCAGACAGGCCAGGCATGGTTGCCGCTTTGATATTCTCCTCGGCCTGCTTGGGGTTTTTGGCTCCGGGAATGGCACAGCTTACCTCGGGGAACATGCTAATCCAGCGCAGTGCCAACTGAGCCAGCGTAAAACCTTCGGGAACCAAGGGCCTGAGCTTTTCGACCGCTTCTAAGCCAGTAGCATAGTCTACGCCGGAGAAAGTTTCGCCCTTGTCGAAGGACTCACCGTGGCGGTTGAACTTGCGGTGGTCGTCGTCACTAAACTGGGTCTCGAGCCGGAGCTTGCCGGTGAGCAGGCCGCTCGCCAGGGGAACACGGGCTAGAATCCCCACCTTGCGCTCTTTTGCCACCGGGAAGAAGGCTTCAGCGGGCTTGAGGCGGAACATATTGAAGATAATCTGCACGCTTTGTACGCCGGGGTATTGCGTTCCCAGCAGGGCTTCCTCCACGGTTTCCACGCTGATGCCGTAGTGGCGAATCATGCCTTGTTGCTTCATGCCGTCCAGGATGCTGAAAACCCGGTCAGATAGATACACATCTCTGGGCGGGCAGTGCAGTTGCAGCAGGTCGAGGGTGTCGGCCTCTAAGTTCTTCAGGCTGCGCCCTACCCAATCGTGCAGGTTTTCCTTGTTGTAGCCTTCGGCGACCTGCTTGGGCAGCCTACGCCCGGCCTTGGTCGCCACGTAAAAGGGTTGGCTGCTCTCACGCCGCAGCCGGGCCATGAGCCGCTCGCTACGCCCGTCGCCATAGACATCGGCGGTGTCGAAGAAGTTCACACCCAGCTCGAGGGCTTTGTGCAGGGCAGCCAAACTATCGCTGTCTTCGACGTGCCCCCAAGTCCCCCCGATGGCCCAAGCGCCGAAGGAGATAGTCGAAACCTTGTAGCCAGTACGTCCGAGTTCGCGGTATTCCATAGCTTCAGCCTACCCTGGAGTGGGGTTGTTGTGAAAACCGCGATGAAACCTGTTTGACCGAGATCCACAACCCTTGGCGAATGCCCACGGTCTTGATTAACCTGCACATGTTCATTACCATGTAAATATGGCTATGCGAAACGTACCCCTCAAGACCGATCGCCTGACAGTGCTGGTTAGCCCTGAAGAGAAAGCGGCTTTGGTCGCCAGAGCCAAGGGGCTCGGCCTCAGCGCGGGCGAGATGATTCGCCGGGCTGCCCTCGAGTACCAGCCCTCCCAAGAAGCCACCGAGAGCGAACTGGTGCTGAACACTCTGGCGGATGAGCTTCTGGTGGCAGCCAATGAGGCCCGCCAAGCCCTAAACTCCGCCGAGAAAGAGCTTCGGAGCACCCTGAAGAGCTTGCGCAAGGGGTCTCATGTCGGCGTTTGACCGGGTGCTCGAGGGCATCAAACAGGTTTTGCTGGTGAGTGAGGACATCAAACGGTTGTCCGAAGGGGTCAAGGAGTTGTCCAGGGAGGTACGTGAGCTAGACCGCCGGGTGGCCCGAATCGAGGGCATAGTCGAGGTCGCCAAGACCCAAGCCAGCACGCGCAGACGCTTGCCTAAAGGGGGTTGAGCCGGAAAACTCCCAAGCCCTGAACCGTTACCCAACCTGCGGTCTCCTCACCAGTAAGCAGGTTTTGTACCGGAGGCAAGCGGACAGCAGTGGGCTCGAGGGCCGCGTACACCCAGACTTCTTGGCCCTGGTATATTCGCTTGAAGGCCAGCAGCTTGTCGGTGGCTTCCAAGGGTTGCAGCCCGCCGCGCCGCAAAGCAGGAACGGTTTGCTTGAGCTTGATGAGTTGTCTGGTGTACTCCAGCACGTCCTTGTTCCACAAGGTCTCGTTCCAGGGGAAGGTTCCCCGGCACATGGGGTCGCCATTGAACACCTCGTAGGGGTTGGCCTGATCGAGCCCGATTTCATCACCGTAGTAGAGTCCCGGTGCGCCGGGAAAAGTCAGCAGCAGGCCCAGGGCCAGCTCGAGTTTTGCGGTGTCACCCTGTAGTCGCCACAGCGGGCGGGGGATGTCGTGCGAGCCAATCAGGGTATACATGGTCTGGCGGGTTTGCAGCGGCAACGCCGCATAATGATCCCACAGCGTGGCCCAGAGCTCCTGCGTCGAGACCGCAACTTTCCAGCCATACACGTTCTGCCCGCTGAGCCACTCCATCAGCGGGTTGGCGAACCCCGCGTAGTGCATCGAGCCATCCAGGGTGTGTTGCCGCAGCTTTTCGCTGCTATCGAAGAACAGCTCACCGAAAACCAAGGCCTGGGGATTTTCCTCCCTCGAGTTGCGGTGAATTAGCCGCAGAAGCTCGGTGTTCCCACGGTCGCTGCCGCCCTGACCAATCTGATGGGCTACGTCCAGCCGCCAGCCATCGGCCCCTTTGCGCAGCCAGTGGCGCACCGGAGCATGGTAGCCGTCAATCCAGCGCTCGAGGGTGAGCGGGTTGGCGTAATCCAGTTTGGGCAGGGTCTTTACCCCGTAAAAGGCTGCGTAAGTGCCGTCGGCATGAAAGGTAAACATCCCGGCCTCGGGCGAGTCGGGATTCTCGAGGGCTTTCTGGAAGTCGGGGTGGGTGTTGCCCACATGGTTGAAAACCCCGTCCAAAACGAGCTTCATACCGCGTTGATGGAGGGCTTCCAGCAGTGCCTCAAAAGCCTCATTGCCGCCCAGGTGAGGGTCAACGTTCAAATAGTCCAGGCCGTCGTAGCGGTGGTTGGATTGACTGGGCAGAATGGGCGTGAGATAGAGCGCTTCCACGCCCAGGTTTTGCAGATAGTCCAGCGACTGGGTAATCCCCTCCAAGTCGCCACCGTAGTGCTGGATGGCTCCGTTCTTGGAATCCACCGGCTCGCCCCAGGCTTTCTTGACGATAGGCTTGCCGTTGTAGACCCATTCTCCGGTTTGGGGGTCATTAGCGGGGTTCCCATTTCGGAAACGGTCGGGGAATATCTGGTAAAACACCGCTCCCACGGCCCAATCCGGTACGCTGGGTTGGGCCAGGAGGTGAAAGAAACGCTCGTAGCGAGGAACGGTTCCCGAAGTCCCGCGGCTCGTCAGATATACCTTCTCCTCACTCAGATAAAAGCAGTAGCGCAAAGGAGAGCTATACATCGGGACTTTGAGTTCCAGGCCGCCGGACACGGGCTTTAGCGGTCTGCGCTCGAGCTCACCGCCATGCTCCAGAATCAAAAACCCCGCCCTTGCCGAAGTCCGAATCCGCAAGATCACTTCCTGGCCCAGTTGGGGAGTCAGGGGTTCTACACAAAAAGGCTCCCAGTCATGATAATGCATCCCCACCTCGCATATAGCCGATAGCTAAAAGCTAGCCTGGTTTTCATAATAACTCCGAGAGTTAGTGCGGCTTCATCAAAACCGTTCTCGCCATCGGCTCAGAGACTACTCTTTGACACTACCTGCGGTATATCCCGAGACAAAATAGCGCTGGAAGCCATAGAAGATTGCCAGAATTGGAATCGAGCCCAGCACTGCTGCGGCTGCGAAAAGGCCCCACTTGGTCTGGAACTGCCCAGAGGTAAAGTTGCGCAGGCCCATGCCCACCGTCCAGCTATCGGTGCCGGTCAAGAGCAAGTTCGCCAAGATAAACTCCGAGTAGGTTCCTACGAATTGCAACAAAAAGATGAACACGAACATCGGGGCCGACAAGGGCAGCAGCACCCGGATAAAGGCTTGCCATTTGGTGGCCCCATCAATCAGCGCAGCTTCCTCCAAGCTCTTGGAGATGCTTTCCAAAAAGCCCTTGTAGACCCACGTTCCGAAGCTGATGATGCCCCCGGAATAGGCCAATATCAAGCCGGTATACGTTCCCAGCAGGTTCAGATTGGACATCAGCGAGTAGATTGCCACCAGACCCAAAAAGCCGGGGAACATCTGGATGAAGATGAACACCAGCAGGGTGCTGTAGCGCCCTGGAAAGCTGAAGCGGGCGAAGGCATAACCTGCGGTAGCGGTCAAAGCCACCGCCAGAGCGCCGGTAACGCCCGAGACCAGCAGGGTGTTGCGAATCCACAGGATAAACTTGGCCTCGGTGTTGGGGCTGGTGAATTGGGATGGGGAAAGAAAGATAATCAATATGAATGCCGCCAGGGTGAATATGCTCAGAAAGCGGCCCTGGGTGTTTGCTAGGGGGCTGCCCTCTTGAGTATCGCCAATGGTACGGCGGTAAGCCGCCAAGCTCAGGGTGCCCAGCAGGCTCAACAAGGCCACCAGGAGCAATAGCCACTGATAGGCGTAGATTTGAACCCCATCAAAGAGTTTGCTGTAGTTCTCGAGGCTGGCCTGGGCAAAGTCAGGAATAACCCGGCTGCGCACCAGCAGGTTGTCGCTTTGCGGTGGGGCAAACTTGTACAGGCTGTTGTTGGGGTCGAAGGAAGCCGCCACGATTTGCAGCACCGGATAAAAAGCTGTAATCAGCACGATCCAGATAAGCAGGTGGGTTACGCCTTGGGCAAATAGCGGCCAAGGGCTTTTGCGCCGCCCGCTACGGGCATTGTTGATGGAGGTCAATATCAAGCTGTAGGCCAGGATGAGCGCAATTAGCACAATGATCCCCCCCAGCACGTACAGCCAGCCGTTCTCGATACGCACGAAGCCGAAGGGGACGCTTTGCTGAATCCGGCTCAGCAGGTTGGGAACATAAAAAAATAGCAGCCACACCACCAGCACCGCACCCAGCAACCCATAAATATAGCGCGAGAGGCGTTCCATCAGCGAACCTCCCGCAAAGCCCCCGTCACCCGAAAGTTAATCAGGCTGATGACGACTGTAATTGCAAAGATAATGAACGAGATGGCCCCACCCAGCCCATAAGCCTGCCCTCCATCAGCCTGGAAGGCGGTTTTGAAAGCCCAGGAAATCAGGATATCTACGGCTTGTGCAGTGGAAGGGCGGCCTTCCACGCCGGGCTGGGGGTTGATGGCGAGATATATCAGGCCGAAGTTATTGAAGTTGAAGGCAAAAGCGGAGAGAAGCAAAGGGGTAAAGGAGGGGCGTAGCAGTGGCAGGGTAATGCGGGTGAGGGTGCGCCAGCCACTGGCCCCATCAATCTTGGCCGCCTCATATACATCGTCGGAGATGGTGGTGAGGGCTCCCAGCGTAGCCACCATCCAGTAGGGAAAAGCTTGCCAAACCCCAATCAGGATTACGGCCACCTTAGCCCACTCGGGGTCGCTGGTCCAGGGCACGGGATATGAGCCCAGCAGCCCCAGAAAACGATTAACTGCGCCGAAGTTGACGTTGAGCAAAGCCCCCCAAACTTGAAAACTAATTACCGTGGGCATGGCCCAAGAGATAATCAGGATGGTGCGGTAAAAGCCGCGCAGTTTGAGGGTTTTGTTGTTGAGCAATAGCCCCAAAATCAGACCGATCCCAGCGCTCAAAAGCACGATTCCGGCAGCAAAAGCCAGGTTCCAAATAAAAATTGGAAAAAGTATGCTGCCAGCCCTCGAGAAAATATCCCGGTAGTTGGCTAACCCCACCCATTGATAGGAGTTGATGTGGTAAGCCAGCTTGGGCTTGAAGGGCGGTGGACTGCTTAGCTCGATGCGCTGGCCTGTAACCTTGACCATGGTGAGGGTAGCCCGCTGGGTATCGGAGGTTACCTCGAGTTTTTCGCCTGCACAGTCGGGCCTGACGCAGCGCAGGCTTTGGGTTGCATCGCCCTGAGCTACCAGGGTGTTTCCCTCCACCCGCACGATGGAGGTCTCGGTGGAGCGGTCAGGTTTGCCATTTTTGAGCCCGGTATAGTCGGTAAAGCCGAAGTAAACCGTGAGCAAGATCGGATATAAGGTAAACGCCAGCACAAAGCTGATGGCCGGGAGCAGATAGTACCAGTCGGTGATAAAAGGAAACCGCCGGGCGATCAGGATCAGCATTGGAATCAGCAACAGCACCATAAAAATCAGAATTAAGTAGCCGGGATAAGGGCTATCCACAGGCCGGGGCAGGGCCGCAGCCAAAAAGCGAAATATCAAATAGCCCAATGAAAAAGTTAGCAGCAAGCCTCCGCCTAGCAAACCGATGGAGAGCAGAAACCCCTTGACCCCTGGAGGAGAACGGTACATGGCTGGCTCCTTTTGGCTCAATACTACCGCTTTAGCAGCTTTATCACGGTCTTCATTGATGTTAGCCCTGAGAAAAGAGTTAATTCTCAACCACGGACGTAACTTCTAAAGCTATCTATCAGGCCAATCACTATCGAGACCGCTCGAGCAGCCTTGTGTGTTTTAGGGCAAAGCCAATTGCAGGCTATAAAAAACCCCCGCCGGTGCGGGCGGGGGGCAAAGCGACCTTACTTGCCGGAAATGCCCTTCTGAATTTCCGATACCATATTGCTCAAAATGGCCTCGACGTTAGAGTCGGGCTTCTGAGTCACTTGGGAAAGGGCATTGCCCCAAGGCCCCCAGACCTTGCCCATCTCGGGGATGTTGGGCATGGGTGAGCCAGAGGCAATAATCGCCGAGAAACCAGCTACCACCGGGTCGTTCTTGAGGGCCGCGACTGCAGCCTTAGAAACCGGAATGCGCCCTCCTGCCTTGTTGAGCGAAATCTGGCTTTCTGGCGTGACCAGCAGCTTGGCAAAGTTGGCAGCGGCAATTTTGTTCTTGGAATAAGCACTCATGGCTACGCCTTGTACGCCTACAAAAGGCTTCCACTGACTGCCACCCGGAGGGGCGGGCATGGGAGCGATGCCAAAGTCAATCTTGGCCTTTTTGTAGTCGCCCAAAGCCCAGGGGCCGTTCATGATCATGGCCAGTGAGCCATCTTTGAAGGCTCCGTCGGCCACGCCATAATCCACACCTTCGGGAACCAGCTTGTATTTGTAGCGCAGGTCTTTGATAAAGCTCATGGCTTTATCGCCTGGGCTGCCACCGAGCTTGACATCGCTGGTATTGAGGGTGTTGCCGTTTTTGGCGAATACGCTGGCTCCATAGGCGGTAAACCAACCGTAGCTGAAATAGGCATCATTCAGGTTGTAGAGGAAGCCAAAGCGGTTGCCACTGGTATTGGCCTGGGCCATCTTGAGGAACTCGTCCCAGGTTTTGGGCGGGGTTTGGACGTATTTTTTGTTATAGATAAGCCCTACGGCTTCGGCGAACATCGGGAGGGCGAAGAGTTGTCCCCTGTAGGATAGGGCTTCCACGGCCACGTCGTTGAGTCCGCTGATGTAGCTGCTGGTGGCATACTTACCCATCGGCTCGAGTACCCCCGCCGAGGCCATTGCGCCCACCCAGTCGTGGGGAATGCTCACGATCAAATCTGCGGCCTGGCCTTGCGGTGCGCCCAGAATGAACTTGTTCTGGATATCTCCAAAAGGCACCTCGACAATTTCCACCTGGGTTCCGGTGGCTTTTTGAAACTTGGCGGCCTGCTCTTTGAGCCAGGTGACTTCGGGGCCGCCGTAGTGCGTCCACACGGTGAGCTTGCCTTGAGCCATAGCCAGGCCCATGAAGGCAATAGCCACCACAAACAGCGCTTTCTTCATACCTTCCCCCTTAGTTTCTTGCTGACACCGCAGCAGTTGTTGGCAGCGTTTCCACATCGTTTCCAACGCGATTTTTATTTTTCCCTGCTCTCTGTGTCAAAGGTATATTACCAAAACCTCTGCCCAAGTAAAGGGTTCTGGAAGAGTTTCAAGTTTTGAGTAAGGGAAACCTCAACCGTGAGGGAGATTTATTGCCTCGAGGTGAGGTTATGGTGAAGGGGCGCATAGGCCCAAGAGGGCTCGAGCACGGGAAAACAATCAGCAACAAACCAATAGCCCCTGGCCCCAAGCCCATCCCAGACGGCGTTTCTCGATAAACCAATTATGCTGTCCTGGTGTAGCTTTTGGGCCCCTTGTCTTTTGCTGTTGCTTTCAACTTTTAGCCTTCGTCGTCCGGCCTTTAGCTCTGTGCTCTGTGCCTCAGTCTCTCTTCAGTCAGGGTCACTTTTTCGGCGGTTGGGCGGGCCTCAGCTCGAGTTGCCCTGGCATCACTCGAGGGTTGCTTTTGAGAACGTATACCACCGCTTCGGCCACGTCCTCAGCCTGGATTTTCCAGGCCGCACCGGTGGGAGCGCCCCCGAAGGGCGTGTCTACCGAACCCGGCAGGATGCTGCTGACCCGGATGCCCAGATAGCGTAAATCCAGCATCGAAGCCTCGGAAAAGCCCAGCAAGCCAAACTTGCTGGCATTGTAGGCCGCGCCGCCCGCGAAGGCATTTTTGCCTGCCAGCGAGCCGATATTGACGATGTGTCCGCCGTGCTTTTGTAGCGCAGGCACAGCAGCTTTGCTGGCATAAAAGGGCCCGGTCAGGTTGGTCTGGAGCACCTCTTGCCACTCCTCCGGGCTAAGCTCCTGAACCGGCTTGAAGATGCCTACCCCGGCGTTGTTGATCAGGAAGTCTAAGCCACCCAACTCGGCCTCGAGCCTTTTTACTGCCCCTTCAACGTCTTCGTAACGGGTAATGTCGCCGGGCAGGGCAATAGCTTCTGCGAGTTTGCGGGCTAGGGCCTCGAGCTTGTCCCCACTGCGGGCAAACAGCCCTACCTTTACCCCTTCGGCAGCCAGCTTTTGGGCAATCTCGAGGCCAATACCGGACGAAGCTCCGGTTACGAGTGCGACTTTTCCCTTCAACATCAGACAACTATACTCGAGCAATTTTGGACTGTTTGTTGCTGGCGCGGTTTTCTGAGAGTGCTTCCTACGAGCTACCTCGAGTATTGCCCGTAGCAGCGACTATGCTCGGTAAATCGGTACGCGGTTTATAGCTTGAAATATTAAGATGGCGTTAATATGCCAACTTAACGCCAGGGAGAATTTATCGTTATAAAGGCACTTAACTGGGGTTTATGGATGTGTAAAAAGGGCTTTTCTCGGGCGCTGGGGTATGAGCTGGCTGTAGCTTTACGTACTGGACAGGGTGTAAGTTAGGACTGCCTAGCGAAATTGCAGTCTGAGTCGGTAGTTGGCCTAGCGAAATTCGACAGAAGTGAGGTTGGGTCTAGTGTTTGGATGTTTGATTATGCAGTTAGCACTATCTAATTTGTCTTTTGGAGACTCGCTCTTGGTTCTCGAGCGGGGTTGGTTTGCGCATCGGTCAATTCCCGGGCTTTACGGTCATCTCGTTTGGGCAAGACAACAATCAGGAGGCGTGGATGATTGATTCCGAGGCAATATCGAGGATGCGAGGCAGCCTCCTCATGCTGCTATTGGCGCTGTTATGGCTTGCTAGCGGCACGGCCCTAGCCCAAGTCTGTGCTGCGGCTGGGGGAACTCGAGGCCCCAATGCCTTCGCACTCAACGGAACCTTTGGAATCCTGCCCGGCTCGCCCAGCATCCTGCCCCCGGTTTCCCAACCGCTCTCCCCCGGCAGAACCACCTTGCGCTATAACTCCACTGGCTTCTTACAAGACGGCGACTACCGCATCAGTAACCGTACCAATCCTCAGCAAGACGGATCGGTTGACCCCAACTGGTGGAACGTGGGCGACCACGACACCGACCCCAGCGCCACCGGTACCGGCCCCTCTACGGGTCTGATGATGGTCATCAACGCCTCGATTGCCCCTTCGGTTTTCTACCAGGAAACCGTCACCGTCACTCCCAACACTAACTACGAGTTCAGCGCCTGGTTGCTGCACAACAACAACCCCAATGCTCAGTTTTGGAAGAATATTGGGAAATCTCCGCTGCCGTACAACGTCTCCTTCGAGGTCGAGCGAGTAGGCGTTGACCCGCCCGGCACCGGAATCGTCATTGCCAGTACAGGCCCGGTGGGGGCCACCCCCACCCCCCAGTGGCGCAATTTCGGTATCCTATTCAACTCAGGCAACACTACCCAACTCATCTTTCGCTTCCGCAACAGCGGCCCCGGTGGCAATGGTAACGACTTGTCCATGGATGACATCGTGGTGGCCCCCTGTACCCTGCCTAGTGGGAATGTTGGTGGAACGCTATACATAGACCAGAACGCCAACGGGGTCTTTGACCCTGGCACCGATACCCCGCTGCCTGCCGGGATTGACGTGCAACTGGTGAACGCCAGTGGTCAGATCGTAGCCCAGTCCCAGACCGATGCCGACGGCAACTACGCCTTCAATGGGGTGCCGCTGGGCACGTACGCCGTTCGGGTTGTCACCACCAGCCCCAACATCCCCCCGGGAGCCATCCCCACTGCCCCTGCCAGCGCAAGCTATACGGGCGTAGTGGTTGGGGCGAACACCACCGCGGTGCGCAACTTCGGCTTCCAGAGCCCACAGTTGGGCCTCGCCAAGACCATTACCTCCAGCGTGCAGACCGGCCCCACGACCTACGCCGTGAATTACTCGGTAATCGTGCAGAACACCGGAACGGTTGATGTGCCCAAGGTACAGGTGGTAGAAAACCTGCTGCGGGCCTTTAGTCCGGTTCCTGCGGCCAACATCAGCGTGTCCAATGTGGCTCTGGCAGCATCTTCGACTGCGGCCTGTGTGCTCAATGGTGGTTTTACAGGCAAAGGCAACAACACCCTGCTCGATGGCAACGGCATCCTCACGCCAGGCCAGCAGTGCACCATCACCTACACCGTAAATGTAGACGTGGGCAGCAATGCCGGGCCGTTCAACAACACCGTGTATGGTTCGGGGTTCACCGGTAGCGGCCCTAACCCCGGCCAAACCGTGCCCGACAACCCTGCCCAGGCTCCCACTTTGCCCGTAGGAACCGTGGCCCCTGCCGTTTCCAACAACGGCACCACCCCTTCTGGCCCCGGTAGCCCGACCCCCTCTACCCCCCAGCCACAGCAGGTCGGAGTAGCCAAAGCGATTACCTCGAGCACGCAAATTGCCCCCACCACTTTTGCCATCAACTACTCCGTGGTTATCAAAAACGTTCGCAGTGTGAACGCCACCAAGGTGCAAGCGGTAGAAAACTTGGTTCGGGCCTTTAGCCCGGTTCCTGCCGCCAACATCAGCGTGTCTAACCTGACCCTGGGCGCGGGCTCGAGCGCGGCTTGCCTACTTAACAGCGGGTTTAACGGAATCGGCAACAACACTCTGCTCGATGGCAATGGCACCCTAACGCCGGGCCAAAGCTGTGTGGTTAGCTATACGGTCACGGTAAATATTGCCAGCAACCCAGGGCCATTCGACAACACCGTGTACGGCTCGAGCTATACCGGCTCTGGCTCTAACCCCGGCTTGGGTGTGCCCAACGATCCTGCCCAAGCCCCGACCTTGCCCGCAGGAACCGTCTCCACCGACCTCTCCAACAACGGCACCGACCCCAACCCTTCGGGCGACGGCAACCCCAATAAGCCCAGCGAAAACAACCCCACCCCCTTCATCCCCGTAGAGCAGCGAATTGGAATCGCCAAGGCCGTTACCGGGGTCGTTCAGGTCAACCAGAACGTGTTCGATGTGACCTACTTGCTCACCCTCAAGAACTACGCTCAAACTCCAGCTACCAACGTGCAGGTTACGGACAACCTGGCCTCGACTTTCCCCGCCCCGGCGACTTTTGTGGTGCAAGGCGCGCCGGTGGTTGCGGGGGATCTGAGTGCCAATAATCCTGGCTACAACGGCAACTCCGATACTAAACTACTGGCTGGAAACCAGAACCTGGCGGTGGGGGCTACGGCCACCATCGTTTTGACGGTGCGGGTCACCACCAATGGAGCTACGGGGGTTTTCAACAACAGCGCCATAGTGACCTCGGCCAACTCACCTGGTGGGCCGCCTATCGCCACCGATATCTCCACCAACGGTACCAACCCCAATCCCACCGGTGACGGCAATCCCAGTGGCCCCGGTGAGGACGTTCCCACCCCTGTAACCCTACCGCCGCAGGTAGTGGGCCTGGCCAAAATGGTTACTTCTACCAAACTGGTCTCTCCCGGCGTGTTCGAGGTGGGCTTCCTGTTCACTTACAAAAACTTGGGCTCCATCCCGGCTACCAATGTTCAAGTTACTGACGATCTGAGCCGCACCTTCCCCGCGCCTAGCACCTTCGTGGTGACGGCTCCTCCCAGCACGAGCGGGGGGCTGGCTCCCAACCCCAATTACAACGGCCTTACCGACACCCGCTTGCTCATAGGCAACCAGCCTCTGGCTGTTGGGGGGGTAGGGACGCTCAGCTTTACCTTGCGGGTCACACAAAACGGAACCAAAGGGCCATACTACAACTCGGCAACCCTCACCAGTGCCCTCACCCCTGGGGGGCCACCGGTCTGGACAACCGACTCCAACAACGGTAACAACCCCGACCCTGCGGGCAATGGTAACCCCAATCTGCCCGGTGGCAACCAACCTACCCCGGTCTACCCACCCACCCTCAGCGGGGTGCTGGTGCTAAGCAAGACCTCGAGCACCCAAGTGGCCAAGGTTGGAGCAGCCATCACCTGGCAACTGACCGCTAGCAACACCTCCGGGGTGGCCCTGAGCAATGTTTCCATTACCGATACCCTGCCGGTAGGGCTGCAATATGTAAGCGGTAGCAGCACCCTGGGCGGCCTAGCCATCCCCGACCCCACGGTGACGGGGGTAGGAGCACAGCAGCAATTGCGGTGGAACCTGCCCAGCTTGGCAGAAGGCCAGAGCGTCAACCTGCAACTCAAAACCCTGGTCACGGCTGCGGCCCGCAATCCCATACAAAACACCGCCCAGGCCGGTGGACAGTTTGGCCCTGGTGGCTCTGTCCCAGTGACATCTACGGTGGCTACGGCAGTGGTGAACATTGACCCAGGCGTGTTCAGCAATAAAGCCCAGATTTTAGGCCGGGTCTACTTCGATAAGAATGGCGATAACAACTACACCGAGGGCCTAGATGAGCCCTTGCAGGGGGCCAGGGTCTACCTCTCCAATGGGCGCTTCGCTGTGACCGACGATAAGGGCCGCTACAGCCTTACCGACGTGGAGCCCGGTTTATGGGCCATTCGGGTAGACCGTGTTACCGCGCCCTATGTACCCAAGGCTGTCCCAGATGACCAGGGCCAGCGCGGAACCCGCTACGTGCGCATTGAGGGGGCAGGCATCTATCACGAGGACTTCCTCTTCGAGGCTCCCGCTTCGGATACCGCCAAGGTGCGCTCGACCAAGGTCACGATGGGCAAAGTCAGCCTCGAGAAGCTCGTCAGCAAGGTGGGCCAGAGCTACACCATCACCCTCAAACTGACTGTGGGGACAACGCTGCGTAACCTCAGAATCACCGACCCCTTGCCACCGGGAGGGACTCGAGGTGACCTCAGCGGCACACCCACCCCCGCCATCTCGGGCGATGTGATTACCCTGCCCGGAACTTTAGAACCCGGCTTCTATACACTGACCTACACCCTTTCTGGCGATATTGCCCTCGAGCGACTCGTCACCGACCCCGACCTGAACTTTGAGGAGGTGGCGCGATGAACCGCTTTACCCGCCGTCTCAAGCTGGTATTGAGCCTGACAACTGCGGTGGTGCTGGCTGGTTTGGTGCTGGCCCAGACCCTGCCCCAGCTCCAACCGCCCCTCTCCTCGGTCAGCCGCGATGCCCCCTGGACGGAGTTTGGTGACAACTACCGCTTGGCGGTTTTTGCCGCAGGAGCCGGCCAGCCGCTACAGCTCGAGCTGTATAGCCCCGACATCAACCTCAACGATTACTTCAACCGCCGCGACACCTCCGCCAACTTCTACGGCGACGAAATCTACAGTACCCGTGCCCCGGTCAGTACCACGTTTACCCTCTCTACTCCAGAAGGTCAGGTGCTGGCCCAAAAAACCTACGGTACCGCCACCACCCACCGTTTTGACCGCTTCTTCCTGGGGACGCTGCCCCAGGGCTACTACCCCTTCAAGGCTCGCACCACTGGCCCTGGCAAAAACGGCTTTGGCTTCCGCATTTCCCAGGGAGCAACCATCGAAGCCAGCCAGTTTACGGTGGTTAAGCGTGGGCGCTTTAATCAAGACCAACTGGTGGCCCGCATCACTATCAACCCTTCGGCGGTGGGTAAGCTGTTCCGGCTCGAGAACTACGATGCCGACGGCCCCAAAGAGGCCAAGCTGTTCATGCTATTGCCCGGCAACAAGCGCCGCGCCCTGAGCGTATCGGGCAACCTACAGTGGGCCGGGGACAACCTCCGTATCACCCGCGAGATGGTGGGGGAGTGGGCCATATTGGTGCGGATTCTGCCCACCACCAAGCAGTTTTCCAACTCTATTGGCTTTCGCACCCTTCTGGATGGCAAGCCCTACTTCGTGCGGATGCCTCAGGCCGTGGGTGAGGCTCCGCAGGGCAGCGTGAACGTGAACGCCGAAGCCCAGGTATGTACCCAGAAGGTTCCGCTAACTGGGGTGAACTTCACCTACAGCAATCAATCTTCGCAAACCCCGGCCAACTTGGTCTTGTTGCCAGGCAGCTACACCCTAAACCCCGCAGCCCTGCCTGGGGCCACAACCAACCCGGTGGATGTCACCGTACAGAACAAAACTCACACCACGGCCACTTTGAGCTATCAAGTCAGGCCCAGCCTTCAGATTGAACCCGCTGAAATCTCCCTCCAGAGCGGACAAACCGCCAACCTAAAAATCACCCTCAGCAGCGAGTTTCCCCAAGCTGTTCCTTACCAGCTCACCTTGAGGGTTCCCCAGGGGATAACGCTGTTGCAGCCGCCTGTGGCTTCGGGCACGGTAAAGGCAGGAAAGCCTGTCGAACTCACGGCGGTAATTCGAGCCGACCAGGCCATTCAGGGCAACCTGACCGTGACCCTCGGGCTCGACTGTGCCAGCGCCAGCACTTCTATCAACGTCCAAGCCCCCCCACCCCCGCAACCCGCCGCACTCACCCTGAGCAAAACCGTCAAACCCGCCCAGGCTCAACCCGGCGATAGCGTGGTATATACCCTGACCGCCACCAATACCGGCGGAACCTCGGTGCAAGGTGCCAAACTCAGCGATCCGCTGCCCACTGGGTTGCAGGGACAGCCCCTCGAGCAGACCTTTGACCTAGCCGCAGGGGAGAGCAAGACCTTCAGCACCACCGCTATTGTTGCCCCCGACGCGCCAAACAAGATTGACAACACCGCCACCCTCTTTTGGAGCCAAGCCCCGATTTCCGCCACTGCCAGCCTGAGTGTAACCAAGCCTGCTGCCCCTGCGGCCCTCACCCTGACCCGCTCCCCCCTCACCCCCAGCCCAGCCCTGCCCGGCGAGGAGACCAAAGTCTGCTTGCAAGTTACCAATCAGGGGGGTACAGCCGCCACTTACACCCTCAAGGACGACCCCACAGCACTGCTCGAGCCCCAGCAACCCAGCACCTTTAGCGCCAGCCTCGAGCCCGGCGCTACCCAGACCGACTGCTATACCGCCCGTACCACCGCTGGAACCAGCGACCAGAGCACCCTCAGGGCTACCCTAACCTCACCCGGACAGCCTGACCAGACCGCTACTACCCCCTTCGAGCGGGTGAACTTGGGGCTCGCCAAGGTGGCCGATACCCCCAGTGTGGAAGTCGGTCAGCCCATCACCTTTACCGTCACCCTCAGCAACCCGCTCTCCAGAGCGGTGAGGGTAGACCTCGAGGGCGATTCCAAGCTCCAGCTCACCCCCGAAGAAACCCGCACCCTGACCCTCGAGCCCGGTGTCAACAGCTTCAAAGTGACGGGCATCCCCCAAGCGGCGGGCGACTATCCCAACACGGTGAGGGCTTTTGTGAACAAAGTGCCAGCCGCACCCCCTGCGACGGCCCTGGCCAGCGCTACCCAGCCCCAACCCGCGGCCCAGCGCGAGAGTGAAATCGTGCTGGCTGCCCAGCTCACCCAGGCTCCAGAAAACGGCACGGTAATTTTGTCTGACCGCATTCCTCCTGCGAGCCAGTATCTGCTGGGCTCGAGCCGCCTGCTGCGCACTCCGCCTGGCAACCTGAACGCCGCCGTGGTGGATACCCCGACCCGTGACAGGGCCCTTCCCCTGGCTGACCCCCTCGTCGCGGGTGACCGCCTGTACTGGGTGCTGCCCGGCCCGCTCCAGGATGCCTATGTGCTGAGTTATCGCCTCAGCCACACCGGCCCCATTGAGCTTCCCCAAGACCGCCTGGGTGTGATTTTGCAACTGCCCCAGAGCAAGTCGGCGGGTCGGCCCCGCACTCCTGGCGGGCAGCGGGTATTGGGCAGCTTGGGTGATCTGCTGCTGCTGCAAGGCTCGCCAGAGGTATTGAACAACCTGCCTAGCGCTCAGCCCATCGCTACGCAAACCAGCCTCAGCGATTTCAGCTTGGTGCAAGGGGGAGGCCGGGCAACTGAAATCTTGGTCTACCCGACCCACCCACTCACTACCGACAAAGCCGACCAGAACGAGCTGACGGTGGTCGTGCGGGATGCCAATGGCAACCCGGCTAACGTGCCCTACGTAAGCGCCAACATCACCCCCGAGCCCGCCACGCCGGATGCCTTCCCAGATGTACCGGGATATCAGATCAAAATCGAGAACGGTCAGGGCAGCGTGCGCCTGAACGACTTGGGGCAGAGTGGTCAGGGCCTCTTCACCCCTGGCTCGCCAGACGTGGTGAAGGTGGTGGTGCGCAGCGAGGAAGCCAGGGCTGAGGCCACCTTCCCGGTGGAGGCCACCAACCGCCCGCTCATTGTGGTGGGTTCGGCGGGAGTTCAGCTCAACCTGACCAACTTCAACACCTTCAGCCTCGAGACCAGCCTCAACGCTTTCGCGCGAGGAAATATCCTCGACAACCGCGCCCTGCTCACCGGGGCCATCAACACCGGAAGCAGCTTCAGCGTGGCGAATGGTTTCTTGTTTACAGACTCCAGTCTGCTGCCCCCCGCTAACCCCTTCGACCGCTTCCCCCTCACCGGCGACGGGCAAATTCAAGGCAGCGATGCCCCCAGCAGCGACTGCTGCTTTTTGAGGTTCGAGCACGGCTCGGACTACTTGCAATACGGTCAGATGAACCCCGGTTTTGACGGGCTGCTCACGGGCTATTCGGCTGGCTACAACGGCCTCAAGGGGGTGCTGAGTGGGGGTTTTAGCTTCAACGCCTTCGCGGCTCTGACCCCCAACGCCAACCAGCGGGTGGTGCTCCCCGGTGACCGCAGCAGCGTCTACCGCCTGCCGGTGCCTAGCGGGCTTTTGCCGGTGGTGGACAACAGTGAGCAGGTGCAGGTGGTGGTGCGAAGCGCCGACAACCCCAACATCGTGCTCTCGCGCACCACCTTGATTCGCAACACCGACTACACCATTGACTACCCCAGCGGGGTTATCACCCTGCGAACGCCGCTCGAGCCCACCGACTTGAACGGCAACCCGCAGTCGCTGGAAATTGCCTACGCCGTGGGTACACCCAACCAGGAGCTGCGGGCCGGAGCCCAGGTCGGCTACCAGGTGGGGAACTTTGGCCTCAAAGCCACGGTGCTGCGCTTTGACGCGGGCCAGCCCGCGCTGCTGGGCTTCGGGCTGCGCTACCAAGGTGGCCCCTTGAGCGCCGAGGCCGAGGTGGCCGCCGGGCTGAACTCACTCTCGCTGGCGGCGGGCGCGGCGAACGTGCTGTACAGGACGGATACCCTCAACCTGAGTGCTCGTTACCAGGACTTGCCGCCAGGCTACATTGACCCCAACTCGGCCCAGCCCGCCAACCCCGAGCGCGACCTGGCCCTCAACCTGGGTTGGAAGGCCACCGACCACTTTAGTCTGGCCGGAGCCTACACCCTAAGCCAGAACTACCTCACTGCAAACATCAGCCAGGCCCTCAGCGCCGAGGGCCGCCTCAGCTTGGGGGCACTGGCGCTGCTGCTGGGTGGCGGGGGCGGAACCGGCCTGACCCCCGCGCAGAACACCAACTTCAGCACCTCCAACGCCTACGTTTCGGCGGGTCTCGAGGCGGTTTTGGGCCAGTTCACCCTGACCCTGCGCCAGCTTGTGGGGTTGGGTAGCACCCCAGGAGCCACCGACTTGAGCCTGGACTACGCCCTGAACGCCAACTTTGGCATCCGCCTGCAAAACCGCCTGTACTACAGCACCCTCGGCCCCTACGACCAGGGCAGCCTGGGCGTACGGGGCAGCTTTACCAACGCCGATTTGCTGCGTACTTTGCTGGGCAATTCCAGCGCCACCCCCGACCCCGGTGCTACCGATTTAGGCAGCACCAATATCGCGGCTACCTACGAGCTAAATAACCTCTCCGGCCAGGCCGGGGTTGCCCGGGTTGGACTCGACACCAGTATTCCCTTCAGCCGGGAATTTTCGCTGCTGCTAGCTGGCAGCCTGACTCTGGCGGATGCGGGTCAGGGCGGGGCAGGCGGCAGCATTGGCTTCCGCTATACCGGGGCCGACCTTTTGGCGAGCGTCAGGGCCGAACTCTCCGGCCAGGCCATCCAGCCAGGGCTCAAGCAGGTGTACGACTTCGGCCTGGTGTGGAAGGCCAACGACGTGCTGATTATCTCCCCGGCGGGCCAGTACGTACGCGAGGCCACCGGCGACAGTGGGGGCAAGTTCTCGCTGGCCGCGGCCTACCGGGGTGATCGGCTGAGTATCCTGAGCAATCATGTGGCCCGGACGGGCTTCTATCAGGCCAGCGATGGCACGGTTTACGAGGGTGAGTTGCGTGCGGGCTACGAAGCCGACCAGCAATGGTTCCTACGGGCGGGTGGTGCGGCCAGGTTGAGTAACCCTAGCACCTGGACATTTCAGGTGGGCGGGGGTTTCACCTACTTCCTCACCGACTTGGTTGGCCTGGGGGCAAACACCAGCTACTTATTCCAGCCCAGTACCGCCTCAGGACAGCTTTCGCTGGGCCTCGAGGGCAGCCTGCGGGTTGCTCAGGGCCTGCTAGTCTCTGCGGGAGTCAATCTGCTTGGCACCCAGACCAGTTTGGCAGGCTTCCAAACTCAACCCGGCTTATACCTACGCCTGGATTGGCAATTCGATGAGACTACCTTTGGAGTCAAATATTAGAGCGGTTTTCAGAAAGAATAGGACAGTCCACCCGCTTAGAAAGACCGCACCCAGTTCCTTTTTGCTGTCATGAGTAGCGGCAAAAATGGCGGAAACCGCGATAAGAGTCTCTGGGGTAAGGGGGCTACGTATCGCGCTTCTCTGCTCGGACGGACACGGTAAATACACTCAGATCGATTCCCAGGATTCTTTGCGGAGGTTCTCGAACTAAGTCGCTTCAGGGTGAGGTTCCATAATTTCTATTTGGCAACCTCACCCTTATGCGCTCTGGAGATACCTAGTTTTGTGGCAGGCCCAGAATCTGAGTAGGGCTGCGGCTTCCCCCGGCGGGTTCCTCGGAGATTGCCAGGGCGGTGGCTTGTGGGGGCAGCTCGAGCACTGTGATGAGCCGACTAAAGGTATTGAGGGGTATGGGCTGACCCGCTCCCAACCCCCAGGCTTGATAGACCTTGCCTCCAGTAGGGGGAGGAAGGTTGACCACCAGCAAGGTCTGCCGGTCTGGGCGCACCAGTGCCCGGCCCACTACGCTGCCCTGTTGATTTACCAGCGTGACCACTTTGCTCGAGGGGTTGCCCAGGGCCTGTATCCAGCCCCAAGCCAAGGTACCTGTCCAGGCCAGCACCACCAGTGCAGCCGCAGCGATAGTCGGAGCCAGCCAGCGCAGGGGAGAGAGCCGAGGGCTGGGGGCTCGCGCCGGGAGGGATGAAATCTTGGGCTGCTCTTCTGGGCGGGTGGGCAGGGCAGCCATTACCCTGGCCTCGAGCCCCTGCGGTATGGGTTCGGAGGGCAAAGCCACAAACAGCTCCGAGGCGGTGGATTGCAAGGCCCGAAGTTCGTCTTGAAGCTGGGGGTAGGTCTGCAAGGCGGCCTCGAGGCCGTGCGCTTCTTCGGACGAGAGCGCGTCCAGGGCGTAGAGCGGGAGCAGGTCTCTGGCTTCTTCAAGCGTCACCCAACACCTCCCGCAGTTTTTCTAAGGCTCGCCTGGCCCTGGTTTTCAGGGTTCCCAGGGGAATATTGAGCTGCTCGGCAGCCTCGCCGTGGGCATAGCCCTGGTAGTAGAGCACCTCGATAACCGAGCGTTCTTCTGCCGAAAGGACGTTCAGGGCTTTTTGGATGCGGATGCGGTCGAGTGCGCCCACTTCGTCTAAACCGGGGCCAGCCACGTCGAAGGCATCAGCCTGGTGTTCGGCATCGGGCTCTATGGCTTGGGGACGAGCAGCCTGACGGCGCACCAAGTCCACCGCCTGATGGTGGGCCACGGCCAGTAACCAGCTTCTGGCCTGGGTCTTTTGGGGATCGAACGACTTAGCCCCCTTCCATATTCGCCCGAACACCTCTTGCACGCAGTCCTCCCGTGTGGCCGCGTCCAATCCCATCCGCCTTGCCAGGGAGAGCACCGCCCCGGCATAGCGGCGGAAAAGCACCCGGAGCGCCTCTTCGTCGCTTCTAGCCACCAGTGCCAGCAGCGACTCGTCGGTGAAAGCCTCGAGGCTCATGCTGGCACAATCTACCATACGCAATTCCTCGGGCGAATGGTTTGCCTTACAGCCTTACGGGGGAGAAAATAAGGATTAACCCTGAGAGGCTCTAAGGTCAAAAGTCGCAAGCCTGATAGGGTTGACCCGAAACCTAGGACTTGTGCCGCGAGCCATTTTTCCTAAGCACTCTCGACCCCATCCTTATCACCCCTTAGACTGGAACGCATGCGGGCTAGGTCGTATTTGTTCACGCTGTACATGGAGTACCTCTATCCCCAAAACCAAGCCTGGGTGGGCGACCTGATTCGTTGGATGGAGATGCTCGAGTTTAGCGAGCCTGCCGTGCGGGCGGCCCTTTCGCGCAGTGTCAAGCGGGGTTGGATTATCCCGGAAAAAGTGGGCCGCAAAGCCTACTACCGTCTCTCGCCCAGGGTGGCCTGGCAGGTGCAGACCGTACGTGAGCGGCTGTACAGCTACGGTTCGGTTTGGGATGCTCGCTGGCGCATTTTGGTCTATGCCGTCCCCGAGGCCAAGCGCACCGTGCGGGATCGTTTCAGAAATGAACTTATCTTGCTGGGTTTTGGCACGCCTGCGCCGGGAGTCTGGATTAGCCCCAACGCTAGCCTTGAGGCCGCCCGTGACTTGGTGGGCTTTTATGGCTTGAAAGACTATGTGGAGCTATTTCAGGCTGAGCGCTTCTCCAAGTCCGAGCCGCTGGATCTAATTGAGAAGTCGTTCAACTTGAAAGAGGCCCAGATGCGCTACCGGGCCTTTCTGAGCGCCCAGCCAGGCCAAGCTAGAAACGCCGAGGAAGCCTTCGTGCGCCTGACTCAGATGGTTCACGAAGCGAGGAAAAGCCTCTTCCTAGACCCTGGCCTGCCCCCCGAACTCACCCCACCGGGCTTTCTTGGCGTTCGGGTGAAGGAACGGTTTCTCGAGCTCTACGCCCAGCTTTCTCGCCAGGCTAAACCGCTTCTGGGTGTACAAAGCGCGGCTTAGAGGGGTTTTTACGAATAATCGCATTTGAGCAATCTGGGCTAATACCCAAAAATATCTGGGTTGCTACACGGTTGCTACATAGCTAAATCACCCCACGGCTTTAGGACATAGCATTCTCCACATCTCAACCCTGTATCGTTGTAGACGATGGAACTACAACCTGAATACCTGGTTCAGGCTAACTTGCCCCTCGCTGAAGATCTTTCGATTTGAGTGTCAGCCCCTTTTAACGCGTGGCAGAAGAAGCGAGACGGGGAAGGAGCCATCTACCCTCGCCAGTGCATTGCCGGTACTCAGCGCCTTCTAAGTACCCCCGAATCTGATTAGCGCTATATCCGCAGTTCAATGACTTGGTAAAGGCCCGTTCCTGAAAGCGCGAGCGTCAGATTCGGGGAACCCCCTAAAGCGCAAATCTATTGTGGAAATACTTAGCGGTGACTCTCTTTGGTATCCCCCACGGGACATTTGTCACTATACCCACCCCACCTGGGGTGGGTATAGTGTGCAGAGATGGGAGAAGATCGGTGAACCATCTGCGTTGAGGGCTTTACATGAGCCTTATAAGAAGACGGAACATTGAACTTTGAACCAAACCGAAAGGGGTGTGTACAACATGGCAAAGGCCCGAGGCTTACTTTCTAAATACTGGTGGTTCCTGGCGTTGGTTGGGGGGGTGGTGCTTTATTTTTTGTACCCCGCGAGCCTACCTGTCTTGCTTATCGGTGGCATGATGCTGATGCACCTTGGGGGGCATGGTGGACACGGCGGGCATGGTCACGGGTCGCATCAACCTGATTCCAAGGACTCCAGACCACTCGAGAATGCCTCGGCTCCATCCGTGCATAATCACGGTAATTACGGGGCAGCCTCACAGCCCAACCCGCCCAAACAGGATGAAGCGACCCCCGTGAAGTCGTACAAGGCGGGGTTTGAAGCCCATCAGCATTCAGAGCCAGCCCCTGCTGAAGAGCAGTCAAAACCCCACCGACATCGGGGTTGCTAAGGTTTAAAGGACGAGCCCTATGAACCTCTGGCATCTAACTCCCGATGCTCCGCGTACCCCCCGCCGGGTTAGCCCTGGCGAAAGCGTGAGCCTTACCCTCGGTACCTGGCCCATTGAAGAGGGGCAGTCGGTAGGAGTGCAGTACCAGGTTAATGATCAGCCCCCGCAAACCGTAGTGGCACGGTGGCAGCGCAACGAGGACAAAAACAGCTACTGGATGGCCCAACTGGGGCCGTTCGCCAAGGGTGACGAGGTGCGTTACCGGGTTTTTGGGGTATCCCTGGCGGAGGGGGAAGTCTCAGAACCGGAGGAGCGCTTCAGGGTTGGCCCCAAGCTGTATTTGGCCCTGCTGTGGCATCAGCACCAGCCGCTCTACAAGAACACTGCCCAGGAAAGCCCACAGGGCAGCTATTGGGAGCCCTGGGTGCGGCTGCACGCTCTGCGCGACTACTACCCAATGGCGGCCCTGGTGGCCCAGCATCCCAAATTACATCTGACTATTAACCTGACCCCGGTGCTCTTGTGGCAACTCGAGGACTACCTCCTGCACGGCGCGACTGACCGGGCGCTCGAGCTGACCCGCAAACCCGCCGAAAACTTGACCCATCAAGAGCAGGAGGATCTGCTTGCGCATTTCTTCGAGGCTGACTGGCATCACCAGATCTACCCCTACCCCCGCTACCGTGAACTCTTGGAGCAGCGGAGTGCTGGAGAACTCTTTAGTCCACAGGACTTGCGCGACCTCCAGATGTGGTTCAACCTGAGCTGGTTCGGGCTGGAGTTCCGCGAGGGTGAGGTTGAGCTCGTGACTGGCGAGAAGGCCTCAGTGTGGCGCTGGGTGGAGCAAGACCGGGGCTTTAACCAAGACGACCTCGAGGCCATGCTCGCCGAGCAGTACAAGATCATGCGGGCGGTGATCCCCCTGCATCGCCAGCTACAGGAAGCTCGGCAAATTGAGGTCTCTACCACCCCCTTCTATCACCCTATCCTCCCGTTACTCGCCGACAGTGACCGGGCCACCCTGGATCGCCCTGGAACCACCCTACCCCGGCGCTTCGCCTACCCACAAGACGCGCAAAGCCAGATACAGCGGGGCGTGGACTTTTATACCCGTCTGTTTGCTCAGCCTCCGCGTGGCATGTGGCCCGCCGAGGGTGCGGTGGCTCAGTACGTGGTTCCCCTGTTTGCTCAGGCTGGGGTGCGCTGGATTGCCACTGACCAGGGGGTGTTGGCCCGTAGCGGGCAGTACGGCTACGACCCCTCCGACCCCGAGGTGCTGGCCCAGCCCTACCGCGCCGAGGAGGGTCAGTCCGCCCTCAGCGTGTTCTTCCGCGACACCCCGCTCTCCGACAACATCGGCTTCCGCTACCAGGGCTGCAAGGACTTTGGGCCGGTGGCGTTAGCCTTTCTGGAGGAAATTAAGGGCCGCTTCGCCCACCGTTTTCAGGGGGATCAGGATCACGTTCTCTCGGTGATCCTGGACGGCGAAAACGCCTGGGGAGCCTACTGCGAGGATGCACGGCCCTTCCTGCACGCACTCTATGGGCTTCTGGCGCAGGATAGCGAGATAGAGACTGTGACCTTTAGCGAATACCTGGAGGGCGACCCCATTCGGGGCATTGACCCCCACCCTTTAGCGAGCCAGACCAGGGTCTATGATCTCTTCACCGGCTCCTGGATTGATGAGAACGGCTCCTTGCCAGGGGTAGACCTGGGTACCTGGGTGGGTGAGGCTGAGGAGAACCAGGCGTGGGAACTGCTCTTGCAGGCTCGAGAAGCTCTCGAGTGCTCGAGGGCTACGCCAGAGTCCAACCCAGCAGCCTTCGAGGCTCTTTACGCCGCCGAAGGCTCGGACTGGTTCTGGTGGTTCGGCGACGACCAAGACTCTGGCAACGATGCCCAGTTCGACGAACTATTTCGCACCCACCTGCGCAACATCTACCGTGCGCTGGGGCAGGCCGTTCCCGAAGCCCTACAGCGCTATATTGTGGCGCGCTCGGTGGTGTGGACTTTTGCCAACCCGGCCAGACAGTTGCAGCCGGGAGATCGGCTGAGCGTGACCACCAACTGCCCTGGCGTACTCGTCTGGTGGAGCGACATTGCCCCACCGGTGGAGTCCCCACTGGCTCCGGTAGGTGGGGTAATGGCCGGAGTGCGACGTTATCAGCTCGGCCTTGGCCCCTTCCCCGCTGGAAAGTTGTACTTCCGCTTCCGCTGTACCCATCGGGGATGCGACGGGAAAAATGCTTGCTGCCGAGAAGATGTGCAAATCGTCGAAATTGCCTAGGAGGCTTGTTGTGAAACCTATCCAGACTTTCAACGTAGTTCCCTCATTGCCAGTCCCCTTGGAGGGGTTGCGGCGGCTGGCCTACAACCTGCGCTGGTGTTGGAACCACAACACCATCGAGCTGTTCCGCCGACTGGATCGCGAGTTGTGGGAGCAAGTCGGCCACAACCCGATACTTCTGCTGGGGCGCATTGACCAGGCCCGCCTGGAGGCGGCGGCTACCGACGGGGGCTTTCTGGCTCACCTCGAGCGGGCACTGGCAGACTTAGAACATTACCTCTCGGGGGAGCTGTCCTGGTTTGCCCAGACTGACGGCTCCTGGCAAGGCCCGCTGGTAGCTTATTTCTCCGCCGAATTCGGCCTGACGGAGAGCCTTTCGATCTTCGCTGGAGGTTTGGGGATGCTAGCTGGTGATCACCTTAAGTCGGCCAGTGACTTGGGGGTTCCACTGATAGGGGTCGGGCTCTTGTACCAGCAAGGCTACTTCCGTCAATACCTTAACGAGGCCGGTTGGCAGCAGGAGCGCTACGAGAACAATGACTTCCACACCCTGCCGTTAACCCTCGAGCGCCGCCCAGACGGCACACCCCTCACCATCAAGGTGTCCTATCCTGGCCGGGAAGTGCGGGCCCAAATCTGGCGCGCCCAGGTGGGCCGGATACCTCTGTATCTGTTGGATGCCAACCTCGAGATCAACGCCCCCGAAGACCGCGACATCACCGACCAGCTCTACGGAGGCGACCTGGAGATGCGCCTCAAGCAGGAAATTCTGCTGGGTATTGGGGGTTACCGGGCGCTGGAGGCGCTGGGCCTGAACCCGCGGGTTTACCACATGAACGAGGGCCATGCGGCCTTCTTGGCCCTCGAGCGCCTGCGCCGCCTGATGCAGCAGGGGGGCCTCTCCTTCGCCGAGGCCATAGAAGCCGCCTCGGCAGGACTAGTTTTCACCACCCACACCCCGGTTCCCGCCGGACACGACCACTTCCCGCCGGAACTGATCGAACGCTATCTGGGCGAGTACGCCCGCGAGTTTGGCCTGGGCTTGAGCGGCTTTATGGCCCTGGGGCGCAAGAATCCCGCCGACGGGCGCGAGACCTTCGGCATGACCACCCTGGCCCTGCGGGTGGCCGCCCATGCCAACGGGGTGAGCCGTCTGCACGGGGCGGTGAGCCGGGCAATGTGGCAGGAGCTCTGGCCCGGTGTGCCGAAGGAGGAGATCCCCATCGGCCATGTGACCAACGGGGTGCATTTCCAGTCCTGGATCTCGCAGGAGATGAACCAGCTATATGAACGCTACCTGGGGCCACGCTGGCGCGAGGAACCCGCAGACCAGGCGCTCTGGCAGGGGGTTTGGCGTATCCCCGACGAGGAGTTGTGGTACACCCACCAGCGCCGCCGCGAGCGGCTGGTGAGCTTTGCCCGTCGCCGCCTACACGAGCAACTTACCCGCCGGGGGGCCACCGAGGCCGAACTCGAAGCAGCCCTTGGGGTGCTCGACCCGGATGCCCTGACCATCGGTTTTGCCCGACGCTTCGCTACCTATAAGCGGGCCACCCTAATTTTTTCTGACCCCGAGCGGCTCTTGCGTATCCTGAATAACCCTACCCGCCCAGTGCAAATCATTTTCGCGGGTAAGGCCCATCCGAAGGACGAGGAGGGAAAGCGCTTTATCCAACAGGTGGCTGAGTTTACCCGCCAACCAGCTTTTGCTAAGCGCCTGGTATTCCTCGAGGATTACGATATGGCGGTGGGCCGGGCCTTGGTGCATGGGGTTGACGTATGGCTCAACAATCCTCGCCGTCCCCTGGAGGCTAGCGGCACCAGCGGAATGAAGGCCATGGCTAATGGGGCGCTCAATTTGAGCACCCTGGACGGCTGGTGGGATGAGGCCTGGCAAGATGCCGACCCGAGTGAACCCATTGGCTGGGCCATCGGGCGCGGCGAGGAGTACCGTGACCCAGCCTCGCAAGACCACCTCGAGGCCGAAGCCCTCTATGCCCTACTGGAGCAGGATGTGGTGACTACCTTCTACGAACGCTCAAACAGCCTGCCCCGGCGCTGGCTGACACGCATGAAGACCTCCATCACCACCCTGGCTCCGCGCTACAACACCCACCGCATGGTGCGCGAGTATACCCAGCGCTGCTATCTCCTCGAGGCTGAGCGCGTGCAGCGCCTGACTGAGAGTAGCTGGAATCGGGCCAAGGCTCTGGCGGCCTGGAAGGAGCGGGTGCGGGCAGCCTGGCCCCAGGTGCGGCTGGAGGTGGTGGAGGCCAGTGCCGAGGGAGATCTTCGGGTAGGCCAGGCAGTGGATGTGGGGGCCTGGGTCAATCTAGGTACGCTTACCCCGGAGGAGGTGCGCTTGGAAGTATACCTGGGCCGGTTGGATCCGGGCGGCGAATTGGTGGAGGCGGGGGCCACGGCCATGCGGGTAGTCAAGGCCGATGGGCCGGGCCGCTACCTCTTCCAAGCTGAAGCGGTTCCCTGCCGGATGAGCGGTCTGCATGGCTTCAGTGTGCGAGTGTTGCCCGCTCACCCCGACCTATCCTCCCCCTTTTTGCCCGGTCTGATCGCCTGGGCTGGGTCAGAGACCGCAGCTAGACAAGCCCGTGAGGTAGAGGTATGAGCCATAGGCCAGCCCCGACCCCAAGGCCCAAAGGAGGTCTATGGAAGCCACCAGCTAAAAATTTTGCACTCTAGCCCAGAGTAACAAGGGCAGACCCCGAAATATCTGTGTTCGTTGGCAAAACGCAAGATGTTGGGATGACAAGAAGGCTAAAAACCCAATAGATCACTGGCTTAGGTCAGACGTAGTACAAGGAGAACCTTATGGCAAAAGTAACCGACCCCGTGTGTGGAATGCAGATTGACCCTGACAAAGCCTTTGGCAAGACGGAGTATCAAGGCCAGACCTACTATTTTTGCAGTGAGGACTGCAAGAAAGCCTTCCAGGCTGAGCCGTCGAAGTACGCGATGCCCAAGCATAAGGATCACGACCACCATCATTGACGGTGAACCCCTATGACCCCTCCGCGTCCAACCAACCCTACCGTGCGCCGTGCGCTGGTCGCGGGGGGAATTGTGCTGGCAACTGCCGCCTGTTTTGTTTTGATCAAAGCCGGTCTGGCTTTTGCCCCACCCTTTTTGTTCGCTGCGTTACGGCTGCTTTTGGCAGGTCTGGCGTTAGGGTTGTTGTTACCTGTGTTGGGTCAACCCCTCCTGCCTTCGCGTAGTGATTGGCCCTGGCTGGGGCTGCTGGCGCTGGCCTCGACGGCCTTCGCTTACGGGGCCATGTTTTCCAGCCCCAGCCTGTCGGGAGCTGGTCTGGCGGCGGTGCTGGGCAACGTGCAGCCCCTGATTCTGACTGGCTTGACCGTATATTTTCTCAAGGAGCGCTTCACTCTCAGCAAGGCTCTGGCACTGGGTCTGGGGCTACTGGGTATCTTGCTGATGGCTTGGCCGGCTCTGGTTTCACCGGGCGGGCTGGAGGTTTCGGGAGCTGGCCTGGCGCTGGCCTCCTCTTTGGGATTTGCAGTAGGCAGTTTGGTGATTCGTCGTCTCGAGCCTCCCCACCTGTTGACCCTCACCGCCTGGCAGTTGTTGCTGGGCAGCCTACCGCTGTTTGCGGGCTGGCTGCTATGGGAAAGGGGGAGCGAGGTTCGCATAGGTCTTGAGTTTGTCGGGCTGCTGCTGGTTCTGGCGCTGGCGGGTACTGCTTTTGTC
>JADMIM010000044.1 GCA_015478585.1 Thermaceae bacterium | reverse complement strand
ACCCTGAGTGGCCCCGGTGGGGTCGGCAAAACTCGGCTAGCCCTGCAGGCTGCCCTCGAGCACCAGCAGCACTTCAGGGATGGGGTCTATTTTGTCTCCCTGATGGCCTTGTCTACTCCCACGGCTGTACCCCCAGCCATTGCCGAGGCCCTGGGTTTGAGTTTTGAGGGGAAGAAAGAACCCTGGGAACAGCTCATAGAACATATCGGAAAACAGGACGTACTCTTGGTGCTGGACAACTTTGAGCATCTGCTGGAAGGGGCACCCCAGGTGGCCCGTTTGGTACAGGAGTGCCCCCACTCGAGGGTGCTGGTAACTTCGCGGGAGCGGCTGGGCCTGGAAAATGAGCAGGTACTGCCCATCGAGGGCTTTGCGATTCCTGCCGACCCAGCCCAGGCGCTCGGGAGCGATGCGGTGCGACTTTTTGCCCTAAGGGTGCAGCGCCTGCGGCCCCAGTTCGAGCCCCAAGCCAGCAACCTGCCCAGCATCCTAGAAATTTGCCGTTTGGTCGAGGGATTTCCCTTGGGCATCGAACTGGCGGCGGTATGGGCGCGGGCCCTGCCCGTAGAGGCCATCGCTTCGGAGATCGCCCAGGACACCGACTTTCTCAGCGCTAACAGCAGCGACCTGGCTCCCAGACACCAGAGCATTCGTGTAGCCTTCGAGCACTCCTGGCGTTTGCTTACCCCCGAGGAGCAAGACGCGCTAAAGCGCCTCTCGGTTTTCAGGGGTGGTTTCGACCGGGAAGCGGCCAAGCTGGCGGTGGGGGTTTCGCTACCGGTGTTGGCCAGCCTGATTGATAAATCGCTGATTTATGTCAACTCTAAAGGGCGTTATTTTCGCCACAACCTGCTCTACCAGTACATGCAGGAAAAGCTATCCCAAGACCCGGAGCAAGAACGCCAGGCTCAGGCCGAACACGGCAGCTATTACCTGCGCTTCGCCCAGCGCTGCTTGGAGGAGATTCGCGGAGCCAACCCCATGCTGGCTTTTGCGGACATGAAAACTGAACTCGAGAACCTTCGCACCGCCTGGCACTGGGCTGCCCAGGAGGCTAAGGTTCACCTGATTAAAGCTACTACCGAAGCCCTGATGCGCTTTTTCGACGCACAAAAGCGCTACCAAGACGGGGTAGAAACCTTCGCCGAAGCCATCGCTAAACTGAGCCCCGACAACCCCGAGCATCAGGCCACCCTGGGCACCCTGTTGGTACACCAGGCCAAGATGCACGAACGGCTGGGGCATTTCGACACCGCCGAGCAACTCACCCAACAGGCTTTAGCCCTGCTGCGCCCCTTAGAGGAGTTCGAGCCGATCATCTGGGGGCTGGGTACTTTGGGTACCAATGCTGCCGTCCGGGGAAACCATTCCCAGGCCCTGACTTACCGCGAAGAAGCCTTGAGCCTGGCCAGGGCCATCCATAACCAGCGGCTGACGGCGGTATGTTTTGGCTGGCTGGCAATTTCCGAGGACAGCCTGGGCCACTATGCCAAAGCCAAGGACTACTACCGCCAGGCCATCCACCTCTTCAAGCAGCTCGACAACCGCATCGGGGCACTTTATAACCTCAGCAACCTGGCCCGTTTGACCCTCGAGTTGGATCAACTGGAGGAGGCCAAACCCTTGTTAGACCAAGCTCTGGAGCAAGCCAGAGCCACCAATACCCGCGCTCTGATCGCGGACAACCTGACCTATCTGGCAAGCTGTTGTCACAAACTGCACCGCTACACCGAGGCCGAGCAGTACGCCCAGGAAGCCCTCGAGCTGGCTAAAGAAGACCAAGACCCTTCCTTGGAAATTGAGCTAAATCTTTCCTTGGGTGAAATTGTCTTGGCTCGAGGGGAGCATCCACAAGCCAAGAAATATCTCTCGCTGGCGCTCGAGCGAGCTTGGGTTATCCAAGACCTGCCCCTGGTGATGAAAACCCTGATTCACTGGGCTGAGTATCTCTGGGGACAGGGAAAATCTATTCAGGCCCAGCAACTGTTGCGGCTGGTGGGAGGGCACAGCGCTACCTTGAGCGTAGAGAAAGACCGGGTTCTGAAGCTCTTGAGCGACTATAAAACTAGCGAGGCCCAAGCGAGAAGTGAGCCCTCGCTGGAGTCGGAGATTCAACAGCTTTTGTACGGCTGAACATCTCCACAGCTCGAGATCCTCCTCCTGAAGAAGGGGGATTTGGCCTGCAAGACCAGGTTTCTCGAAACATCGCCGCAGGCTTTGGCTCACGCGACGCTCATGCGACGCTTACTATTGCAGACTGTGCCAAGTCCGAGGTAAGACGCTCTTGAAAATGCTCTAGCTCGAGAAGTGTTCACCCGGCTGCCCATTGTTTCCCGCACTACGGAGGTGGTTTATGTACCGACAGCAGTCTATTCTCGGCCTGATCTCCATTGCTTTACTGGTGGTGCTGGTGGCCTGTTCGGGCCGAGGCCCGGTGCAAACCGGGTCAATTTCCGGCACCGTCAGCCCTGGCGTGACCAAGCCCTCCAGCCTTGATCCCGTCGTGCCCGGCGAGGTGATCGTCAAGTTTCGTTCGGCGCTCACAGCCCAGAGTGCCTCGAGCCTTTCGGTGCAGGGCGTACACCTACAAGCAGTGCGGGCCCTGGGCCTCGTCCGAACCCAGCTCTACAGTGCCGGGAACTTGAGCCAAGCCCGAACCCTCGAGCTGGTTGAGGCGCTGCGAGCCCGCCCGGACGTAGAGTGGGCACAGCCCAACGGCATCAAGCGTGTTCGTGCCGTGCCCAACGACCCGCTCTATACCCAGCAGTGGCACTACCGCGCCATGAACCTCGAGGCCGCCTGGGACATCTCCAAAGGTACGCCCGGCACGGTGGTGGCGGTGATTGATACCGGCATCCTCTGGGACGAAAACGATACCTCGCGCCAACACCCAGATTTCGTCGGCAAGATTCTGCCGGGCTACGACTTTGTCAGGCGTGCCCCCAACCCCTTCGATCCGTTTCCAAATTCATCGGGCTATCACGGTACCCACGTGGCAGGCACCATCGCCGCAGCCACCAATAACGGGATTGGCGTGGCAGGGGTGAACTGGAATGCCAAGCTGGTCAATGTGCGGGTGCTTGGCCCGACCGGTGCCGATGCCGACATCATTGATGGCACTCTCTGGGCTGCCGGAATCAGCGTGCCTAACGTGCCCAACAATGCCAACCCGGCCAGCGTGCTGAACCTTAGCCTGGGTGGCAGCGGCCCCTGCTCACCGGCCTACCAGGATGCGTTTAATCAGGTTAATGCCAAGGGGGCCATCGCAATTGTCGCGGCGGGCAACTCCAATGTGGATGCGGCCAACGAGAACCCCAACAACTGCCAGGGCGTAATCAGCGTCGGTGCGACGCGGCTAGACGGCCAGCGGGCCGCCTACTCCAACTGGGGAACGGTGGGGCTGGACGTGATGGCCCCCGGCGGCGACCCAGCACTCTCGTTTGATGTCGGAGGCCAGACCTTCCCAGCGGAAGTTTTCAGTACCTGGCGCAATGACACCACGGGCCAGTTTGATTACGCCGGAATCAGCGGCACCTCGATGGCTGCGCCGCACGTAGCAGGGTTGGTCTCGATTATGAAGGGTTTGAAGCCCAGCCTGACCGTCAGTGAGGCCAAGACCCTTCTTCAGAACACTGCCCGAAAGCTGAGCGATGCCGAATGCCAGGGGCAGAGCACGACCCCCAGACCCCTGGTTGCCAATGATTGCGGGGCGGGCTCGGTAGATGCTGCCAAAGCCCTGGCCGCACTCCAGAGTGCACCTGCCCCCGGCGCACCTCCCACCCCGCCCCCCAGCACCCAAGTCAAGACCTTTGTTTTGGCGCGTAACAAAGCCAACAATACAGTAGTCAAACAGGTTCAACTGACCGTAACCAACGCCGATGTACCCTTCACCCTCCCCGACCTGCCCCTGGGCACTTACCAGGTGATCGCGGTGAGAGACCTCAAGGGTGACGGCAACATCAGCCCGGACGACCCGACCAGCGTCACCGTGGAAGCCACCATAGACACCAATACGCCCAACCCCAGCGGCCTCAAGCTGGTGTTACAACCCGCACAGGCTGCGTCCCTTTCAAAGCGCTGAGGAAGCTTTGAGCGCTGACACTCGCAATTTCCTCAACCACATTTGCCCGCCCTTAGCTCGCCAAGAGGCCAACATGCATACTCTGCTTGGCAGACTAATGGCAATGAAAAAACCCAACTAACCCTCCAAGACCCAGATCCCTCTGGATCAACCCTCTCCGCCCCCGACCATAGACTCCAGACCAAAAGCTCACCCCTATCCACGAGGTTTTCCATGAAGCTACTGCACATCGTCCCCACACCCCGGTTGCGGGCGGTGTAGGACAGGGTTATTCCGAGGGTTGCGGGGGGTTCGGTTGGCGCGACGCTCGCGCGACGCACCCCCTGGCAAGCTAGGGCAGCTCGAGCGAAAACCACCGCCATTTCTAAGTCGAATTCGAGCCAAAGGAGCAGCTTATGACCACCATGTTTGTAAGGCACAAAGTCGGCGATTACGGCAAGTGGAAGGCTGTTTATGACGGGTTTGGTTCCACCCGCAAGGCAAAAGGAGTCACCGCCGCCAGCGTCCACCGCGACAGCAGCGACCCCGACACGGTGTTCATCACCCACCGGTTCAGGGACACCAAGGCCGCCAGCGATTTTGCCAGCTCCGAGGAACTCAAAACCGCGATGGCGAACGCAGGGGTGATCGGTGCGCCGGAGATTTGGTTCGCCGAAGACATCGAACAAACCCCCTACTAAGCCCAAGGCTCACCGTGAAAGCTGACATCCCAACCTATATGGAACGCACCCTGCAAAGTGTCTGGGTTTTCCCGACCACCTTAGGGGCCGTCTGGGCAGTTCTTGCCGACATTCAGGGGTGGCCCCTTTGGTGGCCCTGGGTGCAAGAGGTTCAAACCGTTGAGCCAGGCAAGGCCTGCGGGGTGGGGGCGGTTTACCGCCTGGGTGGTGAGATGCAACTGCGGGTCTGCGAGGTGAGGGCTCCAGAACTGCTCGAGGTCTACACCGACACCATTCTGGCCCGCTGGATTTTGTACAACGATGAAGGCTACACCTTTGTCAACCTCAGCGTGTGGGGCTGCCATGAACCCCAAATCACCTTTGCTCAGGCCATGTTGGCAGGAGCCAAAGGACTCGCCCAGTGTCTTGGAATAGAGCTAGCCCAGGCCGGAAGCTGGAGCACCCCAACCGACGATCTATTTTTTTCATAACCCCAGAGAGAGGAGACCACATCCCTGACCCTATCCGCACCCGGCCCGAAGCCCTTTATCTGAAACACAAGGAGATAACCATGCCCAAATATCTGCTTCATGTGAACTATGTCGGTGAAGGTATCCACGGCTTGCTCAAAGACGGTGGCACTGCCCGTAAGGCCGCTGCCGAGGCAGTGGTGAAGTCGGTGGGCGGAAGCCTCGAGGCTTTTTACTACGCCTTTGGCGATGCCGACCTCTACGCTATCGCCGAAGTGCCCAATCATCAGGCTGCCACCGCACTGGCCCTGACCCTAAACGCCAGCGGGCGGGTGAGCGTCAAGACCACGGTATTGCTGACCCCCGAGGATGTGGACGCAGCCGCCAAACTCAGCCCCAGCTACCGTGCACCGGGGCAGTAAACCCTGTCCCCACGCTAAGAAAAAGGAGAAACCATGCACGCTCGAGTCGTCACTTCCCAGCTCAAACCCGGCTCTGTAGACCAAGCCATCCAGATTTGGCACGACAAAGTTATCCCCACCATGAAGACCGCCAAGGGCTTCAAGCACGCTTACATGACCGGCGACCGCAAGAGCGGCAAGGGCGTGGTGTTTAGCTTGTGGGAGAGCGAGGCCGATGCCACCGTATGGAACACCAGCGGCAAGTACGTCGAGGTGATTGCCCATTTCGCCCAGCACTTTGCCGCACCGCCTACCCAAGAGCAGTTTGAGGTGTTTATCGTGGTTTGAAGAAGGTTGGGGTGCGTGATTGCTTCAGGCCACGCACCCCACCCATAATGGAAACCTATGAAGATCATTCTCTGGGCCGAGATTATGGCTAATGGCTTTTATCCCCATGCTTCATCGGAATCCCGCGGATTCCAGACCGCAGCCGAAGTCTGGGCTGATTTTTACCAGCACATTGCCCAGGCGGGCAACGTGATTTTTGGGCGCAAGACGATGGAAGAAGTGCTGGCGGCGGGCGGAGACCCACACTACGCAAAGGCGGACGTGGTTGCCATCTCCCGCAGGGTCTCTGAGCTCCCAGGGATGCACTGCGCCCCTTCACCCCAGCAGGCCATTGCTTTTCTCGAGGCAAAGGGGCACACAGTAGCCTTTGTGGGCGGCGGAGAAACCGTCCTCAACGCATTTCTGGCAGAGGGCCTGGCCGACGAGCTGATTTTTTTGATCCCTCCGGCTATCGGGGGCCGCGAGTTCAGCGTGGCCCTGCCGGAAGGCCAGCACAAAGATTTGCGCCTTCAGTCGGTGAGAGAGCTGGGCTCGGGTTGCGTCAAACTGCACTACCTGCTGGAGCGCGGGTAGAGGTAGCACATTCCACACAGACGCTGATTTTGAGAGGCTCAGCCCAGGTCGTGATACGGGAGTCTGAATATGTCCAAATCCGCTCAACAGCCCTTAGCCCTCCCCGACCGTTGGGGTCTTCAGGCCCCCTTTGCCGCCATCCACCACGTGGCTCTCGTGACCAACGACATGAAGAAAACCGTGGCCTTCTACCGTGACGTGCTAGGAGCACAGGTCGCCATGAGCCACCGCCTGCCCGCAGGCGACGGGCGCAGGCACTACTTCATCACCGTCGCCCCCAACACGGTGCTCGCCTTCTTTGAAAACCCCCAGGCCGCCCTTCCGCCCTACCTGCCGCCCATCCAGCCCAAAACCGGGCGGGCGCTCGATCACATCGCCTTCTTCATGCAAGACGACGCGGCCCTCGAGGCTTGGCATGCTCGCTTACAAGGCCAGGTGGACAACCTGAGCCCCATCAACGACCTCGGCCTGGTGCGGGCCTTTTTCTTTTCTGACCCCAACGGCATCGTGCTCGAGGTGATGGCCGAGACGGAGAAGGGAATGCAATTCCCCAGTCTGGACGACCCCGACCCGGCCTACTGAGAAATGAGGAGACTTCGGCTATGATTGACCTCAACGCTCTGCTGAGCCACAACTACCCGCCCTCGCCCGACTCACCCGCTCTGGCGCAACTCGAGGCTTTTGCCGAAGGCTACACCGCCGCCTGGTGCAGCCAGAACGCCGCTAGCATGGCGGCCTTCTTTGCGCCCGGAGTGGGAAGCCTTGCCCCGACCCAAAACCTGGGATTTACCCGCATCCTGAGGTTGAGCCAATAAGAGAGTCATATGTCGGATTCCTCTACTGTTCTCGTCACCGGAGCTAGCGGCTTTGTCGCCACACACTGTATCCAGCAGTTGCTACAGCAAGGCCACAAGGTGCGTGGAACCCTGCGCTCGTTGGACAAAGAGGCTGCGTTGCGTAAAGCCTTAGGAGATATAGGCTATGGACTCGAGTTCGTCCAAGCCGACCTACAAAACGACCAAGGCTGGAACAAGGCGGTTGAAGGTTGTGCCTACGTGCTACACGTGGCCTCGCCGTTCCCTTCGAACATCCCCAAGCACGAGGACGAGCTAATCATCCCCGCCCGAGAAGGCACCCTGCGGGTCTTGCGGGCAGCCGAACAAGGTAGGGTCAGGCGGGTGGTGCTGACCTCCTCGATAGCCGCCATCATGAGCGGCCATGCTGAGCGGCAAAGAGTCTTCGACGAACGTGACTGGACGAATACCGAGGCCCGGATTCAGCCTTATCCCAAGAGCAAAACTTTGGCTGAAAGGGCCGCTTGGGAGTTTGTAAAGGGTAAGAAACTCGAGCTATCGGTCATCAACCCTGGCCTAATTTTGGGGCCGTCGCTAGACGCTCACTTTCCTACCTCGAGTGAGTATATCGGCAAGCTAATGCGGCGCGAGGTGCCGGGGGTCTCGAGAACCAGCCTCTTTACCGTGGACGTGCGCGACGTGGCCGCCGCCCACCTCGCGGCCCTGACCACGCCCGAGGCCGCGGGTGGACGTTTTATCTGTATCGAGGGCGCACACCGCTTCCAGGAAATCGCCCTGATTTTGCAGCGTCATTTTGCCCCCCAGGGCTACCGCATCCCCACCTTCGAGGTGCCCGACTTGGTGGTGCGTTTGGTGGCACTGATGGACAAGACCATCCGCCTCACCCTCGACGAGTTGGGCAAAGAGTTCAGCTTTTCCGGTCAGCGCACCCGCGCGGTGCTGAACTGGAAGCCGCGTCCCTTGGAGGAGAGCGTGGTGGCGATGGCGGAAGGTATGATCGCGCATAAGCTGATCTAGAGGGGTTTTCGGAAAGAATATGGCCCCCACTTTGTTAGAAAGACCGCACCAAGCTCCTTTTTCTGCCGGGAGTGGCGGCAAAAATAGCACAAGCCGCCATAGGCAGCAAGGAAATGCAAGGAGACCCATGTTGGACGAACTCGATGCCGTAGCCGCCGCGCCTGAGCATCACAAGGTTTTGCTTGAGAACGAGCATGTTCGCGTACTCGAGACCCTGATTCTTCCCGGTGAAGAAACCGCCGTGCACACCCACGTCTGGGGCGGGTTTTTGTACATCATTAGTTGGAGTGATTTCGTGCGCTACGACGAACACCGCGAGGTGATGATGGACTCGGCGAGCATGCAATCTAGGCCTGTTCCAGGGATAGCAATTCCGGCTGCGCCGCTCCCGCTCCATTCACTGCGAAATGTCGGTGAGCAAAATATCCACGTCATCCTGACCGAACTCAAGAACCCAACTCGAGGATAGGGTGCTGGTCTAGCACGATTTAAAGGCACTCTGCAAAGAGGAGAAACCATGTCTGCACAGGAGAACAAAGTGCTCGCTCGCTATTACCTCGAGCGAATCTTCAACCACAAAAGCCTGGCAGTCATTGACGAGTTCTATTCGCCCGATGTGATGGATCACAGCCCGCTTACAGGGTTTGCCTTGGGTCTGGAGGGCTACCGCAGCCAAATTACCCTGTTCCTGGCGACCTTCCCCGACTTGGTGGTTGAATACCAGGACTTCACCTGCGAAGCTGACCGGGTTTTTAGCCGCTACACGCTAACCGCAACCCACCAGGGGGAGTTTGCCGGAATCGCAGCTACTGGCAAGCGGGTGAGGGTGAGCGGCATGGACATGCTGCGCTTCAAAGAGGGCAAGGTGGTCGAGCATTGGAGTGAGTTAGATTTGTTCGGCCTGATGCAGCAACTGGGTGCAAGCCCGGCCTGAAGAGGTAAAAGGAGGAAATCACGTATGTTAGGGCTCAGCGCAAACCCCCTAGTGGGGCTAGCGCCGGATGTAACCCCCAGGCGGTTCCAGGGGTTGGCTGAGCACAAGGTGAAGTTTGGCAAAAGAGCTGTTCGTCTCGAGACCCCATGGCTCAAAGGAGTTCCTGATGAAAAACAATCTGCTGTTCTCCGTACTGATTTCTCTGGCACTGGTCGCTGGCCTGAGCCTGGCTCAGGCCCAAAACCGGGTTGACTATTCGGGCAGCTATACCATTACCGGCACTAACCCCGACAGCTCGACCTACGCGGGCAAGATGACCGTGGTGATTTATGGCGATGGCTACCGAGTTACCCAGACCTTCAGCGACGGTACGGTTTATCAGGGCATCGGCAACGACATGGGCAACTATTTCACGGTGGCCTACCAGTCGGGCAATGTGCCAACCATCTCGATCTACAAGGTGACTCAGCCCAGGGCTCTCGAGGGCTTCTGGCAGGACTACAACGACCAAAAAGAAGGGCAAGAAACAGCCGTTTTGGCAACAGGCCCCAACTTCGCCACTCCCAAAGTCGGCATCAGCAGCACCCGCTACGACTACACCGGGGTCTACACCGTGAACGGAACCAACCCCGACGGCTCAACATACTCCGGCGTGATGGCCGTGAGTGCTTATGGCGATGGCTACCGAGTTACCCAGACCTTCGCCGACGGAACGGTCTGGCGCGGCGTGGGCAACGATATTGCCGATTACTTTGCGGTCAGCTACCAGACCAGCACCGGGCCGAGCGTGCAGATTTATCAGCGTGACCGCAGCAACAACCTCAAGGGTTACTGGCAGAACTACGGCGACTCTAAAGAGGGCCAGGAAACGGCCATTCGCCGTTAGGGTTAAAGGCTACAAACTTGTCGAAGGTCGAACGACTAAGGCCGAAGGCAACCGCAAAAGACAAAGGGCCAAAAAGCTATACCAGGACGGTATAATTTCCCTATCAAGAAACACCGTCTGGGAGGCAAATTGCTCGAGGTAGGCCCACAAATCTGCGAATGAACCACTCTTGGGGGTGACCGTTTCGGACTGCTGTCACCTCCATTTTGATGGGGAGAATATGGGAACACAGCCTAAACCCACCTGTAGGGTTATATCGTCCAACTCGAGCTATCACGGCAAGCAGGGCTTCGATTATGGGGCCGCAATCTCAGCCCAGAGCGTCGGGGCCAGCCACATCTGCATGCATCCCCTGACCATCCCACCCGGTGGCCGGGCCAAGGCCCACCTGCACCAGAACCACGAAACCGCCGTCTACGTGCTGAGCGGAGAAGTGGGGATGTGGTTTGGTGAGACCTTAGGTGAGCACCTGAGCATTAAAGCCGGAGATTTCCTGTACATCCCGGCGGGGATGCCACACCTGCCCTACAACTCCAGCCCCACCCAGCCCGCTACGGCGATATTGGCCCGCACCGACCCCCACGAGCAGGAAAGCGTGGTGCTGTTGCCCGAGCTAGACCAGCTTCATCCCTGATTGGATTTTGCCGACGGCCAGGGCGTATGCTCGAGGCAGCACTTCAGAGGGGTAGGAATACGGTATCCGTGCGAAACTCCGACCTCGAGAAGGTAGCTATCTGAACTACAAACCCTATGGCAGGGATTGCGAAGGAAGACATCCTGGTTATCGGGGCCGGGCCAGCAGGTCTGGCAGTGTCGGCCTGCTTGCGCCAGGAGGGCCTGCCGCACGTGGTGGTGGAGCGCGAGACCGAGGTCGCCCCGACCTGGCGAAAGCACTATGAGCGCTTGCACCTGCACACCTCGAAGCGCTATTCGGGCTTGCCCTTTTCGCCCTGGCCCAGCCAGATACCCACCTATCCCTCGCGTGAACAGGTGGTGGACTATCTGCAAGGCTATGCCTCGCAACATCAGATTTGGCCCCGCTTTGGGATCGAGGTGCAGCGGGTGCGGCTCGAGGGTGAGCGCTTCGCCGTCCAGACCAGCGCGGGCTTGATGAAGCCGCGTTTGGTGGTGGTTGCTACTGGGTACAACGCGGTTGCCAATCGGCCCGCCTTCCCCGGCCTCGAGACCTTCCGGGGTAGCCTGATTCAGGCCGGGCTTTACAAAAAGGCCCAACCCTATGCGGGTAAACGCACCCTGGTGGTGGGCTGTGGCAACTCCGGCGCGGAAATTGCCCTCGACCTTGCCGAACACGGTGTGGAGGTGGCCATGGTGGTGCGCGGCCCGGTGCATGTCATCCCCCGCGACCTCTTCGGGCGATCCACCCAAGAAACGAGGGTGTTGCTCTCGGTTCTCCCCATCGGGGTGCGCGATGCTATCGTCACCAGCCTCATGCGCTTGGTGGTGGGCGATCTCTCGAGGTGGGGCATCGTGCGCCCTAAAATTGGGCCGAATCGGATGATTGTGAACTCAGGCCGAATCCCCATGCTCGACATAGGAACCATCGCCAAGGTAAAAGAGGGGAAGATTCGCGTGTTGCCCGGTGTGGAAGAGGTGCTTAGCGACCAAGTGCGCTTTGCTGATGGCAGCACCCACCCCTTTGAGGCCATCATCCTCGCCACGGGCTACACGCCGGGTCTGGGCCGCATCATCGAGGGATTCCAAACCATTGCCGATTCGCGCGGCAGACCCCATCGCTTCGGCGAGGAGACCGATATCGCCGGGCTGTTCTTCGTGGGATTCAAAAATCCCCCCACCGGGGCACTGCGCGAAATTGCCCTCGAGGCCCCCCGCGTCGCGGCGGCTATCGCTCAGAAAATCAGGAGCGGCACAAAACCCCTTTAATTGCCGGAAAGCTGTTGCAAAAGGGTCATGATACCGTCAGATAGATAAAAGCTACGGGGCATCCACCAGCGCTTCAATCCCCCTAAACAACCTCGCCAAGGTTATGGTTCCAAGCCGGGTCGGGGCTGGATGGGAGGATTTCTAGACCCACCCCACCAGCTACAGGAATATTAGGTGAGCTTGGCATCAATGGTATAGCGAATATATTCGACGAATATGCTACTTTCGCTCGCCCAGCGTCACGCTCAGCTCGAGGGTTTGCCCACCCCGCCAGAGTTTGAAGGGTGCGGCGCTTCCGGCCTGCATCTCGCTCAAGTGGAAGAGCAAGTCTTCCATGCGGTGCAGGGGTTTATCGCCCACCGAGAGCAGCACGTCACCGAGCAGTAGGCCGCCCTGCGCTGCTGGGCCGCTGGGCTCGACGGAGACCACCAACAAGCCGCGTTCTTGTGCCCCACCTTCGGGTAGACGCACCGGCTGAGCACTCACCCCGAGGTAGGCTCGCCCAGTTGCGCCATGCTGCATCAGGCGCTCGGTGATGCGCTTTAGCGTAGGAACCGGGATGGTCAAGGGCAGGTCGCGGCGCAAGGCGTAGGTGTTGAGCCCCAACACACGGCCTTCGGCATCCACCAGTGGGCCGCCGGAAAAGCCGGGATAGACCGAGATATCGGGCTGGATGTAGCGCTCAAGCCGTCCCCCCATAGGGGTTCTCCACTCGCTGCCCAGATTAGAAAGAACCCCCATGGTGGCCCGCAGCGCCTTGCCAGGCCAGCCCAAAGCCAGCACAATTTGCCCGACTTTTAGGCCCTCCGGCTCGGCCCACTGGGGCACACTCAGGCTGTCGGCCTCGAGCTTGAGCAGGGCCAAATCGGTGGAGGGGTCGCGGCCTACAAGGGTCGCAGAGACTTCCTTCCCGCCTGGCAAAGTTACGGCCACGTCGGAGCGGCGCAGGGTATGGGCGGCGGTGAGGACGTGCCCGTCCGCCGACCAGATGATGCCAGTGCTGCCGCCCCAGCGACCCGCGCTGACGTGAACCACGCACTTAGCAGCGGTCTCGACGGCTTGAGTGATGGCGTTGGAAAGTTCGGAGATGGGATTCATGCCCCCAGATTAGGCCGGAGGCTGCGAACGCACACCCGCCAAAGGAGCAGCCTCAGACCTAGCCGGTTGGGTAGGCATTACGATGGCCCAGGGGGGGTTCGGGATATGGATGACAACCAGATTCTGGATCACATTAACAAGCTGGTGGACGAGGAAAAATCGCTCCAGGCCAGCGGTCTCGAGGGCGAGCGGCTGAGCAAAGTCAAAACCCAGCTCGACCAACTCTGGGATTTGCTGCGCCAGCGCCGGGCCAAGGAAGAATACGGCCAGAACCCCGACGAAGCTGAGGTGCGCTCGGTAGAGACGGTAGGAAACTACACCGACACGCCGTACAAGGGCGAGGGATAAAGGCGGCCCCCCACGAGTTTCGAGGACAGCGGCAATTGTCTATATTGGCGAACCCTACGCGGCTCCCCCTGTGTGCAGGGGGGAGTGGTGAAAAGCTCGAGATGTACCCAACTGGCGCAAAGCTGGGCGATAGTGGGGGGGCCGCTTTTAGCCCTTCCGTCTCTGGGGATTGTGGGCGGGCACAAGACCCGCCCCTACAGGAGAATCAGACCCAGTTGGGCGGCCCGCACCACGGCTTCGGTGCGGCTTTCCACACCCAGCTTGTTCAGAATCTGCGCGACATGGAATTTCGCGGTGTGCTCGCTGAACTCCAAGCGCCCGGCGATGGCTTTGTTGGACAGACCGGCGGCGAGAAGGTGCAAAACCTCGAGTTCCCTCGCGGTCAGTTCCTCAGTAAGGGGAGTAGGCTCGAGTTCGGCTTGGCTTGGCTCGGGCAAAATCAGGTTCAACAAAGCGGGCTCAACGATGACTAAGCCTCGAGCCACCGCCTGAAGCGCCGCACTCAGCACCTCGGGTTCAGAAGCACGTAGCAAGACTCCTTTTGCTCCGCCTGAGAGCATCTGGGTGGCGCGGTTCTCATCGGAAACCAGTACCAGGACAGGAATATTCAAGTCTACGAAATCCCCATCCCCAAGGCTCAAATCCCACAGTAGTACATCCGCTTCGTAAACGGAGAAATCTCCATCGTTGCCGGTCTGACCTACCAGCTCGAGACCCTCTTCCCCGCCCAGCAAAGCCGCCAGCCCGGCCCGGCTCCAAGGATCGTCCGAGACAATGAGGACTCGAGTGGGCTGCACGTCTTCAAGCTAGGGGTGTGCAGCAAAACTCGGGGTGAGGGGACTCACCGTGAAGATATGTTGACCGTTGACCGCAAAGTCAAAGGCGGAAGGTGCAGGAAGGTTGTCTTTGCAGTTGCAGTCAACGGTAAGCGTTCCCTACACCGTCCCCAACTTGGCCTCGTCCTCGAGGTCGAACTCGTCTTCCAGGTCTTCACCCAACACCTTGGCCACGATTTGCTTGTCCAGGCGGCGTACTTCCTCGATAAAGCGCTCGAGGCCGTCGAACTCGCGGTAGACCGAGGCGAAGCGAATATAGGCCACCGGGTCGCGCTTGAGAAAGGCCATGGCCCGCAGACCAATCTCCTCAGAGGTAATCTCCATCTCCTTGACCGAATCCTCAAAGCCGTAGGCGAACTCTTGTAGCTCCTGAGGGTCTATCGGGCGCTTCATGGCGGCTAACGTAAGGCCCCGCAGCAGCTTGTTGGGGTCGAAGGTTTCTTTGCGCCCACCGCGCTTGAGCACCATCAGCGGCTCGACCTGGGCCCGTTCGTAGGTGGTGAAGCGGCGTTTACATTTGGAACACTCTCGGCGGCGACGAATTACCGAACCCTCGTCGGAAGGACGCGAGTCCAGCACGCGGCTGTCGGGGTTGGCGCAGAAGGGGCAGTTCATAAGATGGTCGCAGGTCGCAGGTCGCAGGTCAGCGGACTCTGCTCGCTGTTGGTCTCAGGCCAGATTTTGACCTGTGACCTGAAACCTGAGACATCAGACATTTTCACCCCTTTACCCCATTCCGAACGTGATTTACGGCAACTCCCGCAGCAGGTCGTAGATTTCTGGGAGTTGGGGTGGCTCGGGGAGCAAGACCTCGAGCATCTGTCCGCGCACCCCCTCAGAAATCATCGAGCCAATTGCTACTGCGGCCCGCACCAGGGGGCGGTCATGCTCCTCGTTGGCAGGGTCGCGGTTGGGAATTACCCCGTTGACCCGCACGTTGGTGGGGAAAATGCGGGTGGCTCCTTCGACCAGACCTATCACGGCCCCACGAATCGCGGCCACATGGGGCTGATTGCGCTGCAAGGGCGGCAGAACCACCGTCACGAAGCCCCCCCCACTCAAGTAGCGCAGACCCTGTTGCAACACGTATAAACTCGATTTAACATCGGCGTTCAAGAGGTCGTACCATTCCCCTTCGAGCAGCTCCACAAAGGGGGTTTTGCTCTCGGCGCTGGTGACGTGGACGATGCCATCGAGCATCCCGAACAGCTCCTCGATTTTCTCGAAGGTGTTCATCACATCCAGCACCACCGACATATCACCCCGGATAGGAATGGCGTTAGAGCCCAGGCTTTCGACCTCGGAGGCCACCGCGGTGGCCATCTCTACGTCGGGGTCAACGGTAATGACCGTGGCCCCGTTACGGGCGTAAGAACGGGCAATCGAACGCCCAAACCCGCGGCCCGCTCCTGTGACCATCACGATGCGCTCATTCAGGCCCAGGAGTTCTCGTGAAAATTCAATCATTTACCCCACTATAATAAGGCAAAGCCGTGTATGGCGCGTATTGGGCCATAGGGCGGTTTTTGGAGGGCGACCTGAAATACAGTTGGGAACGCACAATCAAGCCCTTCCCCACTCCCCTCGAGGATAAAAGCGTCGTTTCACTGTTCACTTATCCTTTTCAAAAGCATCAAGTTGCGCGACAGCACCGAAGGGGTTGCTGCTGACTTTGACCTCTCGAGAGGAAACCGGGTGGCAAACTACGAATCAGCCGAGTTGTACGACAAAATCTATGGCTTCAAGAACTATGCTCAGGAAGCTGAGCTTATCCATCAAACGATTCAGCAGTTCAAGCCCGGAGCGAAAACCCTCCTGGACGTGGCCTGCGGCACAGGTAAGCATTTAGAACCGCTCAAAACCTGTTACCAGGTCGAGGGTTTGGATCTGAGCGCCGATTTATTGCGAGAGGCCCGAAAGCGCAATCCTGAGTTGAGTTTTCATCAAGGGGATATGCGGAATTTCGAGTTGAGGAAGCGCTTTGATGCAGTGACTTGCTTGTTTAGCGCTGTCGGATACATGAACGGGCCGGAGGAGTTGCAGCAGGCGATGAACACCATGGCAAAACACCTCGAGCCCGGTGGCGTTCTTCTGCTCGAGCCCTGGATTTTCCCCCAGGATTGGGAAAGCGGGCACCTCGGGATAAACGTGGTGGATGAGCTGGGCCTCAAGCTGGTGCGGATTAACCGTAGCCGTCTCGAGGGTCGCCATTCGGTATTAATGTTTCACTATATACAGGCGACGCACCAAGAAATCCAGCACTGGGACGAGGAACATCCGCTGTTTTTGTTCACACGAGGGGAGTACGAAGGGGCGCTCGAGCGGGCCGGTCTATCGGTACAGTTCGACGAGCCAGGAATCGCCGGGCGTGGGCTGTTCACCGGGATAAAAGGCAGGTGACTAGCGAAAATTTGGAGACCTGTGCTACACTCGGTCAGTCGAATATTTCTCTCACCAGGAGGTGAACCCATGATGACGACTCCCTATCTGTCTGCCCTCAAAGTCGCTTGTGTGGTGCGCCGCCGCGTGATTATGCTCGAGCCGTAAAACTCTACGCATACCATTTCGGGGGCAAACCAAAAGGCCCCCGGATTTTTATTGCTCAAAAAGGATGGTGATGGGTATGAAAACTGAAACTCTGACCATGTTCTCAGACCCTAAGCCCTTTCCGCATTTAGGCGAGGTTCCAATGCTGCGTGACGACAAAAACTGGCTCCAAGGCGAGCTAGATGAGGTAGAGCTTCAAGATGACTCTCAGGCTGGCGAATACTTCGCCGACCGCGCCCACCGCAAAGCCCGCAAGCCGCCCCGCCACCAGACGCTGAAAAAGCTGCTTGAGGAGGGCCAAAAGGATCCTAGCGCTGGTAAGTTTTCCGACCCCGGCTTGCAAGCCTTGTGGGAGCAGGAGCAATTCACCGAGCTGCTGTGGGAACTGCGCTCGGGCAAAGAAGCCACGGTGTACGTGGTGCAGGGGCCTTCCTCCCACCCCTCTGCCAAACCTCTATCCCCCAGCTCCTTTCCCCTAAACCAGCGGAAAGGAGAGGCTGATGATTCTTTGCGAGGAGGAGAGGGGAAGGTTGAAAGCCCTGCTCTTCTGGCCGCCAAACTCTATGTGGACAGCCGAGTCCGCAGCTTCAGGAACGACGCGCTGTACCGCGAGGGGCGCTTCGTCAGCGACAAGCGGGCGCGCAAGGCCATGGAGCAGAGCAGCGAGTTTGGCATCAGTATGCACAATGTGCTGTGGGTGGGCGAGGAATACCGCCAGCTTCATGCCCTGCACAAAGCCGGGGTCTCGGTTCCCAAGCCCGTTGCTCAAGCCGGGAACGTGATTCTGATGGAGTTTATCGGCGATGAAGATGGCCCCGCGCCGCGTTTGAGCGAGGCTAACTTGAACAAAGAAGAAGCTGAGGATGCCCTCGAGCAGGCCCTCTACAACCTGGGATTAATGCTCAGCCTGGGCAAGATTCACGGCGACTACTCGACCTTCAACCTACTGTGGTGGCGCGGCAGGGTGGTGGTGATTGACTTCCCGCAGGTGGTGGAGTGGGACAAAAACCCCCACACCAAGGAGATTCTGGGGCGCGACGTGCGCGGCCTATGCCGCACTTTTAGTCATCTGGGACTGCATCCCAAGCCCGAAGCGGTGCTGCGTAAAGTTTGGCAAATCGCCCGCGCTAACCCAACCCAGTTCACCCCGGAAGAGGTGGTGTACTTGTGAGCCAGACCGCTTTGCTCGTTGTGGACGTGCAGAAAGGCCAGTTTGTAGCTAAGCCCTACCAGGCCGAAGAAACCCTGAGCCGCATCGCAGGCTTGGTTGCCAGGGCCAGGGCCGCCCAAGTTCCGGTAGTTTACGTCCAGGATGACGAGATCAGTGGGCCAGGAAATGCCGACTGGGACGTGCATCCGCGAGTAGCACCGAGGGCTGATGAGCTGCGCGTGCGTAAGCTAGCCGCCGATTCCTTTTATCAGTCGGATTTGGAGAAAGTCTTAAGCAGGTTAGATATCAGCCATCTGGTTATCTGCGGGCTACAAACCCAAGCCTGTGTGGATGCTACCGCCAGAGGTGCCGCGATGCGGGGGTACGAGGTCACACTGGCCTGTGATGCCCACAGCAACTCCGGCAGCGCTTTGCTCGCGCCCGAGCAGATCATCGCCTGGCACAACCGCATTCTGGACGAAATGTACGGCCCGGTGCACGGCTTCGAGGGCAGTCCTGGCATCCGGGTAAAGCCCTCGAGCCAAATCGAGTTTTAGGAGAACCGCATGATTAGAATTCGCCCTTTCCAAAAGCCCCAAGACTTCCTTGTAGCCGCCGAAATTTTGAACGCCATAGACTCCGAGTGGCCCCTCACGGCGCAGATGCTCGAGCACTGGGACAAAAACCACCACCCCAAGTATTTCCGCAGCGAGTGGGTGGCCGAATATCAGGGCGCGGGCGTGGTGGCCCTGGCCCACGCCGAGGAGGACGACTACGCCTTTGAAGAGGGGAAGTATTGGCTACGGGTGCGAGTGCGGCCCGAGTTTCAGGGCAGGGGCATCGGGGAAGAGCTGTACCAGCACCTGCTAAAACAGCTCAGAGAGCCGAAGAAGCTGGTGACGAGCTTCAACGAGGACAAAGTGGCCTCCAGGCGTTTTGCGGAGAAGCACGGCTTTGTCGAGGAGTGGCGGCGCTACAACTCGAGGCTGCAAACCAAAGGCTTCGACTTCTTGCCCTACGCGCATATTGAAAAACGGGTAGAGGGCGCGGGCCTGGAAATCAAAAGTCTGGCCGAGCTGATGGAGACCGACCCGGGTGCACCGCACAAGCTCTACGAGCTGGACTGGATGCTCTTTCAGGATGTGCCAATGGGGGTGGAGTTTACTAAGCGGGAGTTCGAGCAGTGGATGAAGGAGGAGGTGGACGACCCGCACTTCGTCAAGGAAGCCTGCTTTGTCGCTATTGACCCCACGCGCCACCACCCACTCACAGGTACCATGGTGGGCTACACCAGCTTGATACGCAACCCAGCGGGTTTCTGGGGCATCGGCATGACCGGGGTGCTGCGCGAATACCGGGGTAAGGGTCTGGCTAAAGCCCTCAAGCTGAAGGGGATACGCTACGTGCAGGCCCACGGAGCAGAAGAAATCCGCACCACCAACGACCCGCCCAACATGGCCATGCTGCAAATCAATTTGTCCATTGGCTTCCAGCGCTGGCCCCCCACGCTGCGCTTCGCTAAACGCCTGGATGGGGGCACAGTCGAGCCTTTCGATGAGGCGAAATATGCGGCTAGGAAGTAGCGAACGCGGTCTTTGTTGGTGGAGATTGGTGTGGCATAGACCCCCCTCCTATCAAGGTCTACTGCTGGAGCACGTAACCTTTGGCAAGCCTGACGCGGTTCCCCACTGCGTGCAGGGGGGAACTAAGGGCGCGAGGGCATATACCGAATTGCTGATGGCTCCGTAAATCGTGGGGGGTTGTTTTTACGAATCCGACCCGAACAGCCGATTAATGCTGTAGCTGATCAGGAAATACAGCACCAGCAGCATGATTAATAGTCCCCACCAGGGGGTTTGAACCCAGATCACCACGAAGGTGCGCTCCAATATCTTCCACAGGATGAAGCCGAAGATAAGCGTCGTCACCAAAGCCGCCAGCCGTTGCCGCAGTTTGGAACCCATGCCTCGAGTGTAGCAAACGCATATACGGCCAAGCGCGAAGGAGACCATATGACCCTGAACCTGAGCATCCGGCCTTTCACCCCCCACGATTACCCCGCTATAGCCCACGTTCGCAGTACCGTGTGGCCCGACAATCCAGTCCTGCCCCAAACCCTGCGTAACCAGGACGAACGCATGAAACCGGGCCTGGTGCTGCGCCGCTTGGTAGCGGAAAATAACGGTAGGGTCGTGGGATACGCGAATTTCTCGCATATGGAGTGGATGTATCACCCCCAGAAGTTTTGGACGAACCTCCTGGTTCATCCCGAGCACCAACGGCAGGGCATCGGGAGCGCCCTGTACGAGCACTTAATGAATGAACTCAGGGCCTTCGACCCCATCAAGCTCAGCGCCTCCACTCGAGAGGATAAAAGCCAGGCCCTGCGCTTCATGCAAAAGCACGGCTTCAAAGAGGAGTTCCGGGCCTGGGAGTCGCGGCTCGACCTGGCCGGGTTTGAGCCCGAAAAATGGGCTGGGCACATCCAGAAAGTCCTCAGGGACGGCTACGAAATCAAGAGCCTGGCGGAGTTGGAAGGCGACCCCCAGCGCGAGCGCGAGATGTACGCTCTCGACCTCGAGTGCAGCCGCGACGTGCCCCTGCCGCCCGGCGAGGCCTTCACTTTCCCCGACCTCGAGCGCTACTGGCAAAACGCTCGTGCCAACACCAATTTCCGGCCTGAGATGTGGTTCCTGGCGGTCAAGGACGGTGAATATGCTGGGGTCTCACAGCTCTTCGCCCGCCCCGCCGACCACGACCTGAACACCGGGTTTACGGCAGTCAAGCCTACCCACCGCCGCCATGGGGTCGCGCTGGCCCTAAAGCTGACCGCCCTCGAGTATGCCAAGGGCCAGGGCAAAACCGCCGTCCGCACCGAGAACGCCCAGGTCAACCGGCCCATGCTCTCTATTAACGAGAGGCTGGGCTTCGAGAAACTGCCCGCCTGGATTGACTTTGCCAAGGTGCTCAAGGGAGAAGCATGAAGCTCCAATCGCTGAGTCTGCGCACCGAGCTGATGCTGCGCAGCTTCCAGAGTGAGGTGGTGGAAAAGCCTGAGTACATCGTCATTCACACCCCACAAAACCCCAGCTTTCGCTGGGGCAACTACCTCATTTTCCAGCAGCCACCCAAAGCTGGCGATGTGGAGCGCTGGAAGGCCATCTTCGCCCAGGAAATCGGTGTGCCACCGGTCATCAATCACTTGCTTTTGGCCTGGGACGGCGTGGCGGGCCAGCAAGGGGCCGCGCAGGAGTTCGTGCAGGCTGACTTCAGCCTCGAGGAAAGCTTGACCCTGACCGCGAAAAGTGTCAACCCGCCGCCCAAGCTCAACCGCCAGTGTGAGGTTCGCGCCTTGGAGAGCGATGTAGCGTGGGAGGAATGGCTCGAGCTGGCCCTGGCCTCGATGGCTGCCGAGCCGCCGGATAAGCGTGAGGGCAGGGGGTATAGGGCTTTTCTCGAGAAGACGATTCTCGAGCGCAAAGGCATGATTGCGGCGGGTTGGGGGCAATGGTTCGGGGCTTACCTGGACGGCAAGCTCGGCTCGAGCATGGGATTATTTGTCCGCTAGGGGCTGGGACGGTTTCAAAGTGTGGACACTCACCCCGAGTTTCGCCGTCAGGGTCTGGCTGGAACCTTGCTGTACCACGTTGCCCAGAAAGGTTTTCTCGAGATGGGCGCAGAGGATTTGGTCATTGTGGCCGACGAAAACTATTTCGCCAAGAACATCTACGCCTCGGTGGGGTTTGGCCCTACCGAGCGGACGGTGGCAGTGCAATGGTCGCGCAGGGATACGTAGGGGTATTTGCCTCCCCTTGGGGACGCTATTCTCCCCAAACATCAGAGGAGGTGGCGCGAATGCGCCGAAGGGGTTGGTTTTACAGCACCCCAACGAGCAAACCGAGCGCCGCACCCCCGGCAATCACCGCCAGGACATTCACGCCCCGGTAAATCAGAAAGGTGGCGACTCCCGCAACTACAAACCATACCAGCGAGCCCAGCGAAACCTGGGCCAGTACCAGCACCGTGCTGGCCGAAAGGCCAATCCCAACGGGAACCAGGGCCCGGCGCAGAGCCCGGCTCCAGTGGGCTTTTTGCATCCACTCCCAGCCCCAGACCAGGGCAATAGCCCCCACCGCACCGGGCAGAAACATTCCCAGCATTGCGGCGAAAGCCCCCCCGACCCCAGCGGCGCTCAGGCCATAAAACAGCACCGCCAGCATGTTGGGCCCCGGTACGAACTGCCCCAGCGCGAAGCCGTCGGCGAACTCCCGGCGGGTCAGCCAGCCATTTGCCAGGAGTACCCGAGACATCTCCGGCAGGTTGGCCATCCCCCCGCCGAAACTCAAAACCCCGAAGCGCAGGAAGGTCAGGAACACCTCCGGCAGGCTACCCGCCACGGCTCTCCTTCCAGTACAGGGTCAGGCCTAGGGGAACCGCCAGCAAGAGTACCAGCAGCAGCGACCAATGCAGCAAGCCATACATCACGAATACCAACAGCGCCAGCAGCACCGCCTTCAGCGAGTCCAGTGCTGCCGGAACCTGCCGTAGCGAGGTCGCCAGAATCAGGCCCACCGCCGCCGCTGCCACCCCCTCGAGCGCGTTCTGTGCCCACGAGCCCGGCAGCACACCCAGGTGGAAATAGGCCAGGCTCAACACAATCATCAGCGTGGCCCCCGGTGTGAGCACTCCCAGCAGGGCCAGGATTCCCCCCATCACCCCCCCCAGCCGGGCTCCCATGTGGGCTGCCAGGTTGGCAAACACCGGCCCCGGTAAAATGCGGCACAGGGCGGTGGTTTCCAGAAACTCCCGGTCGTTCATCCAGCCCCGCCGCAGCACGATGGCGCTGTAAATCTGGGCGTTGCCACCCCCGCCAAAAGCCACCAACCCGACCTCCAAAAAAGCTAGAAACAGCTTACCGAGCGGCACTTTCACACTTCGGATGATAGGCCATAAAAGATGAAGGAGGGAAGTCCTTTGGAGTCAAAGTTACTCGAACTTGACGAACATCGGCGGCTCGAGGCCGATCATCCGGGCCATCACCCACAGTTGACCTTTGTGATGAGCTTGGTGCTGGATCAGAAAATCCAACAGACGGTAGACCGGCATGGTGCGCCCTCCGAAGGCTTGTATCTCGCTGGTGAGCTGGGCCTCGCTCAAGGCTGCGATGGTCGAATGGGCTTTCTCGCTGACGGTACGGATGCGCTCGAGGGCGGCGGGGAAATCGGGCGAGGGCGGCAGGCGCTCGGGTTTCCCCCCGGTAGCCATGACCCCAAAACTGTTAGCGGTGCTGGCCAGGTGGTCTACCAATTCGGTTATGCTTCTTCCGCCCTCCCAGGCCGTAAAGCGGCCTTTATCGGCGGGGATTTTCTCGAGCAACTCCAGCAGCGGGGCACGGTGCATCATAAAAGCCTGGGCATATTCGGTGGCGGTATTGGGCATAGGTTTTCCTCCACTTCAAAGCCTATTCTCGCGTTGCGAAGCTAAAAGGAGTCTGGTTCATGAATCCCATTCGGTCATTTGCTGAAACCGACTACCCCGCCACGATCGGGTTATGGAACCGCCTCAACCCCGACCGCAGCCGCAGCCTGGAAGACACGCGCCATACCGATGCCAGCTTAGAGGGCAAAGTCCGCAAAGGTCGCTGGGTGGCCGAGGTGGACGGGGAAATCGTGGGTGTGGGCGAGTACAGCCAGAACCTGGGCAGCCTGCATCCACAGAAGTTCATCCTCGAGGGCTATGTAGCCCCAGAGTTCCAGGGCCAAGGCATCGGGAAAGCCTTGTATGATCAGGTTCTAGAAGCACTTCAGGGGTATAACCCAATCTCCCTGCGCACCACCGTGCGCGAGAACAGCAGCAGGGCTCTGCGGTTTTTGCAGGAGCGCGGCTACGCCGAGACCAAGCGCGACTGGGTGAGCGTTTTGCAAGTTGCTGAGGCCCACCTCGAGCCCTTCGTGGGCTTGGAAGAGCGCCTAAAAGCCCAGGGCCTCGAGATTCGTAGCTTGGCCGAACTGCTACAAACCGACCCCCAGGCCATATCCAAACTTCATGCCCTGTTCTCGGAAATCCGCCTCGACACCCCGCGCTCCGAGCCCCCCACCCCGATTAGCCTCGAGACCTTCGTCGAGAACGTCGTCAGTGGGCCGGATTACGACCCCAAGGCGTTTTTTATCGCGCTGGAAAACATCGAGTGGGTCGGTATGAGCTGTATGTTCCGGGTCGGCCAGGCCAAAGAGTTAGACCACTGGTTCACCGGAACGCGGCGGCCCTGGCGCGGGCGGGGCATCGCTCAGGCGCTCAAAGTGCGGACGGTACGGTTTGCCAGGGAAAACGGCTTCGCCACCATCCGCACCGATAACGACTCGCGCAACGCAGCTATGCTTGCCATCAATGACCGGCTGGGCTTCCGGCGGGGAGCGGCGCAAATTTCCCTGCTCAAGGAGCTTGTCCACGGAGCAGTTCTATAGAGCGGTTTTCGCAAAGAACCTGGGGGTAGCCTGGGCCTATTGACTGGGCCCAGCAGAGAACCGCGATAGCGAACGGTTGGGTTCTACAGCAATCCCTGTCGCAGCGCCTTGATGGCCGCCTGGGTGCGGTCAGAGGCCGAGAGTTTGCCCAACAACTCCTCGATGTGGGTCTTGACGGTGCTCAAGCTGATGCCGAGGCTCTGGGCAATTTCCTTGTTGGAGAGCCCATCGGTGATGAGGGTGAGCACCTCGAGCTCCCTTGGGCTGAGCGGCGACTGTGCACTCGGCACGCTGACCTGGGCCAAAACCATGTGCGCGATCTGCGGGTCGAGGTGGGTCGAGCCCATTGCGGCGGCGCGGATAGCGAGGAGCAGCGAGGCCTTGGTGTGGGGGGCGGAGCGACTATGACTGATGTTGCGCTGATTTTGCTGCTGAGCATCGCGCTCTCGTGGCCGCTGGGGGTATACATGGCTCGAGTCTTCTCGGGTGAGCGGACTTTCACGGACTTCCTGAATCCGCTCGAGCGCGGCCTTCTTGGTTGATGTTCGTGAGCCCGGCGGTGGGGCTGGCCGCGCTCGTAGCGATTCTGCGGGCTTTCTTGAACCGTGATGGGAACCTCGGGAACTACTACGTGGATGTCACGCGGGGCATTACCCGCGTCCTGTTGCCGTTGTCGGTGGTGTGGATGCTCTTCCTCACCTGGCAGGGCGTACCGAGCACCTTCTCCGGCACGAAGACGGTGATGCTGCTCGAGCCCCAAACGGTCACGGTGAACAACCAGAAGCAGACCATCACTCAGCAAGTCAATCAGTAGCCGCACTCGTGGCTATCAAGCAGCTCGGGACGAACGGCGGCGGCTGGTACGGGCCGAACAGCAGCTTCCCGCTCGAGGACCCCACGCCTTTGAGTAATCTGCTCGAGGCCGTCACAAGGTCTACGTCGGGGCGGCGGCAAGGGTGGGTAAGACCTTCCGGGCTTTGGGCGAGATTCGGGAGCGCCTCGAGGCCGGTGAGGATGCGCTTATCGGCTACCTCGAGACTCATTCCAGGCCCGACACTATGAAGGGCTGCCCATCTTCCCCCGCAAAGAGGTCGAGTACAAACGGGTAAAGCTCCCTGAGATGGATTTGGAAGGGCTGTTGGCCCGTAGACCGGCTGTGGCTTTAATGGATGAGCTGGCCCATACCAACGTTGCCGGTTGCAAAAATGCTAAGCGCTGGCAAGATGTTGAAGAACTGCTGAGCATGGGCATCAGTGTGGTCTCGACGATGAACATCCAGCACCTCGAGTCGGTCAACGACTTGGTAGCCCAACTAACCGGGGTTCGGGTGAAAGAGCGCGTCTCAGACAAGGTATTGCAGGAAGCCGATGAGATTATTTTGGTGGATGTGACCCCCGAAGTTTTGCAGCAGCGCTTGCGGGCAGGGAAAATCTGCCCACAGGCCAAGGTCGAGCAGGCTCTGAGGAACTTCTTTAGCACGGACAACCTAGCCGTGTTGCGTGAGCTGGCTTTGCGCCAGGTGGCCGATAAGGTCGAGGAGGATGCAAGCGAAAACGAGTTTTCTTCGGCCCTCAAGGAGCGCATCTGTGTTGCCATTACTCCAAACCCGCGTGACAGTCTGTTGGTGCGTCGCGGGGCCATTTTGGCCCCGCGACTGCGCGGCGACTTGTACGTGGTTTACGTGCGGCACAAACGTCTGAGCCGTGAGGAAGAGAAGACTCTCGACAGCCATCGCATTGTCGCCCAGAGCTTGGAGGGAAAGTTTGAGACCCTTGAGGGGCACGACATTGCCATGGCTCTGGCTGCCTTCGTTAAGGAGCACGGCATCACCCAGCTCGTCCTGGGCGAGAACTCTAACCCCACCTGGCGTGACTTCTTCCGGCTCTCGATTATTCAGCGCCTGATTTATCTGACCCACGATATTGACATCCACATCATGGGTCGGCGCACAGAGTCACACTAGCCCAACCCACTCCTTATCGCGGCTTGCGCTATTTTTGCCGCGACTACTGGCGGAAAAAAGTGAGCTGGGTACAGTCTTTCTAATGGAGTGGGCGGTTCTATTCTTTCTGAAAACCACTCTAGCCCTAGCAGGTATCCGCAAAGTTGTTCTGCGGTCAAAAAGTTATGGCCAGGAAATACTCCATCTCCTGACTACTGGTCTATATTGCTTCACCTACGTTGTTTGGCTGATGGTGCCAAGGGGCGGAATTGAACCGCCGACACTGCGATTTTCAGTCGCATGCTCTACCAACTGAGCTACCTTGGCAAAAAGCCCCCTACGGGGGTATTGGCGCTCCGGACGGGACTTGAACCCGCGATCTCCCACGTGACAGGCGGGTATGTTAACCAACTACACCACCGGAGCATTGAGCGCCATTGTGCGCCTTAGGCTGTCTTCCTTCAGACAGGCACATAGGATAATAGCGGCTGGCCTGAAAGGTGTCAAGCGCATGGCTCGAGGCGATTCTGAGGACAAAACTCTTTCCTGGCGCGAAGTGTTGGTGCAGCACAAAACTCTGCGGGGCATCGCGCACGGTAGCCTATTGGTGGATTTCGGCGAGTCGGGGTATCGCAACCTTCACCTGCCCGATGGGCGCATCCGGTATCCGGGCGAAGGTTTGGCCGGGAACCAGCAGCCGGTGCGGGGAAATCGAATTTTACTCGAGGCCCTGGAGTCGGGTTGCCCGATGCGGGTTTTCCGCCGGGAGGGAACCAACCGTTGGCGAGACCTTGGCCCTTACTGCCTGGAACAGGTGGAATATCGTTTGGAGGAGGCTGAAGGACGTTATATCTACTGGTTTACCCTGGCTCCGGCACTGCCGGACACTCAAAACGGTTGACCTTCTGGAGGAAGGCTGCGAGTTGGGCCGGGTCTTTGATGCGGGGTGCGGCTTCTACGCCGCTCGAGACATCCACCGCGTAGGGCCGAAGGGCTAAAACCTGCTCGACATTGCCCGGATTGAGCCCCCCCGCCACAATTAGGCGCGGATGCTTCAGCAGAGGGGTCAGCCACTCCGAGGGATAGCCCCGCCCACTGCCGGGGGTGGTTCCGTCTACCATCAGCGCGTCACAAGGATAATCTGACCAGTCTGGAAGAGCCGGGCCATCGAGCGTGAAGACTTTGATGAGGGGGTAGTGCTGGCGGATTTCTTCGGCCCACTGTGGGGGTTCATTTCCGTGTAACTGCACCACTTGCAGTTTGGCGGTTTGCATGGTCTCCAGAACTGCTTCGGGCGGGGCATTCACGAATACCCCCACGCGAGTTATGAAGGGTCCCAGGGCGGTGCTGATGGGGCGAACCTGCTGGGGCTCGAGGTAGCGCTTGGTTCCGGCGGCCAGGATAAAACCCACCGCCCAGGCCCCGAGTTGCTCGGCTAGGAGTGCATCCTCAGCTCTAGTGATGCCGCAAATCTTGGCCCGTACCATCCTTATAGTGTAGGAGCAAACCTTGTGTTTGCCCACTGGGGCGCTAAATTGAGGCCATGAAGATTTACACCAAAACCGGCGACCAGGGCGAAACTGGCTTGTACGGAGCAGATCGGGTCGGCAAAGACCATCCCCGCGTGGAAGCCTATGGCACGGTAGACGAGGCCAACAGCGCGATGGGGCTGGCCAGGGCCGCATTGCCCCCTAGCCACGAGGATATTCAAGCCGACCTCGAGTATCTGCAAAACGCCCTTTTCGACCTTGGTGCCGACCTGGCTACCCGGTTTGGCGGCCCCTACGAGAAAAACTTGGTGAGGCTGGATCGGGCCGATGTGGAGCGGCTCGAGACCCTTATTGACCATTACCAGGAAGAAGCCCCGGCATTTACCGGCTTTATTCATCCGGGGGGTCATCCTGCTGCGGCTGCGCTGCATTTGGCACGAACCATTGCCCGCCGGGCCGAGCGCCGGGTGGTCGAGTTGATGCACCAGGAGGAGATCAACCTCGAGGCCATGCGCTATCTCAACCGCCTCTCGGATTTGCTCTTCACCTTGGCGCGGGTGGTCAACAAACGCCAGGGTTTGGAGGAAGAGAAGTGGCTGGTTAAGAAACGCAGATAGCAAAGGGCAGAGGGCTAAAGATCGTCGTACGTCTTACGCTAAAAATCAAAAGTCGAAGGTCGAAGGTCTAAAGACGAGAGGCCCAAAAGCTACACCAGGACAGCATAATTGCTCTATCAAGAAACACCGTCTGGGACGTGGTCTATGTTTTTAGGCTTTTGACTTTGAGGTTTTGGTCTTAGAGCGGTTTTGGAAAGAAAACGGCAGTCCACTCCGATAGAAAGAGCGTACCAAGCTCATTTTTGGC
>JADMIM010000043.1 GCA_015478585.1 Thermaceae bacterium | reverse complement strand
CAATCGCACTACATTCAATCATGGCTCTATTCTCCCTTATTGCGCCGATGGTCTAGGCCGTGTTGACATATAGGAGAAAGCCCCTAACATTTATTCCCTGAAGAAGGTGCAACTCAAGGCATCAGAGTGGAACAGGGTGTTCAAAGGGTTTGACCGTTGGGTAGATAAAGGTGTCTGGCAAGCCATGGGGGATCCAGCGGAAGAAGCCCTGGGGTGGAGCAGCCGCTACAGCTGCCCTTGGCCATCCCTTGAGACTGACCCTGACCGGCGCACCTGACAGCAGAAGCCTTGCTAGAGAGCTGGGAAACTGAGCGGGTAATCGCTTGCAACAAGGAGAATACGACCAAGGCTTCTACCAAGAACATCCCCTGGTTGAGGGTATGCGCATAGCGCACGCGGCTGTGCCGTGCCTGGAGTGCTTCTTCAACAAGCTCAAACAGTTCTGCAGGGTATTCTTCCGCTTTGAGCAGACCGTAAAAAACTTCCTGGCCTTCGTTCACTTCGTCTCTACGATGATCTGCCTTCGCTAAATGTCAACACACCCTAAGCAATTATGAAAAACGCGATGAAAACACTCGAGGAGGACTACTCACCCCCATCTGCTTCCTCTGGGGGAGGGGATTATCGCGTTAGGTTCAGCAGAAACTTGGGAACCAAGCGCGCTTATTGGGCTGGTCTGAAGGGCAGATATCGTGGCTTCCAGAAGCGCTCCTCGACAAACTGGGTCAGGCCGGTGAAGTCCAGGGCCTCGAGGTTGGTGGACTGGGCTACTGCATCTTGCAAAGCTCTACGAATGACTCGAGTAGCCACAAACCGGCTCACCTCCCGCAGTTCTCCCACCGGTGGATACACTCGGTCGGGGTGATGGGTAGAGGTATAGTCATAGAGCGCATGGGCGGCCTCCAGCACCATTCCATCGGTGACTTCACTGGCCCTGGAGAGCACCGCCGCGAAGCCCAATCCTGGAAAAACAAAAGCGTTGTTGCCCTGTCCCACGGGATAGATGCGGCCCTCGTATTCCACTGGCTGAAAGGGGCTTCCGGCAGCTACAATAGCGGTTCCCGCGGTCCAGCGCAGCACGTCTTCGGGCAGTCCCTCGGAGGAGCTGGTGGGGTTGGAAAGTGGGAAAATCACCGGGCGCAAAGCATTGGCCTGCATGGCTTTGACGATGGGCTCGCTAAAGGAGTCCGGCTGACCCGAAAGACCCAGCAGCACTGTGGCCTTGCTGTTCTGGATGGTCTCGAGCAACCCTGGGGCACTCCCGCTAAAACTCCACTGCGCAATAGCCTCCGGCTTTTGAGCGTAGATTTCCTTGTAGGCTTCCATCCGGCGGCCCTGCATCAGCAGCCCCTTGGAGTCCAGCACGAACAACCGGGCCAGGGCCTCCTCTTCGCTCAGGCCCTGTTGCTTGAGCCCCTCCTTGAGCGCCCAGGCTACACCTGCTCCACCCGCTCCGGCCCCATAAACAATGATTCGCTGGTCGGAAAGTTTTTCGCTCTTGATTCGGCAAGCCGAAAGCACCCCAGCCAACGTAACCGCACCCGTGCCCTGAATGTCGTCATTGAAAGAGGGCAGCCTCTTGCGATAACGCCCCAGCACCGCAAAGGCCGTATCCTTGCCAAAATCTTCCCATTGGATGAGGGCTTTGGGATAGCGTTTTTGCACGGCAGCAACGAATTTATCCAAGAACTGAAAATAGGCTTCCCCGGTTAGGCGGCGGTGCTTGGCCCCCATATAAAGGGGGTCAGAAATGAGGTCTTCGCGGTTGGTGCCCACATCCAGACCCACAGCCAGGGTCTTGTCTGGGCCTATCCCACCAGCAGCCGTGTACAACGAGAGCTTGCCAATCGAGATGGCCAGCCCCCCGAAACCTTGGTCGCCAATGCCTAGAATCGCCGAGGAGTCCGTCGCTACAATGAGCCGAACTTCGTCCAGGGGAACATTGCCCAAGGTTTGGTCTACGCGGTCAATATCATAGGTAGAGGCCGTGAAACCCCTGGGAAAGCGATAAATGGCCGAGAACTGCTGTACCGCCTCGCCCACCGTAGGGGTGTAGAGGATGGGCAGCATCTCGGCCAAGTGCTCCGACAGCAGGGCATAAAACAGCACCTCGTTGCGGTCTTGCAGGGTGCGCAGGAAAATATGTTTTTCCAGGTCGGAAGACTGTAGTCGGTAACGGCGATAACCCCGCTCTTTTTGCTCCTCGAGGGTCGAGACATTGGGTGGCAATAAACCCTCGAGGCCCAGCAATCTCCGCTCCTCGCGGGTAAAAGCCGACTCTTTGTTGAGTAGGGGCAGCCCCATCAAGGAAAACCCATTGATATATGGCTGCAAAAAGCGCTCCCCTTTAGCATCACGCTTCACGTCGTAGTAGCGGCTGACACTCATATCGCTCAGCATACGACGTTCCGGGGCGTGGGCATAGGGTTGGGAAAAGATGCCAAGCCGGAAGCGGGAGGCTGGCCTTGTCTCGCTTTTCCCTTTCCCGCTTCCTGCGCCCTGCTTATCGCTATTCTCGCAGCCCTTCTTGGCGTATCATTGTGGGCGGTGTCTGCACTGCCGGGTCATGACTCGACCCCCCCGAAAGGAGCCCTTGATGAAATCCCCTGTTCGCGTTGCTGTTACTGGTGCTGCTGGTCAGATTGGCTATAGCCTGCTCTTCCGCATTGCTTCGGGTGAGATGCTGGGCAAAGACCAGCCGGTAATCTTGCAACTGCTAGAAATTACCCCCGCCCTCAAAGCTCTCCAGGGCGTAGTGATGGAGCTCGAGGACTGTGCCTTCCCTACCCTAGCCGGAGTCGTCCAGACCGACGATGCAAACGTAGCCTTCGGCGATGCCGATTACGCCCTGCTGGTAGGCGCGATGCCGCGCAAACAGGGCATGGAACGGGCCGACCTGCTGCAAGCCAACGGAGCCATTTTCACCGTGCAGGGCAAAGCCCTTTCGGATAATGCCAAAAAGAGCGTAAAGGTGCTGGTGGTGGGCAACCCCGCCAACACCAACGCCCTCATCGCCTACCACAGCGCTCCTAACCTCTCCCCACGCCAGTTCCACGCCATGACCCGCCTCGACCACAACCGGGCCATCTCGCAGCTTGCCACCCGCTTGCAGAAACCCGTCACCAGCATCAAAAAAATGACCATCTGGGGCAACCACTCGGTCACGCAGTACCCTGACCTGTTCCACTGCGAGGTGGACGGGCAAAACGCCCACCAGCTCGTCGGCGACCAGGAGTGGTACGCCAGTACCTACATCCCTACCGTGGCCAAGCGCGGCGCGGCGATTATCGAGGCGCGTGGGGCTTCCTCAGCGGCCTCAGCAGCCAACGCTGCCATTGACCACATGCACGACTGGGCCTTGGGCACACCCCAGGGCGACTGGGTCAGCATGGCTATTCCCTCCGATGGCTCCTATGGCACGCCAGAGGGCTTGGTCTATAGCTTTCCTTGCTCTTGCAAAGACGGCGATTTCAGCGTAGTCCAAGGGCTCTTCATCAACGAGTTCAGCCGGGGCAAGATGGATGCCACCGCCAAAGAACTCACCGAGGAGCGCGATGCGGTGAAGGGGCTGGGGCTGATTAAGTAGAGCTATTCGAGCCCAGGGGGCGCTACGCCGCTCTCCTTGGCTTTTAGTGTATTACCTGAATGTAACCCTCGAGCCCCTACCCTGGGGAACGAAGTGGTCTCGAGGGTAAAGCCTCAAACCCTCGCCCGCTTTAAGGAGGGATTATGGCTGTAACCGGAGATTGAACCTTGTTTTACGATTGGAACTGCGACGGAAGCTATAGCAAAACCAGCATGACCGTCAATGCGGGGGGCACCTGGATCAATGGCGAGGGTTACAGTGGGCAGTGGGTACAAGTCGCGGGAATGTTCATGTTTAACTTTAACAACGACAAAACTGCCTACGCAGGCAACCTAGCCAGCAAATCGGTAACGGGCATTATGAGCACTTTTGGCGGGCTAAATGGCTGTTTCTATATGCTACAAAAGGGTGTGCCCACCAACTTTGCTTTGGAACATGTCGCCCATAAGACCGACTCTCAAGGGAAGTAAGCCAAGTTCGTTTGGTTTGCCACCGAACGGTGATGAACTACCACTAGACGAAGAGGGGTGTGGCACGCCACACCCCCACTTATGGCTCCATGGACTTGAACGGCCCGCCTGCCTGCTCGAGCGGGTTGGGCAGCATGCTCGCCTTGAGGGAATTTTAGCCTCTCAGGCCTGGCTGGGGGTCTGCCCCAAGCTGGCCCAACCCTGCGCCGGATCCCAGGGGTACACAATCCAGGCATCGGTCTCGGTGGCGTAGAGGTCGGGCGCATCGCCGGGATACTTGTTCTTCTCCGGCTTGAAGTGCAGTACCGCCAGTGTGGGCTTCCCGCCCGCCAGTTTGACCCGCTGCCGCACCGCCACCGCAGTTTTCCCCGAGTCCCACACGTCGTCTACAATCAGCACGCGCTTGTTGAAGAGCAAAGTGTCACCGGGGAACTGTAAAAAGTGAGGTTCCTCGAGCGTCTCCCCCGCTGCCGTGTAAAACATCACTGCAGCGGTGAGAATGTCGCGCAGGTCGGTGGCCTCAGAAAGCAGACAGGCCGGAATCATCCCGCCCCGCGTAACCGCCAAAATGCAGTCGTAGTCCCTGGGATTAATCTTCCCCAGCAGCTTGCTCACCAGGTGGGTGATGTCCTGCCAGGTCAGGTGCATCTTGCCGGAGTAGCCTTGCAATTCCTCGGACATCGCTATACCCCCACCGGCTTGTCCAGCTCGAACGCGCTATGAACGGCCTTTAGCGCGGCCTCGGCGAACTGGGCCGGGATGACCACCGAGATACGCACCTCGCTGGTAGCAATCATCTCGATGTTGGCTCCTACCCCGGAAAGTGCCGTAAACATCTTGGCCGGGATGCCCGGCGTGGAGGCCAGAGCTTGCCCCACGATGGAAATCTTGGCGATGTCGCGGCGCAGGTTGGCCTCGCCACCAATCTCGTGCAAGAGGGGCTCGAGGGCTTCCATGGCATCCTCGGCGAAGTCCTGGTTGACCGTGAAGGCCATCTGGGTGCGGCTGGGGTCGTGGCCCGGCACGCCCTGGATAATCATGTCCACCGCGACCCCCGCTCGCCCCAACACCTCGAAAACCCGCGCCGCCACACCGGGTCGGTCAGGAATACCGACTAAACCAATCTGGGCGTGCTCGTCGTCCAGAGCCACGCCTGTTACGCTGCGTCCAAGCTCCATTGGGGCCTCCATGACCAAAGTTCCAGGATTGTAGGAAAAACTGCTGCGCACGTGAATTGTCACGCCATATTTTTTGCCATACCAGACCGAGCGCGGGTGCAACACTCCCGCCCCCAAAGCAGCCATCTCGAGCATCTGGTCGTAGCCAATGGTGGGAAGTTTCTGGGCCTCAGGGACAGTGTGCGGGTCGGTGGTGTACACGCCCTCGGTGTCGGTGAAAATCTCGCACTCCTTGGCTCCCAGCGCCGCCGCTAGAGCCACTGCCGTGGTGTCCGAGCCGCCACGCCCCAGGGTGGTTAGCTCACCCTCCGGGGTAGTGCCCATAAAACCCGTCACCACCGCGACCTCTCCCCGATCCAGGGCTGCTCGAATCAGCTTGGGCTCGACGCTCAGGATACGGGCGTTACCGTAGCGTCCATCGGTGGTGAAGCCGAGTTGGTTTTGCGAGAAAGCCCTCGCGGGAATCCCCATCGCCACGAGCTGCATCGAAAGCAGCGCGGCCGACTGCTGCTCGCCAATCGTCACCAGCATGTCCAGTTCTCTCGCCGGAGGGCGCGGGTTGACGCGCTTGGCGGTGGCAATTAGCTCATCAGTAGTGCGGCCCATGGCCGAAACCACCACCGCGATTTGGTTGCCGCGTTCACGGTAGTGCTGGATGCGCTGAGCGACCTTGTGGATGCGCTCGAGGTCGCCCACGCTGGTTCCGCCATATTTTTGTACGACCAAAGCCATAATCTTGCGAATCCTAACATATGCCGATGGGCAACCGCTAGAATATTCTTCCCTTACGCATTTCCAAACCACCGCTGTGTTTGTAGGGACGCAAGGCTTTGCGTCCTTGATGCCCCCAGACGTTTCTTGGGCTTAGTGCCCGACACCCCCTTCACCCTCCACCCCCGTAACCGCGAGAACCCAACCCACCATGACAGCGCAAAATAAATAAACAAAAGAATTGCTCAGGCGAGAGAAGTTTTTGGGATTGAAACCCCGAGACCTGCGACCTGAGATTTGCGACAACTTATACTTAGCGCAAAGGAGAAATCTTATGGCGACATTTCCCGAGTGGTTCAAGGCTTTCAAACACGTCGAGCTGTGGCCCGGAATGCATATGGCGGTGCTTTCGGGCCACAATGGGCAGGCGGGCTTTCAGGAGATTAGCGAAGAAACCCTCGTCCCCGAGCACTCCCACGCCGGGCAGTGGGGGGTGGTTCTGGAGGGTCAGGTGGAGTTCGTGATGAACGGTCACAGCCACCTGTACAAGAAGGGGGAGTATTACCACATCCCCGCCGGGGTTCCCCACAGCGCCAAGATTGCGGCAGGTACGGCCTTTATTGACGTATGGGAGGGCGTTCGCTTCCCTGAAGAACGGATGAAATAATGGCGGACTCTCGAGTCGAACTGCTCCTGACCCTGATAGACCAGGCTTACGACGTGCGAACCTGGCATGGATCAAACTTGCGCAACGCCCTGCGCGGCGTGGACGCGGAAACCGCGCTGTGGCGGCCCCAACCGGAGCGGCACAACATCTGGGAGCTGGCGCTCCACTGCGCGTATTGGAAGTACATCATCAGCAAAGCCCTGCGCGGCGAGGAGTCCAAGAGCAACTTCCCGCGCAAACCCGCCAACTTCGCAGCAATACCGGAAAAGCCCACGCCGAAGGCCTGGAAGGAAGATTTGGGATTGCTCGAGCAGTATCACCTCGAGCTTCGCCAGGCCGTCGCTGCGCTGAAAGCTAAAGATCTCGAGCAGAAATCAGGCCGCTGGACGCTCGCTGAACACGCTTTCGGCGCAGCCAACCACGACATCTACCACGCCGGGCAGATTCGGCTGCTCCGGCGGATGAAAGAGGGCGTATGAGCGTTTTGCTGAGCGAGCTGAAAGATGGAATCTTGTCCCTGACGCTGAACCGGCCCGAGGCAATCAATGCCTTCACCACCGAGATGCTGCAATCTCTTGCCAAGGCCTTGAAGGAAGCTGCCGCACCGGAAGTCCGGGTGGTGGTTTTGCGCGGCGCAGGACGAGGGTTTTGCTCGGGGCAGGACTTGCGCGAGTTCGAGGGCAAGGAAATCTCGTATAAGAGCCATCTCAAGAACTATCAAGGTGTGATAGAAAACCTGGTAAGCCTCGAGAAGCCCGTTCTGGCCGCCATTCACGGTGCCGCCGCCGGGGCCGGGCTGTCGCTGTCGCTGGCCTGTGACCTGCGCATCGCCGCTGCCGACGCAGTGTTCAGCACCGGCTTTAGCAAAATCGGCCTGATTCCCGATGCGGGCATGAACTACCACCTGCCGCGCATCGTGGGACAGGCTAAGGCCATGGAACTCGAGCTGCTCTCTCCCCGCCTGAACGCTGAACAAGCCCTGGGCCTGGGCCTGGTGAGCCGAGTAGTATCTGTCGAGAGTTTTTCCGATGAGATCACGAAAATTGCTGCCGAACTCAGCCTAGGGCCGACCAAAACCTTCGGCCTGATCAAGCGGGCGCTGCACAAGAGCCAGGGTGCGACTCTGGGGGAGATGCTCGAGTACGAAGCCTTGCTACAAGACCTTGCCGGGCACACCGAAGACCACAAAGAAGGAGTGCGGGCTTTTTACGAAAAGCGCGGCCCCAAGTTCGTCGGGAAATAACCCGTTTCCTAACGTAAATCTTTGATTGCCACGAACTGAGTTGCGGGATCATGTTTAACCATCGGTGCGCCGTCCACCACCAGATATGAACCCGGAAGGACTCGAGCCCCAATCCGCAGTGCCCGCTCAACGAAGGACTGAACTGCCGGAAACCCCGATTCTGACACAAAAGAGCTGCCATTGCTTTCCGCCTCCGGCCTCCCGCCGTAAGCTATTGGCGTGATTCGCTACCTCAAAGGCACGGTATTTAAGAAAAAACTCAACAGCGCAATCTTGCTGGTCAGTGGGGTGGGCTTCGAGGCCGGCTGCCCGGCCTCCACCCTGGCAACCCTCACCGAGGGGCAGGAGGCTGTCCTGCACACCGTGCTGGTGGTACGCGAGGACGATTTGTCGCTGTATGGCTTCGCCGATGAGCGCAGCCTCGAGCTGTTCGAGCTTCTACTGGGGGTGTCCGGCGTGGGGCCAAAAGTGGCGCTCAACCTGCTCTCCTCGCAGACCCCGGCCCTCCTGGCAAGGGCACTCGCCGAGGGCGATTTGCGCCTGCTCACGGCAGCCCAGGGCGTGGGCAAAAAGCTGGCCGAGCGCATCGCCCTAGACTTGCGCGGCAAGGTTCCAGCTAACCTGATGGGCGAGGGCGGAATGATCGTTCGCAGCGCCAATACCGAGGAGGCTGAACTCGCACTGGTCACCCTGGGATTCCGCGAAAGCCAAGTGCGCAGCGTGGTAGCCGAGATTGCCCGCAACAACCCCGAGGCGGGGACGCAAGAGCTAATCAAGCTGGCCCTGAAAGCATTGAGGTAGATAGTCTCGAGCCTGCGCGGGACGGGCTGTTTCCAGTCTATGTCGGTAAAGCCGTACTCGAGGCGGCCACCAGCACCTTCCCCGACTTCTCCATAACCTGTGGGTCGGCTGCGCGGGGCACCACCTTCTAGAGCGGTTTTTGAAAAGAGCCTGGGGGTAGCCTGGGCCTATTTACCGGATCCATCTAAGCAGAGAACCGCAATAAGCGTGCTCGTCCCACAAGTGCAGTCCTCCATATCCGCGCCGATCGCCCACACAACGGACTACTCGAGGTTGTCGCCCACCATCACACCGCAACCCTCCAGCGCAGGGTATATCTCTAAGGCTCACTGAGCGCTGACACGAATCTGCTCGAGCAGCTCCTTAGCTCGCTCCAGCAGGGGCCTTTTCTCCCCGGCGAGCTGGGCCTGGAACTCCAGAGCTACGGATGTGGCTGGTCTAAAGGCCCGTCCGTCGGGATTGGCAAACAGGCTATCCAGCAGTGCAAAGTCGGGGTCGCTGCGCCAACCGGCCTCTTTTTTGAGCCGATCCAGATAGTCCCACTGGAAGCGCTCCTCACTCAGGGTTGCGGCCATAAATCGCTCCAGCAAATCGGCATAGGCCTGTAGACCCACCGCCGCCGGGTTTTTGACCGGCTTACCCAGATGCACCGGCAAAGACTGCGCTAGAAGGGGCTCGAGCAGGTCAGGATTGATTTTGCGGTTGTCGAGGTCGAATATCGGCTTGGCATCCCTGAACAAGATGAACTGGGGGCTCTGGTGCTGGATGGCTGAGCGTTCCTGGACATGGTTGCTGGCAGTGCGGTCTTCGGGGATACGAATCAGACCCAGCGCTAGATCAGGCCGGGTCTCGAGGCTTTTCTCCACATAGGCCCAGGCTTCAAAGGTCTTGTCGCTGGTGCCGGCCTTGAAGATGGCGGTCAAGGGGTAGGACTCCAGAAAGCGGTCTACTTGTTCGGGGGTATGGAGGTCGAAAATGCGTTCGCGCAAGCTCATCAGCTTCATGATATGAGGATAAAAATACTACAAAAGTGCCGCAATCAAAGGTCTGGGGTTTGCTAAAGGCTCCACTCATGTAAAATGATGGAAATGAGAACCTCTTCTGTACCTACGCGGGAGGTGAAGATGCAGACCTCTCCAGTGTTCACTCTGTCCGGTGAGGCGGTTGGCCTCGAGCTTCTAGTTCACGACCTCAAGACGGTTTTTGAGAGTAAGGGTTACGACTACCAATCCGAGCCTGAAACCCCTCGGATGGTGCTGAACCTGATTACTTCAGCCAAACCCCAGCCCTATCGCCGCCGCGCCCAAGCCACGATGGTGATTTCCCTGCTGGAACTACCCAAGGTTCCTGATAATCTGATCGCCGAGCTTTACCCCTATCTGGTGCGGGCTTTGTCGAATATGTTGGTGGTCTATGTTTCCGGCGTGGGAGCCCACTTTCTGACCCTCGAGCTAGGCCAGTATTTCGAGCCCGAAGGGCCAAGATTCGCCGAGCGCCTGTTCGAGCGCATCGAGCCGATTGCCTCGAGCGTGCTGGTCGTCGCCAACCAGTTCGACCCCGACCTCGAGCCCGAACTCTGGAAGGGGGATGCTCTCAGCCAGAGCATCTCCGCAGCCGGGCGCAAGCTAGCCGACTGGGACTTGCTGCCCACAGCTTTTCCCCTCGAGGACATCCTGCCCCCCGAGGATTTTCGCCATGTCAAGCGGCTTTATGGCATCGGCGGGCTTTCCTATGGCAACCTCTCGACCCGCAAAGACGATACACGCTTCTGGATGTCGGCCAGCGGGGTCAACAAAGCCAATCTGCGCGAGGTGGGACGTGACATCCTGCTGGTCAAGGACTACGATATCGCCAAGAATGCCATGCTGCTCTCGGTTCCGCCGGGGGTAGAGCCCCGCCGGGTTTCGGTAGATGCCATTGAGCACTGGATGATTTACCGCGAGCACCCCCAAGTAGGGGCGATTATCCACGTCCACGCCTGGATGGAAGGCGCACCCTCGACCCAGTTCAACTACCCCTGCGGAACCTACGAACTCGCCGATGCGGTAGCCCAGAAGGTGCGCGAGGCCACCGACCCCAGCCAGGCCGTAGTGGGCCTCAAAAACCACGGCTTGACCATCACTGGGCGTAGCCTCGAGGATATCCTCAACCGCATCGAGGGCCGCTTGCTGCGCCAGGTTCCCATGAGCTAGAGTCTCCGGCTCGACCAGAGGAAGCAGGAGGGCTCCACCTTGCCGTGGAGCCATTTAGAGCGCCCTTTCTTATTGCCACCTCAACAAAACCATCTTGCCTCCAGGACGGTGTTTTTCGACGAGCCAATTACGCCGTCCTGGCGTAGCTTTAAGGCTCTTTGATATTTTGAGTTTTGCCTTAAGTTTTTAGCGTTCGGTTTTCGACGTTTAGCCCTGTTGCCCTCTGCACTTTCTCTTCTCCAATGAACCTTGTACCCTAAACCTTAGTGAGACTCTACACTGCCCAGGCTATGCGCGAGGTGGACTCGAGAGCGGTCAAACTTGGCTATGCGAGCCTGTTGTTAATGGAAGCGGCAGGCCGGGCAGTGGCCCAAGCTACCCTGCGGGCCTATCCGGGTCGGAGGGTGGTGGTGCTGTGCGGCAAGGGCAACAACGGCGGAGATGGCTTGGTGGCAGCGCGGTGGCTAAAAGTATCGGGAGGGGAGGTCGAAGTCTATGCCGCAGACCATCAGCAGAACGACGCAGGACTGGCTCGAGCCGCACTGCAAGCCCAAGGAACCGAGATTAAGGGGCTCGAGGTCTGGAACCCACAGCCCGGAAGCGTGCTGATAGATGGCTTGTTTGGCACGGGGTTGAAAGGGGTGCTCGAGGGGTTCTGGGCCGAGCTGGTGGGCAAAATCAACCAGTCGAAGCTGCCCGTTGTGGCGGTGGACGTTCCCTCGGGTGTACCCTACTGGCCCCACGTTCAGGCCAGTCTCACCGTGACCTTCGCCGGACTCAAAACCGAACACCTGTTTTATCCCAGCCGCGCCGCTTGCGGGCAGATTCTGCTGGACTCTATCGGGATGCCGCCCCTGGCTCTGGAAAACCCCGAGTTGCCCGAGTTGCTCACCCCCAAGACCATGCAGCATCTGCTGCCAACACGACTGGGTGATGCCAACAAAGGCTCGGTGGGGCGGGTTTTGGTGGTGGGAGGCTACAGCACCTATACCGGAGCCCCTACCCTATCGGCGCTGGGGGCGGCTCGAGCCGGAGCCGGTCTGGTCACGGTAGCCTATCCCGCCGATAGCCCAGTGCAGCCGCCCCTGGAAGCCATTCGCAAGCCCGTACCGAACTGGAGTTTTGAGCATTTGAAATCAGCCAAAGCCGAGGCTGTCGCGGTGGGGATGGGAACTGGGCCAGATGGAGCCAAAGCAGCTCTGGCTGCCCTCGAGCTACATCGCCCGACGGTTCTGGATGCCGATGCCCTGCACCCCAGCGTGCTGGATGCCTACGTGCAGGCCGCTATTCCGACAGTAATCACCCCGCACCCCGGCGAAGCGGGACGCTTGCTGGGCCAAACCGCCACGGAAGTTGCCGCAAATCCCCTGCTATTCGCTGCGGTTTTGGCCCGGCAATTTCCTGGGGTGACCGTGGTGCTCAAGGGTGGCCCTACCGTCATCGCTCTTTCCCCGACACCCGGCACCGAGCACCGGGCATCCTATCTTGCGGTCAACACCACAGGCAACCCGGCGATGGCAACTGGGGGCATGGGAGACGTGCTTTCGGGGATTGTCGCGGCCTATCTGGCCTGGGGTTTACAGCCCTGGGATGCCGCACGACTGGGAGTCTATCTGCACGGTCTGTCCGGCGACTTGCTAGGCCGGGTGGGAATGCTGGCCCACGAAGTAGCCGAAGGCTTGCCCGAGGCGGCTTACCGGCTAGGGCAGGGCAACCTCGAGGGGTTCTGGCAAGCTCAAAAACCGTTCTAGCTTTGAGCACTGGGGGTTTTATCCCTGGCATCCTTCGGCATGGGCTACTTCATTGGCAACCCGGTGACCAACGCGGCCAGCTCCGAGGGATGGCTGCACAGCACCCCGCCTGCCAGTTCTTCCGGGTTGCCATAGCCCCACAAAGCCCCGATAAAGTGAACCCCGTTGGCCTCGGCCCCCACCCGGTCAAACACCCGGTCTCCGACCATTGCGGTGTGCTCTGGCCTCAGGGTATGGTCGTGCAGAATACGCCCAATCAGCGAGGCTTTGGGTTCGGACAGGTTGTCGGGCAACACCCCATAAATGGCTTTGAAATAGGGGGCCAGGGCAAAATGCTCGAGCATCGCATCGGCGAACTGCTTGCGCTTGGAAGTCGCCACCAGCAGCAGATATCTGGACGAAAGGGTTTGCAGGGCCGACCGGATTCCGGGGTAGGGCTGGGCCTGGAATTGACCCTGCTGCTCGTAGCACTGCCGATAGATTTCTACTGCTTCCCAAATCGGGCCATTCGCACCGAGCAGGTTTTGGAAGGCCAGCTCGAGCGGTGGGCCAATCTGCTCGCGCAGCTTCTGCTCGGGCGGCAGGGGGAAACCTGCGGCCTGAATGGTGTGGCGCAGACAGCCTAGGATGCCAGGTTCGGTGTCGAGCAGGGTTCCATCTAAGTCGAAGAGCAAGGAGGAGATAGCCACTAGAGGATTTTACCGGGGTTGAGCAGGTTTTCCGGGTCGAAGAGCTGCTTAATTTGGCGCATCCATCCCAGCGCCACCCCGTGTTCGGGAGCCAGGTATTTCTTCTTGCGCAGCCCCACCCCGTGCTCGCCGGTAGAAGTTCCGCCCAACTCGAGGGCCTTTTCCACCAGTCGCATAGCATACGCCTCGGCCTCGGGGTAGCGGGTTTCGTTGGTGGCAACTAAGCTGTGAAAGTTGCCGTCGCCTACGTGTCCGATGATGCTTCCACCCAGATTCATCTGGCCCAGCAATCCCTGGGCATAGCGCACCAACTCGGGCATCCTGGAAATCGGTACGGCGGTGTCGGTAATCATAAACTGGTGGCCCGGATACTGGGCTACGAGGGCCCAGTAGAGCTGATGGCGGGCCTCCCACTGGGCGCTGCGCTCCTCCTGGGTGATGGCCGTGTCCACTGCGATTGCCCCCACTGCATTGACTAGCTCCAGGGCGGCTCGAGACTCCCCTTCCAGAGCAGCTTTAGTCGAGGAGTGAAACTCCACGAATAAAGCGGGCTTCTGGGGGTAGTCGTGCCCCAAATAGCGGTTGATGGCTCTTAGCGAAAGCTCGTCGAGCAGTTCCAGCCGGGCCAGAGGCAGCCCCGAACCCAACAGGGCATAAGCCGCCTCGGCAGCGGTCTCGAGGCTGGCAAAAAACACCCGTAGTGCGTGTACGTAGGCAGGTAGTGGATGCAGCCGCAGGGTGAGCTGGGTGATGACTCCCAGAGTGCCCTCCGAGCCGATAAAGAGGTCTTTGAGGTCGTAGCCTGCGCTGGTTTTGCGCGTACGGCGGCCTAGCTCGAGCACCTCACCGTTAGTCAGCACCACCTCTAAAGCCAGCACGTTGGGCCGCATCCCGCCGTAGCGCAGGGTGGTCGTACCGGAGGCATTGGTCGCGGCCATACCCCCCAGCGAGGCATTGGCTCCAGGGTCTACTGGAAAAAACAACCCCGTGCCCTTGAGCGCGAGATTGAGGGCTTCTCGGCTGACTCCCGGCTCGACGACCACCAAGAAATCTGCGGGCAAAACCTGCAACACCCGGTTCATCCGGCTCAGGTCGAGGCTGATGCAGGGAGTCTGGGGCACGATATGGCCCTCGAGGCTGGTTCCGGCTCCGAAAGGAATCACCGGGATGTGGGCTTCTCGTGCCCAGGCCAGGGCTTCTCGTGCCCAGGCCAGGGTTTGCCGAATATCCAGCAGGCTTTGCGCATACACCACGGCCATAGGCAGGCGGTGCAGGGGATAGCTCTCGTCGTGGGAGTGGCTCTCGAGGTCGGCGGAGACAGTGCTAACCTTATCAGCCAGGAGGGTTTTTAGCTTGCCCAGCATGGCTTTAGCATAGCCGCAAAACACCAAGAGCTAAAACCATCTTGCTGTTTCCTAGAGCGGTTTTCGAAAAGAACCTTGGGGTAGCCTGGGCCTATTTACTGTGCCTATCTGAGCAGAGAACCGCGATAGCTTCTGGCAGCGGTTTTAGCTTTTGGTTGGTGACTACGCGCATTCAGCTTCTCGAGTAACGCCGCGCGAGATATTTATGGTCATTTTTGCCGATGGGAATCGCCTGAGCGTTACATAAACCGTGATCGTTCAATCTAGGCTTGGTGTTACATCTGGGTCTGCTATTGTGCCCACGGTGAAGCTGTCTGTGAATACCTTATCTAACCCTCAACCCACACCCTCTCACTCTATGAAACACCGCCTCGAGTCCCTCCTCTCCCAAGCCTGGCAAACCCTGGGCCACGACCCCAATGCAGCAGGTATACCCGCCCGCCAAGCCGAGCACCTAGCTCGCCAAAGCGGGGACAACCATGCCTGGGCACAGAGCTTATTTATCTGGGGAGTTTCGGTTTTATATGAGGGTGGAGGCCACGAGGCCATCACCTTGCTGTGCCGAGCGCTTGCGGTTTACCGCTTTGTGGGCGACGAAGAAGGCCAGTGGAGTTGCCTGAGCGCAATCGCTAAAGCCTGGCACTACCTGGGCGATGCCGAAGAAGCCGTGTCCAGCCAAGCGGCAGCCAACGCCTTCACCCACCACGAGCTATTCGAGACCGCCGCGACCTGGCTGGACTGGTTTCGAGAGTTTTAGCTCGGCACGGAGGTGAGAGGGGCTCGAGGCTCATACAAACAAAGTGGTCTGGGGGAAAAAGGTTTTATCCGAGCCGCCCTGTTTCCGGCTTTAGGTCACGCTTTTGTGTGAGGTATTCCTCGAGCGCTTCTGCCAAAATGGTGGGCACTTCAAAGTTGGGCTGCAAGTTCCAATCCTTCTGCACATATCCGCCGTAAGGCTGGAGTTCCCAGTCGCTGCCTGCTATTTTGTAAGTTCGCTCCGGGTCTAAGAAAGTCTCCCCCACCCAAATTTTCCCGTCCGCTACTCGCGCTCCGCTCAGGTGCATCAGCCCTCTAGGAATACCCCGCAGAGGATTGGGCTTTTCACTGGCGAACTCTGGCTCCAGCCCTTTATGAATCAATGCCTCGAGCATCCAACCCTTCATGTCAATAGTGGTGGGGTTACAAGGGGCATAGCACACCTCGAGCAGCCGTCCACGGGTTAGCAAACCGCCCGGCAACGATCCCGCGAAGGCAGCTCCTGCCGTTACCAGTCCCACTTCGGTATTCAGGCGCTGGCGTAGCATATCGGCCATCAGGTTGGCGCTAGCGCACTCCCGGTCACTGGCGTAATCGAAGCGAGCAGGCAGTTCGGTGATGGGTTCGCTCAGGTACTCGTCCACTTCCCGCTCGATGACCTCGAGTTCGGCGAGCACTTTGGGCGACTGAGGAACGTCCTCGGGAACGGGAATAGTCTCGATGCTACGCACCTCGAGCCGGTTTTCGATCCACTCGAGTTCGATTCGGCCCAAATGCTCGGCATAGCTCCCGGCTTGGGCAATCCAGACCGAGCCGACTCGCTCTCCAGCGGGCAAAAGGTCGTGGGTGTGGGCTCCGATGATGAGGCCGATTTCCCCGTCTAGCCCCATCGCCAGTTCTCTATCGTCGATCTTGCTTTCGTGCGCGAAGCCCATGTGGGACAGAAGTATCATCGCGCCCGCTCCTCGAGAGCGAAGCTCCGCAGCGAGTTTCTTAATGAGCGGTACAGGGTCTAAAGCTTTGAGGCCGAAGCAAACCTCATACTCCTTGAAAGGATCTGTCAGACCAATGACACCAAGCTTTCTACCGGCAACCTCGAGCAGCACCGCGGGCTGTACACCCTGATTCACCGAACCATCTGCCCTACGCAAGTTTGCCAGCACCAGTGGGTGCTGAATCGCCTCGGCATACCGTGCCAGAACTTGCGGCCCGTAACTCAGAAACCCACCGTTCCCCACCGCGCCAAGGTCGCAGCCCACCGCGTCTAGTAGACGGTGCATCGCGGTTCCCTTGGTGTAGCGGCTGATGGGCCTGCTGCTCTCCTCTACATCGCCAGCGTCGAAGTAAAGCACCGGCTGGCTCGAGCCTTCACAAATTTGCTCGACCAGCGTGGCAATCCGGGCCAATCCTTCAACTCTGCCGTGGATATCGTTGGTGTGAAGAATCGTGAAACGGCTCATCAGGCCAAAGTATAAAACCCCGCCCGGTGGCGGGGTTCAGTGTCGCGGATTGAGCTTTACAGCCCTGCGCCCTTCTCGAGCGCCGCCGATATTACCCCTGATTCTTCAGCATCGCGCATCTCGATCTTGGCCTTGATGCGCTTGAGGGTGGTGACTTCCTCCAAAGCCCGCTGATCGAGGGTGTCCGAGACAAACTTGATCTGTTCGTTGATCTCGGGAATAGAGATTTGCTCCAAGGCGTTCACCCGGCGATTGGTCTTCTTGATTTCTTCGCCAATACGCCGTAGGCGGTTTTCGGTGTTGGCAACGGCCATAATTGCGTCGGCCATGGCGCGGAAGGCAGTGGCCGCCTCCAAGGTCTTGGCCCCCACCGCAATCGGGCTGAAAGAAAGCGAGCCGTTCGACTGGGGCGCGTTGATTTTGGGAACCTTGACCCCATAGAGGCTCTCGACTTGTATCCCTACTTCGATGGGGGTGCTCGAGAGCGACTCCACCGCCTCGGGGGTGTCGAAGGCTTTGGCGATCAGCAGGCTAAAGTAGGCATCTTTGGCAGCGTTTCCGAGGGCTTCCCTGGCCTTCAAGGAGCTCTGCACTAAGGCAAAGAATTCAGCGATCAGCGCGTCGCGCTTGTTCTTCAAAAGGTCGGCCCCCTGAATTGCCAAACGGCGCTGGTCGCGCTTGGCAAGCAGGGTGGAGCGGGTGGGTGAGACTTGTTCAGCCATGGGCACCTCCGGTGCGCCAAACGCAAAACGCTGAACGCAAAACGCCCTTGTTTTTAGCGTCTTGCGTCTTGCGTTTAGCGTCTAGCATCCCTACGCTCCCACCAGCTCTTCGAGCTTGCCGGTCTTCTGGTGATAGGTGTCAATGTATTCCTTGCGGATGCGCTTAAGCTCGGAGGTGGGGAAGTCGGAGAGCAGCGCCCAGCCGATGTTCAGACTCTCCTCGATGCTGCGCTCGTTCTGGCCCTGGTTGATGAAGCGCTTCTCGAAGTTATCAGCGAAGCGCAGGTATTTCTTATCGGTCTCGGTGAGGGCATCCTCGCCGGTGATGGCGACCAGGCGGCGCAGGTTGATGCCCCGTGCGTAGCTGCTGAAGAGCTGGTCGGCCAGTTCCTTGTGGTCGGGGCGGGTTTTGCCCTTACCGATGCCGTTGTTCATCAGACGCGACAGGCTGGGCTGCACGTTGATGGGCGGGAAGATGCCCTGCTGGGCTAGATCGCGGGCGATGAAAATCTGGCCCTCGGTAATGTAGCCGGTGAGGTCGGGGATGGGGTGGGTGATGTCGTCGCCGGGCATCGAGAGAATCGGGATTTGCGTGACCGAACCCTTTTTACCGTGTACCACACCGGCCCGCTCGTACAGCGAGGCCAGGTCGGTGTACATGTAGCCGGGGTAGCCCCGCCGACCGGGGATTTCCTCTCGAGCCCCGCCGATTTCACGCAGAGCCTCGCAGTAGTTGGTCAAGTCAGTGAGGATAACCAGCACGTGGTAGTCGTGCTCGAAGGCCAGGTACTCGGCGGCAGTGAGGGCCATGCGCGGGGTCAGCAGGCGCTCCACGGTGGGGTCATCGGCTTTGTTGAGAAAAAGCACCGAGCGGCTCAAAGCCCCAGTACGCTCAAACTCCTGCAAAAAGTACGAGACCTCGCGCTGGGTGATGCCCATCGCCGCGAAGACCACTGCGAAGCCCTCACCCTCACCCAACACCTTGGACTGACGGGCAATCTGGGCCGCGAGTTCGTTGTGCGGAAGGCCCGAGCCGGAGAAAATCGGCAGCTTCTGACCGCGCACCAAGGTGATGTTGACATCAATCGCGGAAACCCCGGTCTGGATGAACTCCTCGGGTTTTTCACGGGCCACGGGGTTAATCGGAGCCCCGTTGATTGCCAGGCGCTTCTCAGCCACTACAGGCGGCAAGCCGTCAATCGGGCGACCAATGCCGTTGAAGGCGCGTCCGACCATCTCTTTGCTCACCCCGAGGCGAGCCACATCCTCGACCAGGCTGACGGTGGTGTGCTCGAGGTTGAGCCCGGAGGTCTCCTCGAACACCTGGAGCACCGTGTACTGGTCAGAGACCTCGATAACCTGCCCCCCACGCATCCGGCCCCCACCATCGTCAATGTTCACAATTGCACCGTAGGCCAAGTCCTTGGCCCCCTCGAGGAAGAGCAGCGGCCCCGAGACGTAGGTGACGGCGTTATATTCTTTTTTTAGCATTCCTTACCTCCTTTGGAGGTATCGAAGGTCTAAGATCGTGGTTCTGACCTTCGACTTTTGACCTTAGACATCTTTACGCCTTCACTCCGCCCATGAACGCATTCTTGATCTGGGCATCGAACTCGGCTTTGTACTGCGGGAACTCGGCCTCGGGCACGTAGCGGGTGCGGCCCATCTTCTCAATCACCGGGTCGCCCAGGAAGTCGCTGATGCTGGCACCTTTGGCGAGCGCTTCTTCCCCGCGCTTGTACATCGCCACGATCATCTGCATCATGCCATAGGCTTTGGGCATCGAGCAGTTGGCATCCACCTTGTCATAGCCGTTTTGCTGGAGGAAATCTTCACGGGCGATGCGCCCGATTTCCAGCGACAGACGTTCGGCATCCTGAAGCGCGTCGGGGCCGACCAATTGCACCACTTGTTGCAAGTCGGCCTCACGCTGCAAGAGGGTGATGAGCTGGGTACGCAGCTCGGGGTAGTCGGGGGCAATGTTGGCGCGATACCAGGACTCTAAAATCCCCAGAAAAAGCGAGTACGAACGCGCCCAGTTGATGGCCGGAAAGTGACGGGCTCGAGCGAGCTGCGCGTCGAGCGCCCAGAACCCGCCAGTAATACGCAGGGTGGCCTGGGTGACGGGCTCGGAAAAGTCACCACCTGCCGGGGAAACCGCCCCGATCACCGAGACCGCACCCTGGTCGCCCGCCAGGGTCGTGACCTTACCGCTTCGTTCGTAGAAGGCCGAAAGACGCGAGGAAAGATAAGGCGGATAACCTTCTTCGGCGGGCATCTCCTCCAGGCGAGAGGCAATCTCGCGCAAGGCTTCGGCCCAGCGGCTAGTCGAGTCAGCCATCAGCGAGACCTTGTAGCCTTGGTCACGGAAGTATTCGGCGATGGTTACGCCGGTGTAGAGCGAAGCTTCACGCGCTGCCACCGGCATATTCGAGGTGTTGGCGATCAGAATGGTGCGCTCCATCAGGGGCTTGCCAGTCTTGGGGTCTTCCAACTCGGGGAACTCCACCAGCACATCGGTCATCTCGTTGCCGCGCTCGCCACAGCCTACGTAGACCACGATATCGGCATCACCAAACTTGGCGATGCTCTGCTGGGTCACGGTTTTGCCCGAGCCGAACGGCCCCGGAATCGCTGCCGTGCCGCCTGCGGTGAGCGGGAAAAGCACGTCCAGGATGCGCATACCGGTCAGAAAAGGCTCGTTGGGATCGAGCTTGCGGGTGATGGGCCGGGCCTTGCGCACCGGCCAGAAGTGGGCCAGGCGCAGCTTGGTGCCGTCCTCGAGCTCGGCAACCGTGTCGTCAATGGTGTACTCACCGGCTGCCGCCACGCTTTTGAGCTTGCCGCCCTGGTCGGGCGGAACCAGAATCTTGTGGGTGAAGCTGAACTCGGGAACCGTGCCGAGCACGTCCCCGCCCTTCACCGTATCCCCGGCCTTTTTCATGGGGGTGAAGGCCCACTTCTTTTTGCGGTCGAGTGAAGAAACCTCGATGCCCCTCGAGATGTACATCCCCGAAGCCTCGCGGATTTTGTCCAGGGGGCGCTGAATCCCGTCGAAGATACCGTTGAGCATCCCCGGCCCCAACTCGACAGCCAGGGGCAGTTTGGTGGTGATGATCGGCTCGCCCACGATGAGGCCGTTGGTATCCTCGTAGACCTGCACGAAGCAGGTCTCTCCGTCCAGACGGATGATTTCACCCACGAGTTTCTCGTTGCCAACGCGCACGATGTCGAACATCTTGGCATCGGCGAGGTTCTCGGCAATCACTGCTGGGCCTGCGATTTTTTTGACGACTCCCACTGTTTTCCTCCTTATTTGTGGGGGTTTCAAGGCTAGGGGTAAAAAGTTAAAAAGGGGAAAAGGTTAAAAGTAACCTTCCTGATTTTACTTTTCGCCTTTTGACCTTTTCACCTTTCGACCTTCCCTTTTACAGCTTGATGTCGAAGCCTATCGTCTCCCGCACCAGTTGGCGCATGTAGACCTTGGCATCCCCCCCGCCACTAAAGGCTGCGAGCAGGTTGGGCAGCGTGAGCAGCACTGGGGCACTACGTCCACGCATCACCCGCTCGGCCGCCTTGTTGGGGTCAGAAAGCAGGCTTTCGTCAACGGCAATTAGGGCGTATTGGTTGGACTGAATCATCTCGGCTAAATGATAGGCAGCCTCGGTTGGGGCCGAAGTGATGGCCTCGAGACCTGCCAGACGGTAGCCCGAAGCGGTTTCGGCATCGGTCAGGACACCAATTTTCATACGGCCACCTCCTTGGCAACGGCATCGGCAGGCAAATTAAAGTAGGCCCGCCGGGCCAGCAGTCGAATGCGAGAGCCTTCCCATTCTTTGCGGCGAATGTAGTCCAGTACGAGTCCTGCGCCCAAAGCGTCCTTGCCGCCCTGGCGGGCTTTCTCCAAGAGAATCTGGCGCAAGGCCCGCTCTAAGTCGCCTAAAGTGCGCGCACTCGAGGCCGTCGCCAGCGGGGTGCCGTTGAGGGCTTCCATGGCCGCCAAGTCGCCCGAGGCAATGCGGTTGAACAAGGCCTGGCTGACGATGCTGCCACCAGGCACGAAGTAAGCTTCGCTGGCCTGGGCTCCCATCGCTTGTAGCTTGAGCGCAGTGGAGAGGTTGGTGGTGTCCACTTGCAGCGAGAAATACGCTGCCAGCGAGGGTTCGCGCAAAGCTCTGGCCTTCTCGAGGCTGTAGGCGTAGAACTGGCGGTCTAGAGAAACTTCCAGCGCCAACGGATCGGGGCTGCCGACCACCGCACTGCGCAGGGCTTTTGCAAGCGGATTGGTAGGAACTTGCAATACCTGGGCAATACTCGAAGCATCTGGGGCTTGCAGCATGGCGTTAATCAGCACTTCGGGCAGGGTTCCCCCCACCAAGCGGCTCTTGATTTCCTCAGGGCTTTGCCCCGCCGCCTTGCCCCGCAAAATGGTCTTGAGGTTGGTCAGGTCGCTCTGGAGCAGCAGCAGGGCCACCGCCTCGCGGATATTGCCCGTCACCAAGCCCGGTAAATCGCCCACCATTCGGGCCATGTGGCCTGCCACAGCCCGGTCTACATCAGGCAGGCCGTCGCCCACCAAATCAGGGCCATATACGGTGTCGCTCAAGCTCCGCACGAAGTCGGAGAAGGGCTGGCTCAGGGCCTGCTGAAAAAACGACTCCGGCACCACTTGGCTCCGCCGGGAGCGCACCCTTGCGTTGAGGTAAGCGAAGCCATTTCCAGCCATGCCTACCCCCAAATCGCTTTCGCGGCTTTAGCCGAAAGAGAGTCCCAGGCGCGCTCGAGGCGGTCAGTGAGGGTGTTTTGTACCTGGGCTTTGCCCCCCTCGGCCACCAGCTTCACCCCGTAGTTCACCCTGGGGTCGGTGGTCAGCTTGAGACCCTTCTCCTTGGCCCAAGCCTCTAGCAACTTGGCGTGCGCCGGGTTGACGACGACGGATTCAGCCTTGCCGATGCCCTCCAGGGCCTCGTCAGCCAGTTTCTTGAGGGTGTCACCGAAAGTCGCCTGGGAGGCCAGGTTTTGCAGGGCTTGTAGCACCTCACCTTTGACCTGGCTCACGGCTTGGCCTCGTGCAGAGATGCGAGCTTGATTAACTACAAGTTCACCTGCACTCTCGGCCCGGCGTACAGCCGCTGCCTGCTCGGTCTCGAGGGCTTTTTGCCGCGCCGCCTTGAGGGCTTCGGCCCTTTGCATGGCCGCGTCCGAGATAGACTTGGCCCTGGCCTCGGCTTCGGCGCTCAGGGCGCTGATTTCGGAGGTGATTTCTTGTTGAAGGATATCCTCGAGTTTAGACATACCCCATCCCTACTTGATGAGGAAGAAGCCTACGAAGCCGAAGATGACCAGGGTTTCCGGTAGCAGGAAAAAGATGAAGGCGAAACCGATGTTGCGCCGGTCTTCCACCACCGCTCCCAGCGCTGCCGCACCGATGGCGGACTGGGCCACGCCCGTACCGAGCGCACCCAGACCTAAGGCTAAGCCTTTGCCAATCGCGCCGAAGTTAGACCCCCCGGTTGCCGCCGCGTCCTGAGCAAAGGCCACCGCGCCAAAAATTGTCATAGCCAGCAGCGAAACGAACTTGAGCACCTTCTCAATCTTCATGCTTCTCTCCTTTGACATTGTTCCAACGTGCGTCCGCACTTTGTGGATGAAGGTTGAAAGATGAAGGATAAAGGGTTTGAGTTTTTGCCTTTATCCTTCATCCTTTATCACGGACTTTGCTCTCCCCGCACACTCTTGAAGGGGCGATAGGGCCTTCCGCTCTCCTCGAAAAAACCAAAATTGGTAGCAAACTCGATCCATAACAAACGGATGGGTTGGAGCACGTGGCCCAGTATGGTCACAGCGACGATAAAAAGCAGCAAGACGATACCCAGCACCAGTCCAATCAGGATGCCCACGAAGCCGAGCTTGGCTGAGAGGCCGAAGCCGACTTGGTTGGCGAGGTCGAAGAGCACCGCCCCCGCCACGCCCACCGCATAAATACGGATATAGCTGAGGATTTGCCCGCCCTTGCCCGGTAGCTCGGCAATCATCAGTGGCTGCCGGGCCAGCACCATCCCCACCACGAAGATCAACAGGCCAATAATCAGGATAGGCGTTGTGATGGCACCTGCCTTGCCAGTCTGGAAGCTATAGGCAAAGGCCACCAGGCCGGTCAGACCTGCCAGATAACCCAGACCTTCCCAGAGGTGCAGTTGGGAATGGTGTTTCCAGGCATAGTAAGCCTTGACGATAAAGGCGTAGAGCACCTGGAAGATGCCAAAGGCCAGACACAGCACGATTAAGAAATTGGAGGTGCGCTCGAAGTCCAGGCGATTGATCAGGATAGGAATCAGGCCGCCACCTTCGGCGTGGTGGGGATCGTAGAAAATATGCAGGCGTTCGGCGAAGGTTCCAAAGAACTCCCCGAAGATAAAGCCCCAAAGAATGGCCCAGAAGGTCATCCACCACAGCACCCGGCTCACCATACCCTCGGTCTTGGGATCGAGACTAGCCCCCAGAAAGCCAATGTTGAGGGTCTGGCCCGCCCTCGAGAGGTTGCCCAGCCACCAGGCCACCAGCCCGAAGAGGATGCCCATACCAATATCCCCCACGATCATCCCGAAGAAAATCGGGAAGAAGATGGCAATCATCAAGGTGGGGTCGTAGCCACCGTAGCGGGGGGTATTGAGAAAACCGTGCAGCAACTCGAAGGGCCTGGCCCAAGCTGGGTTTTCTAGGGTCACAGGGGCCTGATCGGCCTCGTGGTGCTCGTCTACTGGCTCGAAGGTATAGACAATCTGTCCCTTGAGCCTCGAGAGGGCTTCTTCCACTTGGGCCTTAGATCTCTGCGGCACCCAGCCCATCAAGGCCGCCCCGTATTTACCCGCCGCCAAATCGGTGGTGGCCTTGTAGCGGGCCGACTCATCTTTGGCCCTGATCCACAAGCCCTGTAGCGATTCGGCACTGCTCTGGGCCAGCTTGCTCACCTCGTCACGGATGCCCACCAACTCTTCGGGGGCCAGCTTGGCCCGCTCTTTCATGCGGGCTGCGGCCTGGGTCAGCGACAGGGCGGCGAAGGGGCCAGGGAAGCGCAGCTCGGCCAATCCCAGCCGGGAAAGGGTGCTGCGGGCGGTCTCGAGGTCGCTGCGCTTGACCACCACTACCACCGCGACCTGATTGTCCAAGGCATCGCTATCCAGCTCGAAGCGCTCCGGCAGAGCCTGCTGAAGCGCCTCGCGTACTGGCCCTAGCTCCTCGGCTCTGCTCAGCAAGAAGGGAATGACCGCCAGCCGTGGGCTAGCATCCAAGCCGTGGGCCAGGCCCGCCAGCTTGTCTGCTGGCTTACCAAATAGCGTGGCGGCCTGAATTTCTTCTTCCAGCGCAGCCCGCTCTTTGCCCAGCACCTCGGCTCGACTGCTGAGGGGCTTGACAGAAGCATCGGCTTCGTCCAGCGAACCCACGAAGGGCCTGGCGCTGGGCATCACCGCTTTGCCCATCACACCCAGGGATTGTTCAGCCTGGCTGACTACTGAGTCCCAGCGGCGCAGTTCGGCTTCCTCGCCAGGATTGAGGCGATACTCGCTGAGTTCCTCTGGGCGCAGGGGGTCGAGGTGAACCACCCCTGCTCGCTGTAGCTCGGCCAGAAGTTCTCTAGCGAGCCGCTTGGGGCCAACCACAATGAGCTTTTCTACCGGCGCGACCAAGACCCCACCTCCCTCAAGGAAGCACCTCTTTCAGCACTTCCTGCACCGCACCCGCAATCTTGGAAGCGGCTGCCTCCACAATATTCTGGCCCTCGGCTTGGGCTTTGGCCTTGGAGTCAGCTTCGATTTTGACTACGGCTTGCGCGGTTTGCGCTCGCCACCTGACCTCCATGTCTCGGATGGCCTGTTCAGCCTCGGCCTGCACTGCTGCAGCTCTCGCTTCGGCTTCCCTGACCTTGGCCTCGCCGGCCAGCCGCGCATCTTGGAGTTGTTTGGTCAGCACCTGTTCACGCTCTGCCAGACTTTTGATCAATCCCGAACCCGCCACATTCCCCCCTTCCCCTGCTTCAGGGTATTTGCCCTGTTGACTCGAGCCAAACGCAAGTGAAAACTTACGCAAAAAACTGCCCCAAGAATCATACCGATTCGTGAGAGCTAAAGTCAACGCCGAACCAACATACAATAGCCGATTCTATGCGCATTTTGTTCAACCCCACAGACCCCGCCACTCACACCCCCTTCAAATCGTAAAATCATGCCTCGAGATGGGGTCGGATTCGCCCTCTCGCAGTGGAAAAGCTTCGGTTCCAACATAGTTTTTACCTGTAACAATTGTTACATATTAACCCGCAGGCTTTGTAACAACACCCACCAAAACCCCCGATTGACCCTTCCAAAAATCGCTAAAAGTTGGGGCTCAGCGCGAGTTGCAGTACACTCCCAAGGATGGTTAGAGTTAGTTCCAAAGGCGCAGCACGCTTGTTGGCCCGTCATCCTTGGGTATACAAGAGCGATGTATTGAATGGCCCACAGACTCCCGGTTTGTACCCGGTTCAATCCAGCAAGGGGGTTCTGGCCCTCGCACTCTACAACCCGGATTCAGAAATTACCGTGCGAGCCTTTGGCTTCGCGGCGGGAGAGCCCCTGCCTGTATTGCTGGAGAACCTCCGCAAAGCACTGTGGCGGCGCAAGGCAGCTATCCAGGCCAACCCCCAGGGGGGCTATCGCCTGGTTCACGCCGAGGGGGATTTGGTTCCAGCTTTGGTGCTGGATTATTACGCTGGACATGGGGTTTTGCAGGTGGGCTCGGCGGCGCTAGAACCGCTAACGGGAGCGCTACTGGAGGTCATCCAAGCCGAGATTCCGCTCCAGAGCCTGCTGGCAAAAAACGATCAGAAAAGCCGGGGCTTAGAAGGTTTGGCCCTCGAGGTTAAGCCCTTATATGGTCAGGTTCCCCAAACGGTCTATGTCCAGGAGGGCGATATCCGCTACCGGGTGGATTTGCGCGAAGGCCAGAAAACCGGAGCCTTTATTGACCAGCGCGACAACCGCATGCGGCTGCGCGAGTTCAGGGGAAAAACCGCGCTCGATGTGTTCAGTTATCACGGCTCGTTTGCCCTGCACCTGGCCCCGAACTTCGAGCGGGTAATCGCGGTAGATAGTTCGGCTGCGGCCCTCGAGCGGGCCACACAAAACGCCAGCAGCAACAAGTTTTCCGATATCCAAACCCAAGAGGCCAACGCGTTTGAGTTCCTGCGGGCAGAGGAAAAGCGCCGCGCCCAGTACGACCTGATTGTGCTCGACCCCCCTGCACTGGCCAAGAACAAGCGCGACTTGGAAAAGGCCTATGCGGCCTACAAAGAACTCAACCTGCGGGCCATGAAACTTTTGCCGGTGGGCGGAATTCTGGCAACTGCCTCGTGCAGCCACCACCTCAGCGAGTCCCTGTTCTATCAGATGCTCTACGAAGCTGCCGCCGACGCACACCGCACGGTACATATTATCGAAAAGCGCACCCAGGGCTGGGATCACCCGGTTTTACTCAACGTACCAGAAACTTACTATCTGAAGTTTGCCCTGCTGGAAGTCATGTAACAAAACCCCAACAATCAAAAGTTGACCCCTCCCCTACTCCAGACCGGCGTTATCGCGGTTCTCTGCTTTAGAGCGGTTTTCAGAAAGAAAACGGCAGTCTACTCCGCTAGAAAGACCGTACTCAGCTCATTTTTGGTCGCTAGAGTAGCGGCCAAAATAGCGGAAACCGCGATAGACGGGCCCAGTAAATAGGCCCAGGCTACCCCAGGATTCTTTCCGAAAACCGCTCTAGCGGTTAACTGTCCGCATGTCGGGATAGCGGTCTCCAACAACTGCCCCCTTGGGAAACGCGGCCTCGATATGGGCCAGGTCTTGGGGGGTGAGTTCGATGCTAACTGCCCCCAGGTTTTCCTCGAGGTATTTGACCCTCTTGGTTCCAGGAATGGGCACGATGTCCTTACCCTGGGCCAACACCCAAGCCAGGGCCAGTTGGGAGGGCGAGCAGTTTTTTTGGGTTGCAATTTCCTCGACTTTTTTGACCAGCTCGAGGTTTTTGTAGAAATTCTCTCCCTGGAAGCGGGGATTATGGCGGCGAAAATCGTCGGCCGCGAAGTCCTGGGGGCTTCTAAACTGGCCCGACAGAAACCCTCGCCCCAGCGGGCTATAAGCCACAAAACCAATGCCCAGCTCACGGCAGGTGGGCATAATTTCGTCCTCTACATCGCGGCTCCACAGGCTATATTCGGATTGCAAGGCACTGATAGGGTGAACTGCCTGGGCCTTACGCATGGTCTGGGCCGAGGCTTCGGAAAGGCCCAGGTAACGCACTTTGCCCTCCTTGACCAGTTCGGCCATCGCGCCCACGGTTTCCTCGATGGGGGTCTCGAGGTCTACGCGGTGTTGATAGTAAAGGTCAATGTAGTCGGTTCCCAGCCGCTTCAAGCTGGCCTCGCAAGCCGCCCTGACATACTCAGGGCGACCACTGATGCCGCGAAACTCGGGGTCGTCGGTACGCAGGATGCCAAATTTGGTGGCCAGCACCACTTGCTGGCGTATCCCTTGGATGGCCCGGCCCACCAGTTGCTCGTTGTGACCACGACCATATATATCGGCGGTATCGAGAAAATTGACCCCCAGTTGGATGGCTCGGTGAATAGTGGCGATGCTTTCACGCTCGTCGGCCTGACCATAAAACTCCGACATCCCCATGGTGCCCAGACCGATTTCGGAAACCTGCAAGTTGCCCAGTTTGCGCTGTTTCATACGTCACTGTATGCCAGGGCTGTGCAGGCAAATGAAATCCAACCACCCAGGCTCGAGGGAGCCGCTTCAGATGAAGCTTACATTTAGAATCTCGAGGAGTTAACTCAGCTTGCTTTAAGAAAGCTCGCATAAGTTTTGAACGAGTGTGGGCAAGTTGCCCTTCATGGAGGTTAGATGAACCGAGTCTTGATAGCTGTGTTTATTTTGGGATTGGTGGGTTGCCAGAGCAAAACAGCAATTACCACCCCACCCACCAACCCCTCTAATTTCCGTACCACCAACGTTACCAACAGCAGCTTCATCCTGGCTTGGGATGCCGTGAGCGGGGCCACGGGCTACGTCCTCGAGCGCAAAACTGGCACGAGTGCGTATGGGCAGATCGCCAGCCCGAGCAGCACCACCTATACCGATACCGCACTGAGTGCTAGTACCAGCTATACCTATCGCCTCAGCGCTGCCAACGGCTCCCTGCGCAGCAGTGGGGTAGTGCAGACTTTTTCCACCTTGGCTTCTGGAACTAATCCACCCCCTACAGCTTTCAAGACCCAAACCATCATCACCGGTTTGGATACTCCCTGGTCTATGCGCTTCGCGCCCGATGGACGGCTTTTGTTCACGCTGCGCGGCGACAGTGTAGTCACGGTGCATGCCCTCGACCTGGGCAGTGGCAATCCAACTACCTATAGCAGCACTTCTGCCGTACTGACCTACAA